>NZ_JAGGNA010000001.1:2132875-2440750 GCF_017875765.1 Flavobacterium sp. CG_23.5 | reverse complement strand
GGGAAAATCAGAATTGTAAACGAGCTGAAGTCAAAAAGAATAAACCAAACATTAATTAATATTGCTTTAAAAGAAATTACTGCAGAAGAATATGCCACAACATTTCACAAGCTCGCCGAAAGACATTGGGAATCCATACGAGAAACAAATTCGCTAAAAAAGAGAAAAAAATTTTGTGATTATTTACTCCGTAGAGGTTTTGAGAGTAATTTGGTTTACGAAAAAGTAAAGGAATTGGAAGTTTTATAGAGGAACTATTTTAGAGGGACAACAAAACACTAACCGCATTTCCTCCAAAACCAACTGCATTTATCAACACTTTTTTGATAGGTTTTGTTTGAGTTTGTGCTTTTGCAAAAGGAACTCCAATGAAGGTATTGTGTTGCATCATCATCACGGCCAATTCTAAACTCAATATTCCAGAGGCGCCAAAAGTGTGTCCTATTTTCCATTTATTGGTAGTTAGCAAAGGAAGATTCGAACCAAAGACTTTTTCAATTGCGCGATATTCGGTTAAATCACCTTTTATAGTTCCGGGAGCATGCATAACGATTGCATCCACTTCAGAAGGATCTACATCTTGCAAAGCCATCTTCATTGATTTCTGGAAACAAGTCGCTTCTGCAGAAATCGAAATATTATGTTCCAGAATTTCTGTGGCATATCCTATCCCTTCGATATAAGCCAAAACGTTTTCACTTGCGCCTATTTCGAGACAACAAACTCCAGCACCTTCACCAAGAATCATAGTGCTTTGTTTTTTTTCTAAATCTAATGCGCGATTTGGGTACTTTTCCTCACTAGTGGAATAAATCTTTAGCGCTCGCATTTGAGCAATTGTAAAATCGGTTAACGGAGCCTCACTCCCTCCTACCAAAAATTTATCAGACATTCCGGCTTTGAGCCAAGCCACTCCATTTAATACAGCATGTAAAGCAGTCGAACAAGTAATAGAATGTGAAATTTCCGGACCTGAACTTTGTAAATCATGCGAAACCCAAGAAGAAATATTCCCCAAGGTTGTTGTAGGCGAAGCTAAAGTATGTGCTTTTCCATTTTCTAAATATTCCTGATGGTGTTTTTCGAATAAGTCAGTTGCACCGCGAGACGAACCAATATTGATTCCAAAAACATCATTTTGAGTCCAGCCCGCATTTTCTATAGCTTTACGCGAAGCTGCCATAGCATATAAAACCGATTTATCTAACGATTTATATTTATTATCTGATTGTCGCAAGGCTTCAATTATTTGTCCCGAATCAGTATCGAGCACAGCTACTAGTGTTTTTTTATGGTCTAAATTGTGTTCGGTAAAACAATGCTCGTTATTCAGATAATTTTCCCAAATAGTTTCTGGCGAATTACCTAATGGCGAAATGGAAGCAATAGCTGTTATTGAAATTTTTTTGGACAAGATGTTTTTTTATTTTACCGCAAAGGTCGCAAAGTTTTTCGTGAAATTGGCACACAGATATCACCGATAATACGGATAAAAACGAATTTTTATTCTTTTAAGCTGCGAAAAACCGTTTTGACCTGTGTTATCTACGGGCAATAACTAAACTACATCAAGCGCTTTTTCGACCACTTGATACACTTTTTGCAACTGCTCATCACTAATAACATACGGTGGCAAAATGTAGACAATATTACCAACCGGACGCAAAATCACTCCGTTTTCAATAAAGAAATCGTAGAGTTTATTGCGTAAGGTTCCATAATAACTGGCCGAACTTTCAGTTTTTATTTCTAATGCAAAAATAACTCCTAGCACTCGTGTTGTAGTAACTTTGGGATGTTTCTTTATTCTTTTTTGAAAGGCCAAATGGCTTTTATTTACCCGAGAAATATTTTCTTGCATTTCATTGGTTTGTAACAATGCTAAACTTGCTAGTGCTGCTGCACAACCTGTTGGATTCGCGGTAAAAGTATGTCCGTGAAATAATGCTTTATTAATATCATCATCATAAAAAGCATCGAATAAATCCTGAGTAAAAGTTGTAATTGCCATAGGAATTGTTCCTCCGGTCAACGCTTTGGACAGGCACATCATATCTGGTTTTTCCACCAAATAATCCGTTGCAAACGTTTTTCCCGTTTTTCCAAAGCCCGTCATAACTTCATCGGCAATGGTAAGGACATTATTCTCCTGACAAATTCTTATTAATTCATCCAAAGCTTCCGGTTCGTACATCACCATTCCTGCGGCTCCTTGAACCAAAGGCTCAAAAATAAAACCAGCACAATTGTTGTTTTTTATAACCGATTGTAACGTGTCATAACTTTCTTGCTCCATTCCTTTAACCGGAACCGGAATCCGCACCACTTCAATAAACATTCCCTGAAAAGCCTGGGTATAAAATGAAATTCCGCTTGCTGCCATCGCTGCAAAAGTATCACCATGAAAAGCATTTTCAAAAGCAATAATGGTAGTCTTCTTTTCTCCTTTATTGAAAAAATACTGCAATGCTACTTTTATCGCTACTTCAACTGCGGTAGAGCCATTGTCCGAAAAAAATATTTTTTGTTGGTTTTCTGGCAAAATTTCAATCAGCTTTTCAGCCAAAATAACAGCAGGTTCATGTGTAAATCCGCCAAATAAAACGTGCTCTAAAGTAGTGAGTTGCTTATAAATCGCATCGGCAATAAATTTATTCGAATGTCCGTACGGATTAACCCACCAAGAAGCAATTGCATCAATATATTCTTTATCATTTTCATCCCAAAGCAAAGCGCCTTTTCCTTTTTTGATGGCAATTGGTAAAGCTGCCGTTTTATGTTGGGTATACGGATGCCAAAGATATTGGCTGTCTCTTTCTATAAGCCCCCTAGCCCCCGAAGGGGGAATATTTGTACTACTCATAATTATAAACTCAAAAGATTTTCACGAAAATTGTCTGCATATTCTTTGATTACATTTGGATCAATATACGGCTCTTCTTCAATTCTACCGATGCATTTTACGCCGGTTTTACTCAAAATAATGCTTTCTGTAGCTTTATTTTCATCACCATTAAAAATAATTCCTGCGATTTTAATATTTCGGTTTCGCATGGCTTCTATCGTAAGCAATGTATGATTGATACTTCCCAAATAATGTCTGGAAACCACAATCACTTTATAATCGGGCTGTATCAGATCAATAACACAATCATTCTCATTTAATGGCACAAAAATACCTCCCGCACCTTCGATCACTAAATGATTAGCTGTTTTCGGTTCTACAATTTTCTTCAAATCGATGGTAATCCCGTCTAATTCTGCCGCGAGATGTGGACTAGCCGGTGTGTTCAAAGCATAGCTATTCGGATGAATCACCGTCTTTTTATTAGACAAAAACGATTTGACTTTATGACTGTCAGAATTTTCTAAATCACCCGCTTGTATGGGTTTCCAATAATCAGCTTCTAAAGCCTCTGTTATAATGGCCGAAGCAATGGTCTTGCCCACGTCGGTTCCAATTCCTGTAATAAATAGTTTCATAGTATTAGCCACGGATAAAACGGATTGAACGGATTATCGCTGATTTTTTATATTAATTTTTCTATCGTTTGTAAAGATTAGTCTTTTAAACTCCGGTTCTTCTCCAAAATTTAATAACAATCCAACTTCAATTGATGTTGCCTTTAAATAATTCATTATTTGAGCAATATGAATATTCATCAGTAATTCTGTTAGTTTCAATTCTACAATTACTTTGTCTTCAACAAGTAAATCAGAATAATATTCTCCAACCAATTGATTTTTAAAATATACTTTAATTTGTTTTTGAGCTTCAACTTTATATCTTAAAGATATTAATTCAAAATACATGGCATTTTGATATACTTTTTCGAGAAATCCGGAACCCAATTCATTATAAACTTCATAATAAACTTTTAAAATTACATTTGTAATTGATTCGTGAAGCAAATTTGCCATATTAGACATGTGTTAATCCGTTAAAATCCGTTTCATCTGTGGCTAAAAAACAAAAGTAATCAACAAAGCTAAGACTTCCGAAATTTCCTTCTTTGAATTATAGCTATGCAAACAAAAGCGCAGACGTTCTTGACCTTCTGGAACAGTAGGCGAAAGTATGGCTTTTACATCAAATCCTTTTTCTTGGAACTGGCTAGCAATTACTTTTACTTTTTCATTTCCAGGAATAATAGCTGATTGTATTGTTGATTTGCTTCTGACAAACAATGGCTTTAATCCAAATAAATTCTTCTCCTGATTGAAATGAATAATATTTTCTCTAAGCGTTTGAATATTTTTTTTATCTTTTTCTAAAATTTGATAAGCAACCAAAATCGTGGCAACCGAATGTGGCGACAGCCCTGTGGTATAAATAAAACTTCGGGCAAAATTTACTAAATAATCCCTCAATTCAACCGAGCCTAAAATCGCGGCTCCATGACATCCCAATCCTTTCCCGAAAGTCATAATTCGGGCAAAAACGTGATCGTGCAATCCCAGCATTTGAACGAATCCTTCGCCTGACGAACCAAAAACTCCCAAAGCATGCGCTTCATCAACAACTAGATAACATTTGTGTTTAGTTGAAACCGAAACCAATTCTTGTAGATTTGGACAATCACCATCCATCGAAAAAACAGACTCGGTGACGATATAAATAGTGGTGTCTGGATTCCTAGAAATCAATTTTTCTAAATCCTCAAAATCGTTATGATTGAACTTATACGCTTTCGCATTCGACAGTAAGATTCCGTCCCTAATAGAGGCATGACACAATTCATCGTATAGAATCAAATCTCCTTTTTGCGGAAGCGAACTAAAAAAACCAACATTGGCATCATAGCCAGAATTAAAAATTAAAGCCGATTCTGATTTGTGAAACTGAGCAATATAGCTTTCTGTCTCTTGATATAGGCGGTGATTTCCGGAAAGCAAACGCGAACCTGTCGCCCCATTTATTTTTAAATTCTTACCTAACAAATAGTGATGCGTTTCATCAAAAATGGCTTCCGACTTGGACAATCCCAAATAATCATTCGAAGCAAAATCAATTAAATCCGAAGTCAAAGACAATTGCCTCAAAGATTTATTTTCTTTTCGAGTTGCAAGTTTAGCGGATAGATTTTTTGGAAATTGTTTCATACGCATCAAAAATAAGCATCTTTTTCGGTTTATAAATTTTATCAATATTCTTTGCTGATTTTGGCAAATAATCAGCGATAAAGAATCATTTTAATTCTAAAAACAAAATTACACTTATAAAAACAAAATTCTCCAAAAATTAACAATCAAACCAATAGTAATCAAAATAATACTGATAAATTTTTACGAAAACGGTTTCGATTTTAACCATTGTTAAACTTATGTTAAAATCATCTTAATTTTTCAATTAAACCCATTTGAGTACAAAATAGTTTTCTACTTTCGGCACATATGAAACGAATTGCATCACTTTTCTTATTAGCTACGTTGTTTTACAATGTGCTTGGATACTATGCGATGTTTGCCTACCAAAAAGAGCAAACGTGGGTATCCAATATGGAAAAAATGCCCAGTTCAGAGCTTCAAGTAATTCAATTAAATGCCTCTTTATATTCGTTTGTTGAAGACACCGATTTTGAATACGTAAATGAAAATGTAATTATAAATAACAAAAGCTATCACATTTTTAAGAAAAGAATTCAAAACAACATACTGAGTTTATATTATTTACGTAATTCTTACGGCGACGTAATCGGCAAAGATTTAAAAGAAATTGTTGACAATCAATTATTCAATAGCGCACCTTCAAAAGAAGGGCCTTCAAAAAAACTACTCAAATCTTTTCTTCCAGATTATATCCCGAACAGCACGATTTGTGTCGATTTTTCAGCAAAAACAGATTTGAATTCAATTGCACTTATCATTACACCAAATAAGGCTTTGGATTCCGGATACCTTTCTTTATCGTATACTCCACCGGACGTCGCTTAATTCCACTTATTGTTTACGCAAAATCAAAACTTTTAGAAAACTGCAAATTCACGATAATTCATGAATTTTGTGAAGCTAAAACAAACGATTTATTCTAAAAATTTATTGAAATTTTTACTTTTAGAAATACAAAATAATATTTTGTGTTTATTTCCCAATCCATTATTTTAATGGAGGAAACGAAAGTGTATTTTTATATTTTTAATTAGATTATTGACCTTTAGCTTTTAAAATCAAGACTTATTTTGATTATACCTTTAAAATAGATTTTAAAAAGTAATATTTCAAATTCTATTTGTCTTGTAAAAATCATGATTCCCATTTTACGGCTTGCGCCAAAAAAAGCTCTGCCTTTTACAACAGTAAGATCTACAACTCACTTAATTTGATTGTGCACATCACCTTCTCTATCTTGAAGAAGTTGAGGTCATCCTTCTTTACATTCCATTTAACTATTAAAACAAAACCTTTGAAAACTTCATTCTCATTATATTCGGCATTCATTTTTATAGCATTCATTTTAATTACTCTTCAAACTGAAAAAATAACCGCCCAGGGTTGCGTCGCTGTTCGCCAAATGGGAGGCCAAAATATGAACTCCTCTAATTCTTATAATTTAGATAAAGGAGAATTCCAAGTAGGGGTAAATTATCGTTATTTTCACTCATGGAGACATTTTGTTGGGAAGGAAGAACAACCGCAACGCCAGTTAACCGGTGGCGGTTTTGATGAAAACGGAAAAGAGCGTGGTAATGCCGTAAATATATATTCCCACGCGGTCGATTTAAACATCTCCTATGGATTAACGGACCGCATTCAATTAAACGCCACATTACCATACGTAAACAATGAACGTTCACAAGTCTTAAAGCAAACAACGCCTGTAAAAAACACATTCCGTTATAGTGTATACGCGCAAGGTATTGCCGATGCTAGATTGAGCGTCAATTACTGGGTTTTTGACCCTAAAAAAAAAGAAAAAGGAAATATAATGGTTGGCCTAGGTGTAAAATTAAACACCGGTAATCATGACAAAACAGATGACGCTCCACAAGCAGACGGAACTACTAAAAATGTGGTTATGGACCAAGCCATTCAGCCCGGTGACGGAGGAATTGGTATCTCAGTAGAATTACAAGCATTCCGAAAATTAACAGGCTCTTTATATGGATTTGCAAATGGGTATTATTTATTTAATCCACGAGAATCCAATGGCAGTTTTAAATCGGCTCCAACAGTTGTTAAGGATAAAAACGGAAATACACTTGGGGTTTTAAATGGCTATAATATTTATGCTTCTCCAGATCAGTATTTTGGCCGTGCAGGATTAATGACCACAGTAGATAAGCAACAGAACTTAACCGTTTCGTTAGCAGGTCGTTTTGAAGGAATTCCTGCTTACGATGCATTTGGAGGACAAGTGGCTTATCGCCGTCCCGGATATGTAATTGCCGTTGAATATGGTTTTTCATATCGATTAGGCAATCATGGTTTCAGTTTGTTCATTCCTTACAATGTTGTTAAAAACCGCGTTCAAAGTGCTGCAGATATTGCAAGCCAGGATTTACAAAATTCCGTAATCACGGACCCAGCTAAATATGTTCATGTACAAGGTGATGCCGCTTTTGCTGATTATTCTCTAAATTTTGGATACACGTATCGATTTAGTTTAGCTAAAAAAATGAAAGTTACAATGCATCCAAAAATATAAATTAATTACTGAATTCTTTCAATTAATCCAAAAAGACAAAGGCAAAAATATTACAATACTAAATTTCAAGTAATTGCATTAAAATAGTCTAGTTTCTGTCACGGCGACGAAATACGATACGGAATAAAGTTAATTAATACGTTGATAATTTGTTCAAATGGTTTGTTTTAATTTATCAACAATAAACCTAACAGACGTTGGAAACCTGTTAGGTTTACTATTTAAAAAATGTCAATTATTAAATACAATAACTACTTTCATTTTTGATAAAAAATTTAATATGAAAATTTCTTTCCATTCTCTATATTTTCTATTTAGTAAAAAAATGGAAAAGCACAGCGTAAATTTTATGCGCATCGCACTGGCAGTAGTTTACATCTGGTTTGGCGGTCTAAAAATCTTCGGAATGAGTCCTGCCGGTGAACTTGTCGAACAAACCGTCTATTGGTTTCGACCAGAAATATTTATTCCAATACTTGGGGTGTGTGAAGTAATAATCGGACTTGGTTTACTCATAAAAAAATTCATCCCCTATGCTATTGTATTGCTATTGCTACATATGACAGTTACTCTTTTTCCAATCTTTATTTTAAAAACAATTTGTTTTGACACCTTTCCTTTTTGCCCCACTTTGATTGGACAGTATATCATCAAAAATCTCGTTTTAATTTCTGGAGCGCTCGTAGTTGCAGGAAAATACAATGAAAATTATTATGCTGAAACCAATTTAAAAATGGAAAGAGACTAAAAAAATTGCATTTTTTAGTATTTTCAATATTGCAATCTGACGAAAATTAACTAGTATGAAATCTATAATTTATAAAAGAGCCGCAAATCTAAACGAGTTGCAACAAATCAGAAGTTTACAATTAAACAACAGCTCGCAGATTATCACTACCGAAGAAAAGCTACGAGAAGGATTTGTTACCGTTCAACATACCGTTGCATTATTAGAACAAATGAATACTGCTTGCGCTCATATTATTGCCAAAGAAGAGGAGAAAGTGGTGGGTTTCGCATTAGTTATGCTTTCCAGTTTTAGAAATGAAATTCCAGTTCTTATTCCAATGTTTGAAAGAATTGATTCTTTATTACCAAGTGACAAATCATACGTAATAATGGGACAAGTTTGCGTAGATAAAAACTATAGGAAACAAGGAATATTTCGAGGATTATATGACTTTTACAGAACGCAACTTCAACATGAATTTGATTATTTAATCACAGAAGTTGCCGAGATAAATCAACGCTCCATGAAAGCCCATGAATCTATAGGTTTCAAAACGATAGAAAGTTATGAAGAAGAAGGTGTTATTTGGAATATTATGCTTTGGGATTGGACATAAAAAAAGCCCAACAGTAACGTTAGGCTTTAAATTTAAATTATCGAAATTATTTTAGTCGGCTAAAATAATAACTTTATTGTCTTTCATTTCAATTGTTCCTGAAACAATAGCCAGTGTGTAATTTTGCTCATCTATTTTAGTAAACTTACTAGCTACATCTTTGCCAAAATGAAAGCTTGAAGCTGCAATTTTAACTACTCCTTTTCCTAATATAGAAACAATTGGAGCATGATGATTCAATATTTGGAAACTTCCGTCGATCCCAGGTAAGGTAACTGAAGTTACTTCTCCTGAAAATAATTTTGCTTCTGGTGATACTATTTCTAATAACATAATTATGAGTTTTGAATTATGAGTTATGAGTTTTCAAAAATTGAAATAACTCATAACTCATAACTTATAATTTTTAAGCTTCCGCTAACATTTTTTCTCCAGCTTCGATAGCTTCTTCAATAGTTCCTTTAAGGTTGAAAGCTGATTCTGGCAAGTGATCTAATTCACCATCAATAATCATGTTAAATCCTTTGATAGTGTCTTTAATATCAACTAACACCCCTTTCAATCCTGTAAATTGCTCAGCAACGTGGAAAGGTTGAGATAAGAAACGTTGTACACGACGCGCTCTTGAAACGGCTAATTTATCCTCTTCTGATAACTCTTCCATACCAAGGATCGCAATGATATCTTGTAATTGTTTGTATTTTTGCAAAATTTCTTTTACTCTTTGAGCACAGTCATAGTGCTCATCACCTAAAATTTGAGGAGTAAGGATTCTTGAAGTTGAATCCAATGGATCAACTGCAGGATAAATACCTAACTCAGCAATTTTACGAGACAATACAGTAGTAGCATCAAGGTGAGCAAAAGTTGTAGCCGGAGCCGGATCCGTTAAATCATCCGCAGGAACGTAAACCGCTTGTACAGATGTAATAGAACCTTTGTTTGTTGATGTAATACGTTCTTGCATTGCACCCATTTCAGTAGCCAATGTTGGTTGGTAACCTACCGCAGATGGCATACGACCTAAAAGTGCTGATACCTCAGAACCTGCTTGTGTAAAACGGAAGATATTGTCCACGAAAAACAAAACGTCTTTCCCTTGATCAGTTCCTGCTCCATCACGGAAATATTCAGCGATAGACAATCCAGAAAGTGCTACACGAGCACGAGCTCCTGGTGGCTCATTCATTTGTCCGAAAACGAAAGTAGCTTTAGACTCTCTCATTCCTGGCATATCCACTTTAGATAAATCCCATCCTCCATTTTCCATAGAGTGCATGAATTCATCTCCGTATTTTATAATTCCTGACTCTAACATCTCACGAAGCAAGTCATTTCCTTCACGTGTTCTTTCTCCTACTCCTGCGAATACGGAAAGTCCACCGTGACCTTTTGCAATATTGTTAATCAACTCCTGAATCAATACTGTTTTACCAACTCCAGCACCACCGAACAATCCAATTTTACCCCCTTTTGAGTAAGGCTCAATTAAATCGATTACTTTAATACCTGTAAATAAAACTTCAGATGAAGTTGACAAATCTTCGAATTTTGGCGCTTGTCTGTGAATAGACATACCGTTTTCTCCTGTTTTTGGTAAATTACCTAAACCATCAATGGCATCTCCAATTACGTTAAACAAACGACCGTAAACATCGGCACCGATTGGCATTTGGATAGGATTTCCTGTTCCAACTACTTCATAACCTCTACTCAAACCATCTGTTGAGTCCATCGAAATGGTACGAACGGTATTTTCACCGATGTGAGATTGTACTTCAAGTACTAATAATGTACCATCTTTTTTTGTGATTTCTAATGAATCATAAATTTTTGGAAGTTCAACATCCTTACCGTTGAAAACAACGTCAACTACTGGGCCAATGATCTGGGCAACTTTTCCTATTACTTTTGACATTACTTATGTATTTATTAAATAGCTATTTAGGTTTATGAAATATAACCAATCGAAACTTATCGATTAGACGCTTTTTTCAGTTTGCAAAGATAATTTTTTAAAATAAAAAATCAACACCTTTTGCTATAAAAAACATGAAAAAATTAAAGGATTGTTTAAAAACCTATTCGAAACAAATAAAAGCAACGAATCAACACTAAAAATAAAAAACCACCACGTTTTAAAAACGGGTGGTTTCATTTAATTTAACAAAGCTTTTTTTATAAAGAAGCAGGATATAATATTGCGTATAACCCTAAATCCACTTTTGGTAATGTTGAAGAATATTTGGCATTAATGGCAGCACTAAAAGCATTTGCAATTAAAGCATATCCTCTTGGACTAGGATGTACCCCGTCAAGTGAAAATGATCCTCCAGTAACGTAGGTAGAAGTCAAAGTAAAACTGTTACTAACTATTCCAACAGTTGACAATTGCGTCATGATTGTTTTTGTGTCTACGAAAGCCAATCCTTTTGCATCTGCAATTGCTTTTATAGTTACATTATACGCATCCGTCGCTACTTTTATTTCCGCAACCTCAGTTGGTATTAAAACATGTTTGTCTTGAAGCGGGAAAGTAATTCCAAATTTATTTAACGGAGATGGCGGCGCAAAACCCACTCCTGAATCAGTAGCAGTTGGAGCAGCACCAATTGCAGATTGTGCTGGCAAAACCACTAAGTCAGTAGCGGTAGCTTGTCTAGCTTGACCGAAAACCGCTCCGTAAAACGCTGCTGTTTGAGCTCCAAGGGAAGGAGTAAAAGCAGCAGTCAATTGGGCTGATAAATTAGTTAATGATTCATCTTTAATCAACAAAGGATTCGCAGCAGTTGTTGAAAGTAAATTAATTCTAGTACCGGCACCAAAAGCGGTTAAGGCAGCTTTCAATGGCCCGTATAGTTGTGCATTAAGCGCATTTATAGTTGCATCTCCAACAGCAATACTACCACCACCTAAAACTTTTGATGTTAAAGGATTAAAAGGGACAGTAGTAAAGTAAGGAAGAGTATTCACATAAGGAAGATTAGCTACTACTCCTTTTGCACCATTCGCCGTTAAATTAGTAACCATTCCCGAGTAAACACTTGCAAAAACATTAGGATCTGTGATGTCATTTGCTCCATAAGTAGCCGGATTCAAATTTCCCGTTTGATTTACACCAATACCTCCTGAGGTAGCATAACCCAAAACATCATTCCCACCGATCCACAAGGAAAAGAAAGTAGGAGCTTGCACCAAAGCATCCGCAAGGACTGTTGTCCCGGAAGTTGTTGCAAATCTAGCAAAATATGGATTTGCAGCACCAGTCGCCACACCAGCAACATTTCCATAACCTGGCGCTACTAAATGATAACTTTTTGCGCCTGGAACTCCTAAATTATTAAAAGGTCCCGTAATGCGTGTTGTTACTTCAGTTGTTGGAGTACCGCTAACAGCAACTGGTCCAACACCATTAAAATACAAGCGTGTTCCTGCAATTACATTCCCGCCAAGAAGCAACCCTCCTTTATTATCCGACGTAAGAGGAGTTTTAAAGTCTCCTCCTCCTGCCAATGCAAATTGTTGCGACAATATATTAGCATAAGAGCCTTGTTGCCCTTTGATAAAGAGTGCTCCATCGCTGTATCCCGCAGCAAATGAATCTCCTAATGCAACATATTTAGTAAAACTTGCTGTACCGGATGTTACAGCTACCTCTGCAGGCGCCATGTTTTCATCATTATTACATGCTACAAAGCTTAAAGAAACTAATAGTAGCCATTTGAAATTTTTTATCATCGTTATATGTGTTTTTTATTAATGACTCTATTTATTAAGGGTTGATAGTCCAAGAAGCAAAAAATTGCTGTCCAATTAATCCAGCTCCTAATACTTGAGTATACTCTTTACCACCAATGTTTGAAGCTCCTAACTTAATTGTTGATTTCAATTTTAAAATATTATAATTGATTTGAGCATCAATAACCGTTGCAGCAGCTATCATACCATCAACCATTGTAGATTGCCATAAATATTCGCTATTCCATCTTCCGCTTACATTAAATCCAAAGTTGTCAAATAATTTTTCGTTTCCGAATGACGCTTTTACTCTATGTTTTGGAGTGTTGAAACCTGCTTCAAAACTTGGATCTTTTTCTTGATCAAATTTAAATTCAGCAAAATTATAATTCACACCTACTTCAAAATCTTTATATACTTTTTTAGAAAGCCCAACACCAAAACCAAGAGATTTAATTTCTAGGTTAGTATTTGTATATAGTTGAAAAGCTCTAAAATTTCCAGTAGAAAGTGCATGTACAGTTTGAAAGCCAGGATCAGCACTAGGAGTCATACTTGGAGAATCTTGTGCTGTACCATATAAAGGGGCTACTACATTTAAATTTCCAATAAAATCATTATAAATGTTATAATAGCCGTTCAAATCAACTGAAAAACCATCAATAAAAGAACGGTATCCTAATTCAAATGCTTTTACTTGCTCTGGTTTAACATAGTCAATGTTTGTTTTTCTTAAAACCGAAGCGTTTCCAGTGGCTGAAAAAGCGCCAACTGATGTAGCCGTATAGGAGTTATTGTAAGCATTCAAACCATTTATTGTTACGGAAGTTCCTCCTGCAAAAGCCTGCCCAACAGCAGTAGAAACAGGCAAAACTTCAGTATATCGAGTTAAATTATCAGGAGCTGATCCTAATAATATTGCACTCCCTACATTAAATCCAATGTATTGATCTTGAGTTGAAGGATTTCTGAAACCAGTTTGATAAGATGCTCTGAAATTATGATTTTTTCTTTCTCCTCCTGAATACACAAATGATACTCTTGGCGAAATATTACCGTCGAAATTTTTTGATTTATCGTAACGAACAGAACCTGTAAATTTCAATCTGTCATCCAATAATTTTTTTGTTATTTGAGTATATGCTCCATAGTCATTGTAATGTATAGGACCATTGGCATCAGTATAAATTCTTCCATGAGAATTCAATTCATATTCTCTAAATGAACCTCCAACTTGAATTTCAGCAAATTTTATAAGATCTCTAAAATTATAATTCACATCTGAATGGTATATTTTAGAATTATCAACCAATTTCGAACCCGAAAGTACACTTTCTTCATCAATCACTTTATTAAATGCCGATGTAAATCCTGGAGTTCCCGGAATCAATCTACCAGTATCAGCTACATTTCTAGCAGCAATATGTGCTTGCTCTGGAGTTGCTCCTCCTAATGTAGATGAAATGTATTGACCCGCATATTGACCAAACCATGTTTTGTCATCTTTCCATGCTCTGTTAATGTTGATACCAGTAAAAAGCATGTCATACGATTTTCCGCCATCTTCGTTTGTTGTATAGCCTCTAACGAAAAAGTTCTTTCCTTTAATTTCTAATTTATGCTGTTGCATAAAAAAATTGTTCAGGTAATATCTGTTGGCACCTTGATAAACTGCGTTTCCAAAACCAAATTTACTTTGCCAAATAATTTCGAAATCATTTACAAAAGGCTTGAAATGAAGCGAGAAGTCAATTTTTGTATTACTAGCTTTATTATCCGTCAAATTCACTTCATTATATCCCGTTCTACTTACGTTATAGTTAGGTAATAAATTTACAGCTCCAGCTGGTATTAAACCTAAAGAAGCCAAAGATTGCCCAACTCCCTTAATGTTTGTAGATACTTCATCGCCATAAACATTTATCCCATCATAATTTGGGTTACTTCTATCCCTTCCTTGAACAGTTTTATCATTATAGTTTGTTGCAAACCAATCTGTTCCGTGCATGTAAGTAAAGTTTGCTTTCCCAGCGAACCAAGGAGCAAATGCATGCGCAACTCTTACGCCATAATCAACAAAATCATTTGTTCCTGCTGCTTCTTGGCTAGTTTTACCATACTTTGCATAAGCCGTAATTCCCTGACTAGTAAATGGACTTTTACTATTCATAAATAAAATACCATTGAATGCATTTGCGCCATACAAAGCCGAAGATGCACCTGGCAATAGCTCCACACTTTGAACATCAATTTCTGAAACTCCAATCAAGTTTCCTAACACAAAGTTTAACAGTGGAGAAGAATTGTCCATTCCATCAACTAATTGCATAAAACGAGTATTCGCAACAGTAGCGAATCCACGAGTATTAATAGATTTGAAAGACAAACTACTGGTGTTCATTTGTACCTCTTTCAAATTTTCTAAACCATCATAAAAGGAAGGAGAAGCTGTCTTTTTAATCTCAGCGATACCCATTCTTTCAATAGTTACTGGCGATTCTAAAACTCGCTCAGGAGTTCTTGAAGCCGAAACCACTATTTCATTTAATTTAGTTTCTTCGTCAACAAGTTTAACCGATACTTTCTGGTTATTCGATGAAACGGTTACTTTTTGCGATCCATACCCCACACTAGTGACATTGATAGCATAAGGAGGTTTTTTTGATGATTGTAAAGTAAACGCACCATCGACACCAGTAATTGTACTAGCGGTTTCACCAACAATTTTTATGTTGGCCCCAGGAATAGGTTGATTGTTACTATCTGTAACAATACCTGAAATTGTATTTTGAGCAAATGTTAGGCTACAAAAAAACAATGACAAAAAAAGTAAATACATTCTCATTTGGTTAAAATTTTTTGATTTATGTTGCCAAAGTACAATTAATTTTAATATTATTAAAAAATGGCGTTAAATTTTTCATAATTATCAATGAATCCGCATCAATCAGTGCAATTCCTTATTTAATATTTATCATATTGTGTTAAATTTTAAGTCTAAATAACAAAAATTCACTATGCATGCATATTAAAATTGCATTAATCTCAGAATTTTTATTAATTTTTAGATATTTAATAAAAGTTAATAAAATCCAAATTTTTAAATGAATTTCTTATTAAATCTAGCAATTTTTAAAGCAAAACTTGTCCAAAACAAAAAACCCCGAAAGAAAAATCTTTCGGGGTTGTACTATATCTTTTCGTTCAATTATTCCACAGTAACAGACTTAGCCAAATTACGGGGTTGATCAACATTACACTCTCTCATGACAGCAATATGATAAGACAAAAGCTGCAAAGGTATAGTAGTAATTAGCGGAGACAAAGCGTCTGAGGTTTCAGGAATTTCAATCACATAGTCTGCCAGATCACGAACTTGAGTATCCCCTTTAGTAACTACTGCAATAATTCTTCCGCTTCTGGACTTAATTTCTTGAATATTACTAACTATTTTATCATAATGACCTTGTTTTGGAGCAATAACCACAACTGGCATATGTTCATCTATCAAGGCGATTGGACCATGTTTCATTTCAGCAGCTGGATAACCCTCTGCGTGAATATAGGATATTTCTTTAAGTTTCAAGGCGCCTTCTAATGCTACAGGGAAATTATAACCTCTTCCAAGATACAAACAATTAGGAGCATCTTTAAATGTAGCAGCAATTTCTTTTGCTCTATCGTTCGTTTCCAAAGCTTCTTTAACTTTCTCGGGAATTAACTCCAACTCTTGCAAATACATATGAAAATCAGAAAGAGATAATGTTCCTTTGGCTTTAGCCAAACGCAAAGCAATCATTGTCAACACGGTAATTTGAGTAGTAAATGCCTTTGTTGATGCAACACCAATTTCTGGTCCTGCATGAGTATATGCCCCTGCGTGAGTTTCTCTTGAAATAGAGGATCCAACTACATTACAAACACCAAACACAAATGCACCATTTTCTTTGGCCAACTTAATAGCTGCCATAGTATCAGCAGTTTCACCAGATTGCGAAATCGCTATTACTACATCTTTACTGTTTATAATTGGATTTCTATATCTAAACTCAGAAGCATATTCTACTTCAACCGGAATTCTCGCAAATTCTTCAAATATATATTCAGCAACTAAACCAGCATGCCATGAAGTCCCACAAGCCACAATAATAATCCTATCTGCGTTCAGAAATTTCTCTAAATTATCTTCAACACCAGCCATTTGGATTATTCCTTCGTTTGCATGAAGTCTTCCACGATAAGTATCTTTTATAACACTTGGTTGTTCGTAAATTTCCTTAAGCATAAAATGGTCATATCCTCCCTTTTCAATTTGCTCTAAGTTCATTTGAAGTTCCTGAATAGTAGGATTAACTAAAGTATCATCTTTAATCTTACGAACTTTCATTTGTTTATGCAATCTAATAATTGCCATTTCACCATCTTCTAAATAAATGGCATTAGACGTATATTCTATAAATGGAGATGCATCAGATGCTATAAAAAATTCTCCTTCACCAACACCAATTGCCAACGGACTTCCCAAACGGGCTGCCACAATTTCGTCTGGATTATTTTTATCGAAAACTGCTATAGCATAAGCACCTACCACTTGGTTTAATGCAATTTGAACCGCCTTCCCTAATTTTAGTTTTTCTTTTTTCTGTACTTCTTCAATAAGATTGACTAAAACTTCCGTATCTGTGTCAGAATAAAAGACATATCCTCTTTTAATCAACTCTTCCTTCAAGGGTGCATAATTTTCAATAATTCCATTATGAATTATTGCCAAATTCCCTGAATTGGAAAGATGGGGATGAGAATTTACATCGTTTGGAACTCCGTGTGTAGCCCAACGTGTATGTCCTATTCCGATAGTTCCATTTGTAGTAATATCCTTGGCTGCTTTCTCTTCAAGATCAGAAACCTTCCCTTTGGTTTTGCAAAGTTTTATGTTCTCACCATCATACAACATCACCCCAGCACTATCATAACCTCTGTACTCAAGTCTCTTCAGACCTTTAATAACTATAGGGTACGCTTCTCTATAACCTATGTATCCAACAATTCCACACATAATTTCTACTTAATTAGGTTTTGTATAAAAAATTTCAAGCTTCAATCTTTTGTCCTCAGGAACTGTAGATTTTCCTCCATAAAGAATAGTCCCTAAAGGATTCATAACACTAGCTTTTGGTACTTGAGAGCTAAAAGAATTTGGAGTTTTCAAATAATGCGAAGTGCTTGTATTTATATCTTCTGTAACTACAAGACCTAACTTTACATTTGTTGAATCTGCATTTTTTATCAAATTTCTGATCTGATTCGTAATTCTGATTTTATAAGTCAATCCCTTACCGCTAGTTTGTTTATTTATATAACCGCCGTAAATAGTTTTTCCATTTTTTGCATTGGTACCAGTCGTCGCATCATTAAAATAATCAACAACCGGTCTATTATTAGTCAAGTCATACAAATAAATCCGGTTAGGTTCAAAACTATTCGCCATTGCAGCGGCATCAATATGAAACACAAGATTTGCTTCATTAATTAACCAATTGTTGGCTCTTATGGTTGCAAGTTCCCCTGGAGTACTAAATAAATTTAAAATTGCCATTGAACCTTCTCCTCCTTTTAAATATAACTTTTCGTCACCAAGAGTAGCATCCGGAGTAGCTGTCGCGTTAGCATATGCTGTATTTGTATTACTTTGCTCCAGCAGACTTACTGAATTTCCAGTCATGTTAAGCACAATTGACTTATCCACTCTTGTAGGTGCTCCGCCTACAGTTGTTGATGCTAAATCTTCCTTGTATTTAATGGTAATTTTTCCTAATTTAAAATTAAGCATCGCTAAGTTACCAGTACTTCCCGAGTTTTCTACTTTAAAATACAAACCTCTAAAATAATTTTTAAAAACATCATTGGTAGCTAACTTGTCAGCTGATGCATGTATAATTTTTGCGTCAAAAAAACTTTTATTTAAGCTCAATCGCATTCCAGGAGCCGTACGCGTAGTAGTTTCTACATTTGTAGTTGCATCTTTAGTGGTCTCTGTAAATTCATTAGCATCAAAAGAAAAAGCATCGTTTTGACCAACACTGCTATCATCGTTCAAGCGATTTCCAACTTTTACATCGTTAAAATCAGTACTTTGATTGGTGTAATATCTTTGTGCTTGTTGAAATCCACCGGCAGGATCTAAATCCCTCATATAATATCCAGATTCGTAAACACTTAATTTAATTTTTGCATCACTAGGTCCGTAGATAGAATCTAACTCATAAACATGGCTGCCATCAGTATTAGTAGTTTTTATAGTGCTATAATACGGAACTGTCAAAACAACACTTTCAATTACCGGATTAGCTCCAATTACAGGGCTTAAAGTTCCCAAACCTAATTGGGTCACAAAACTAGCAGTTGTTGTACCAAAAGCAGGATTTGCATATATTCCCAACCCGTTTACAGCAAGATTATTAGACTGAACAGCGGTGATTTTCTGATTGAAAGCTGTTACATTTGATGTGTAAGTGCTAAGATCAAAATGATTATCCCCAATTAAATCTCCACCAATCGTATTGTAATCTTTATCACACGAATACAAAAAAATTACGCTTGTTAAAACTAGCATTTTCTTAAAAAAAGAAGTATTGTACATATTTATTAATAAAAGTTGAATTTAAAGAACCTCGTTTTTGTAGAAATTAGTATACGCTTCCGCGAATTTATCTTTCGGGGCGAAAGGTAAAAAAGGTTTCCCTGAAGATTCTATAAATTTTGTTAAACTTGAAGATAGGTTTTCTGAGGCAATAATTACAGCATCAGAATGCAAAATCGTCGCCTTCATAATGTGTTCGTAATCTGGAACTTCTAACTCAACGACTGCTTCATTGGGAATGCCGTCAAATTTCACTTTATTGATCATTTCAACATCCAAGACTCCTTCAAAAGACTGACTATAAACTGAAGTAACTATCTTAGTTTCGGAAAACAAAGCTTCATTTTTATAATAATGTTTCAAATAAATAGGCAACATAGCTGCCATCCATCCGTGAACATGAATAATATCAGGAACCCAATTCAGTTTCTTAACGGTTTCCACAACTCCTTTTGCAAAGAAAATCGCACGTTCGTCATTATCCGGGTACATCACACCTTCTTCATCAGCAAAGGTTGCTTTTCGCTTGAAATATTCGTCATTATCGATAAAATAAACTTGAATTCTTTCTTTTGGAATCGAAGCCACTTTAATAATCAACGGCATATCCAAGTCGTTCACTACCAAATTCATCCCTGAAAGTCTAATTACTTCGTGTAATTGGTGTCTTCTTTCATTAATATTCCCATATCTCGGCATAAAAATTCTTATCTGTCCTCCTTGATCATTGATCATTTTCGGAACGTCATAAGACATTAAAGAAACCTCATTTTCAGCGAGATAAGGCACCACTTCAGATGATACATATAATATCCTCTTATCTTTCATATTATAATTTACTTAGTTTATTGGTAATAAAAACCACGCAAAATTACAAAAATTTATGCAGTTATTAACTAAAATATTATGTTTGCATTTAATTTTAATAATACCATCATGCATATATTCTACGGAAAAGCAGCTTTGATAGACTTTTTGGAATCTATTAAAACTACTCATTCCACTATTGGGTTTGTTCCAACAATGGGCGCTCTGCATCAAGGTCATCTGGCATTAATGCAAAAATCATTATTGGAAAATGAAAATACCGTTGTAAGTATTTTTGTAAATCCAACCCAATTTAACAATCCGGAAGATTTAGCAAAATATCCAAGGACATTAGAAGAAGATGTAAAAAAACTTACAGCTTTAAGTCCAAAAATTATTTTATATGCTCCAACGGTGGAAGATATTTATGATGGACAACCCGTTTCTCACTCTTTTGATTTTGATGGATTAGAAAACCAAATGGAAGGAAAATTCAGACCTGGTCATTTCAATGGTGTTGGCACCATCGTAAAACGTCTTTTTGAGATTGTAGAACCTACTAACGCTTATTTTGGCGAAAAAGATTTTCAACAATTGCAAATTGTAAAAAAAATGGTGGCTAAAAACAACTTAAATGTCAATGTTGTTGGTTGTCCAATTTATAGAGAATCCAATAATTTGGCCATGAGTTCCAGAAACGAGCGCTTATCAATCCAAGAAAGACATGAAGCCGCCATTATCTTTCAAACATTAAATATTGCTAACGAAAAATTTAAAAAGAATAGCGCCACTTCAGTAAGTGAATGGGTACAAAAATCATTCGAAAAAAATCCAATTTTTACTTTAGAATATTTTGTAATTGCGGATGAGGCCACGCTATTGCCTTGTGTAAGAAAAAATAAAAATAAAAAATACCGTGCTTTTATCGCTGTGCTTGTCAATAACATTCGTTTGATTGACACCATATCATTAATTTAATTTACTTTTGTCGCATGCAAATTCAAGTCGTAAAATCAAAAATTCATCGAGTAAAAGTAACTGGGGCCGATTTAAATTATATCGGAAGCATTACCATCGATGAAGCCTTATTAGATGCTTCTAATATAATTGAAGGTGAAAAAGTTTCTATCGTAAACATTAACAACGGAGAACGTTTTGACACCTACGCCATCAAAGGCGAAAAAAATTCTGGCGTAATAACCCTAAATGGTCCGGCAGCAAGAAAAGTTCAAAAAGATGACATCATCATCATCATTTCGTACGCTACCTTAGAATTTGAAGAAGCAAAAACCTTCAAACCTTGGATTATTTTCCCTAATGAAAACGACAATTCTTTAACGTAATATTTTAGAAATAAAATTTTACATTAAGAATCTCATTCCATATTTTTAGAAGAATTCGATTGAATCACTTTATAAAATTTAGCGCTTTCGGCATAAATTTCATAATGCGTGTTTTTATGTGTCCTGTTTTTAATAAAAGTAAATAAAGTATTATATTGGTACTCCCTTTAGAATTAATATAATTCCTAAAACAACTAAAATTATGAAACAGATACTACTCTTGTTATTCTTTTCTATTTCAGTATTTTCACAAAAAACCGTAGAAGCATTCGATTCAAAAAAATTAGGCGAAAGTCGGGAAATCACAATTGGATTGCCCGCATCCTATGAAAAGAATCCAAACAAAAGATATCCAATTCTCATTTTACTAGACGGAGATTACCTTTTTGATCCTTTTTATGGCGCTTTGAGTTACGGCGCTTATTGGGACGATTTACCGGAAACTATAATCGTTGGGATCAATCAAAATAAAAAAGACGAACGAGTAAATGACAGTAATTATGATGAAACCGATGCGATTCCCTCTGGAAAAGGCGCGCAGTTTTTCGAATTTATAGGAGGTGAA
This sequence comes from Flavobacterium sp. CG_23.5, assembly GCF_017875765.1. Lineage (NCBI taxonomy): Bacteria > Pseudomonadati > Bacteroidota > Flavobacteriia > Flavobacteriales > Flavobacteriaceae > Flavobacterium > Flavobacterium sp. CG_23.5. The sequence continues at coordinate 2,418,666 of NZ_JAGGNA010000001.1, read as the reverse complement.
CTACTGCCATATTTAGAGAAAAAATATCGGGTGGCACCTTTTCGAATTATCGCTGGACACGACACTACTGCAGGTTACTTAAACTTTTTTCTTTACAAAGATTCGCCACTATTTAACGCCTATATTTCATTGAGTCCTGAACTTGCCCCAGAAATGGAAAACCGTATTCCGGAAAAACTTTCTAAACTTAAACAACCTATTTTTTATTACCAATCCACATCGGATGGTGATGTAAAAAAGCTGCAAGAACCTATAAAAAAACTAGACGAAAACATAAAACTGGCAAACAATCCTTTACTCAATTATAAATTTGATTACTTCAAAGGAGCTTCCCATTATTCTTTAGTTTTATACTCCATTCCGAGCGCATTGTATCAGTTTTTTGATTCTTACAAACCAATTTCATCAACTGAATATACCGATAAAATTGCAATACTCCCATCTGGACATGTTGATTATCTGACTACTAAATACGATTTAATAGCAAAGAATTTAGGGCTAAAAATCCCCATTCGAATAAATGATTTCAAAGCAATTGAAGCTGCTATTTTAAAAAATAAAGACTATCAGGAATTAGATAAATTAGCTGCTATTGCCAAAAAAAACTATCCTAAATCGATGTTAAGTGATTATGAATTAGGCTTGATGTATGAAAAAACAGGCGATGCTAAAAAAGCAGCAAAAATGTATCAAAACGCCACCCAATTGGAAGAAATTGGAAATTTAACCAAAGACATGATGTTTCAAAAACTTGATGACATGAAAAGTCTAACACCAAAAAAATAATGTCAAAAGTAAAAACTACTTTTTTTTGTCAGAATTGTGGAGCTCAATATTCCAAATGGCAAGGACAGTGCAATTCCTGTAAAGAATGGAATACTATAGCGGAGGAAATTATTCAAAAACAAGAAAAAGTGGCTTGGAAGAGCGAATCCGTTTCTAGCAGCAAAGCACCGAAGCCTTTACGAATAAACGAAATTGATTCGGCTCAAGAAATCCGGATGGACACAACAGATGGCGAATTGAATCGTGTGCTTGGCGGAGGAATTGTTCCCGGTTCCCTAATCCTTTTGGGCGGTGAACCCGGCATTGGAAAAAGCACCCTTTTGCTTCAAATTTCTTTAAAATTACCCTATAAAACCTTATACGTTTCCGGTGAAGAAAGCCAGAAACAAATAAAAATGCGTGCCGAAAGAATCACTCCCAGCGGAGACAATTGTTACATCCTTACCGAAACCAAAACTCAGAATATCTTCAAACAAATTGAAGCTATCGAACCTGAAATCGTCATTATCGATTCAATTCAGACACTTCACACGGATTATATTGAATCCACACCCGGAAGTATTTCACAAATACGTGAAACCACTGCCGAACTGATAAAATTTGCCAAAGAAACTAATATTCCCGTAATTCTTATTGGGCATATTACCAAAGACGGAACTATTGCCGGTCCCAAAATATTGGAACACATGGTTGATACCGTTCTGCAATTTGAAGGTGACCGAAATCATGTGTACCGGATTTTAAGGTCTTTGAAAAATCGTTTTGGCTCTACTGCCGAAATAGGAATTTATGAAATGCTAGGAAGCGGATTGCGAGAAGTTTCGAATCCTTCGGAAATATTAATTTCACATAAAGACGAGGAATTATCCGGAACTGCCATTGCTTCCACACTAGAAGGAATGCGACCACTGATGATTGAAATCCAATCGCTGGTAAGTACCGCCGTTTATGGAACTCCACAACGCAGCACAACGGGTTATAATGCCAAACGATTGAATATGATTTTGGCGGTTTTGGAGAAGCGCGCCGGTTTTCGCTTGGGAGCAAAAGACGTTTTTCTAAACGTAACTGGAGGAATTTCCGTAGACGATCCCGCAATAGACTTAGCGGTTGTAGCGGCCATTTTATCCTCTAATGAAGATATTCCGGTGAATAAAGATTTCTGTTTTGCAGGCGAAGTTGGACTATCAGGCGAGATTCGTCCGGTAAATCGCGTGGACCAGCGTATTCAGGAAGCAGAAAAATTAGGTTTCTCTACCATTTTCGTTTCAAAATACAATAAAATCTCGTTAAAAAACACAGGAATTAAAATACGATTAGTTGCAAAAATTGAAGATGTAGTCAGCGAACTGTTTGGATAGCGTAATTAGAACCAAACTACGCAAACGAATCTCTAATCATTTGTAATGAGCACTTTATATTCAAAAGTCCGACCAGATTTATAACTTAATCTGCTCGGGCTTTCATTATTTTTTTGTAAATTTATAAAACTCAAAAATTATCTATAAAAATGAAAAAATGAAGCCATCCGATCAAACAATGATTCATTTCTACCAACTACTCGGTAAACTGTTTTATAGCATTGCATCCATAGATAAGACTGTCCGAAAAGAAGAAATTGAACAGCTTAAAAAAATTGTCAAAACCGAATGGATTCCGCTTGAAAATGCTTTGAATGAATTTGGCGATGATGCTGCTTATCAAATCGAGATTATTTTTGACTGGTTATTAGAAAACGAATGGGATTTTGAACAAGCGATTCCCGACTTTAAAATTTTTAGAAAAGAACATGAGCGTCTGTTTACTCCAGAAGTACGGATTTTAATTCTAAAAACAGCAATTGCTATTATTGCCGCATTCTCGGGGGAAAACAAATCGGAACACATTATAATAAGTCAACTAAAAAGTATTCTGCAACCATTAAATTAATAGCTTATTCTAATTCAAAAATCAAGGTTCTTTAAAATAATTTATTTACTATAAAAATATAAAAACATGAAAAGACAAACCGGCATTTGGATAGACACCTCAAAGGCAATTATTGTAACTCTTGAAGGTGGTAAAGATGAAAAAATTTCCGAAATAGACTCTGACGTTGAAAACCGTGTTTACCACGACAAGGAAGGCAACAAAGGAACCTTTTCTGGCGTTCATCATGGCAGCAGCGAAACAAAATTTGACAACCGAAAAAAACAAGAAATCGATTTTTTTGTCAAATCAGTGCTAGACTATGTGAAAGGAGCGGATGAACTCTTCGTCTTTGGTCCAGCAGAAACAAAAATAAGACTCGAACAAAAAATTCAAGATGAAAAATTATTTGCTCATAAACTAAAAGCAGTTGAAACAGCAGACAAAATGACCTTAAATGAGATTGTTGCCAAGGTTAAGAAATTCTATGTGACTCCAAAATAAATTTCAGTACTTTGGGTTACTTAATGAGAGTATTATTAATTTACAAAACCATAATTCAAACATTATGGTTTTTTTATGCTTAAAATAGTACGAAACACTTAAAAAAGTGATAAATAATAACGGATAAAGATTCGACTGCTCCTTTTTTCCTTTCCTTTACCGATAAAACAACAAAGAGATTACTATCAAATGACCCACTATTCATGAGGACTGGAAAACAAAAAATAATTCTAGCAGTAAAAGTTCTTGCTGTGCTTTTTGTAATTATGGTTATTACTTTTTTTGTTTTTAGGAAGTCTCTCTTACAACAGGTAATCACAAAAACGACCACCAAATTAAGCCGAGATTACGATAGTGATTTTTCGGTAAAAAAAGCTTCTTTTGACGGGTTTTCGGGTGTGAATATGTCTGAAATAGCATTAGTTCCAAGAAATGCCGACACGCTTTTTAAAATACAAAAATTGAAAACTAGTATCAATTTCTGGCGTTTATTAGTTGGTGATGTTCAATTAGGAACTTTAGAAATTAAAAATGGATATGTTCAGTTGGTAAAAAAAGGCGAAGTAAAAAATTTCGAAGCTTTTCTAAAAAAAGATAAGAACTTAAAAACATCCAACGACAAACGAGATTATGCCGAGTTTGCCTATCGAATTATCTCAAAAGCACTGAATTTAGTACCGACAGACATGAGTCTGGAAAATCTTTCTTTCCGCTTGGATGATAACGGGAAAAAAGCGACCATCAATTTTCAAAAACTGCGATTGGTCGATAAAGAACTCGAAACTTCAATAAAGGTTCAAACTAATACTTTTACCCAAAGATGGAAAATAAAAGGTTTTGCTGATCCAAGAAATAAAAAAGCGGACATTCGGTTCTTCAATATTGATACCGGCGCCATCAAAGTCCCTTATTTTGATGAACGTTATAACCTGAAATCGAGCTTTGACTCCATTCGATTGAATATTCAAAACATAGATCGAGATGGGGATAAACTGCATATCGATGGTTTCACTTCCATTAAAAATTTAAAAATCAACCATCCAAAAATTGCCAGTAAAGATGTAGTAATTAAGAACGCTCGTTTTGACTACCGATTCTTGCTGGGTTCTGATTTTATTTCGATTGACAGTAGCTCAACCGTTCAATTTAACAAAATAAAATTCCATCCTTATGTGGCTTATGAAACCGAAAAAGATACGGTTTACAAGCTCAAAGTAGCTATTCCAAAGATGAAAGCACAGGATTTCATCTCTTCGCTTCCTGACGGTTTGTTTACCCATTTTCAAGGAATGGAAGCCGAAGGTAATTTTGATTACAATTTGAACTTTTCTTTCAACAAAAACAAACCTGATCAACTCGTTTTTGACAGCAAAATAAACAAAGAAAATCTAAAAATTATTAAATATGGCGAAGCCAATCTCAACAAGCTAAATGGCGAATTTATTTATCGCGCTCTAATAAAAGATGTGTTGCAACGTCCTATTTTAGTTGGCTCAGCCAATTCAAACTATACTCCTTTAAACCAAATTTCGCCTTATTTAAGAAAATGTGTTTTGACGACAGAGGATCCTTCGTTCTTTTCGCATCACGGTTTTATCAATGAAGCGTTCAAGCAATCCATTATAAAAAATATCAAAACCAAAAAATTCTCTCGCGGTGCCAGTACCATAAGTATGCAGTTAGTGAAAAATGTTTTTCTGACCAGAGAAAAAACTTTGTCGCGCAAACTCGAAGAAATACTGCTGGTTTACATCCTTGAAAACAACAGAATCGCAAGTAAAGAACGCATGCTTGAAGTGTATTTTAATATTATTGAATGGGGTCCAAACGTTTATGGAATAGGCGAAGCAAGTCGGTTTTACTTCCAGAAAAGCCCATCTGAATTATCGCTAAATGAGTGCTTATATCTTGCCCGAATTATCCCAAGTCCAAAGAAATTCATGTATCAGTTTAATGATCAGGGAATGCTAAAAGAATTTGCTACAAGACAAGAATCTTTTTTAACGAATATCATGTTTCGAAGAGGACTTCTGAGCACTGATGACACTATTTATAAATCACAACGCATCATTATTTCTGGGCCGGCAAGATCTTTTATTAGAATAAGAGCACACTAACTACAGAATTAAAAATAGATTCAACAGCAGTTGATGAAGAATTTGATCTTTAACCCAATAAATCACCAAGTCAATTTTTGAAATTCACAGCACTATATTTTCATTCCGACGAATGAGGAATCTATTGCTGAGATTCCTCATTCGTCGGAATGACAAATAGTATGGTTAGTTTTCCTTATGGTGCCGGATCTGGAATTATAGCCTGCACTTCGTCAATTGCTTTTAGAATTTCCTCCGAAAGTGATACCGTAGTAGTATCAATATTTTCAATTAATTGCTCCATTGTTGTTGCTCCAATAATTGTGCTGGTCACAAACTGCTGTTGCTCTATAAATGCTAATGACAATTGGGTTAAAGTCAATCCGTTTTTCTTTGCGATTTCCTGATACAATCTTGTTGCTTCCGTACATTGCTCGCTATTGTATCGCGAGAACTGCGGAAACAATTTAATCCTGGCATCTGGATGACTTTCACCCGTTAGAAATTTGCCGGACAAAACACCAAAAGCCATTGGAGAATACGCCAATAAACCCACGTTTTCTCTTAAACAAGCTTCGGCAGAACCGTTTTCAAAAAGTCTATTCAATAAGGAATAAGGATTTTGAACCGTTTTAATTCTTGGCAAATTATTGTACTTACTTTCTTCCAGAAAACGCATGATTCCCCATGGAGTTTCATTTGAAAGTCCAATGTGATTTATTTTTCCTTCTTTCACGAAACCATCTAAAGTCTCCAGAACGTTATGAATATTATCTTCCCAGGCATCGTCTTGCACTTTGAAACCGCGTTGTCCAAAAAAATTAGTTTTGCGCTCCGGCCAATGCAATTGATACAAATCGATATAATCTGTTTGCAGTCGTTGCAAACTTTGGTCTAAAGCAAATTTGATACTTGCAGGCGAGAAATCATTTTTTTCACGCATGTAGGTGAAATTGGGATTTGGTCCGGCAATTTTTGAAGCCAAAACTATTTCCTCTCTTTTTCCTGATTTTTTGAACCAAGTTCCAAGAATTTTCTCGGTACTTCCGTAAGTTTCTTGACGTGCAGGAACAGAATACATCTCGGCAGTGTCAAAAAAATTGATTCCATTTTCGAATGCATAATCCATTTGCGCATGACCTTCAGCTTCTGAATTTTGTTGTCCAAAAGTCATCGTGCCAAGGCAAATTTTACTCACTTTTATAGCGGTATTCGGTAAAGTCGTGTATTTCATATTTAAGGAAATTGTATTTTATTTTTTCGAAAACAAAGATAAAACTTGTTTGCTGTTTAGATTTACTGTTAACAGAAAATTGAGAAACGTTTACAGAATGTTAAAGAAAAATATAACCGCTAATTCGCGAATTAAAAACCCCTCAATTGAAAGATAGAATTAGCGTATTAGCGGTTAAAAAAAGGTTTTTTAAAACCATTAAGAAATTAAGCTTTTTAAGAATCAATACTTAATTTGATGGTGAAACTTATAATTACTGGATATTTTAACCTTAATTAATCTCATTCAACATTTTAGAAATTTCATCTAATCTTGGGGTGAGAATAATCTCGATTCTACGATTTTTTGCTTTTCCTTCGGCAGTTGCATTACTTACTAAAGGGGAGAATTCCCCTCTTCCGGCAGCGGTAAGATTTTGTTTGTTGATTTTCTTGTTTTCACTTAAAATAGCAACAATTGCAGTAGCTCTTTTAGTAGATAAATCCCAGTTGTCAGTAATAGGACCAGCAGCTGCAAAAGCATCATCATCAGTATGTCCTTCTATTAGTACTGAAATATCAGGGTTGTCACCCAATACTTTTCCTACTTCAATAACCGCTTTTTTCCCTTCAGAACCTACTGCCCAACTTCCTGAATTGAAAAGTAATTTGTTTTCCATGGAAACATACACTTTTCCGTTTTTTTGTTCGACTGTCAACCCTTTACCTTCAAAACTATTCAAGGCTTTTGACAGCGTTTCTTTTAGTTTTTTCATGCTGGCTTCTTTGGCGGCAATCAAATTTTCTAATTCTTGCAAACGTTGTGCGCTTTTATTCAAACTTTCTTGTTCTAATGCCAATGCTTTGCCTTTCTCTTCTAACTGTTCCAATAAATCACGGTTTTTCTTCATGTTGCTTTGCAAAGCATCGCTACTGTTCTTCTCTAATGCAACGTAAGAATCTTGTAAAACCTTAAATTTATTTTGAGCGGACGCATAGTCCATTTTCTGTTTATCCAGTTCTGATTTTGATTTATTTAAATCTGATTTTAAAGCTTCGCGGTCTAATTCCAACTGACTTTTTGCTTTTAACAAATCGGTATTTTCATCCGATATGCTTCTGTTTTCTTTCTTTAAATCGGCGAATTTACTTTCTAAATCATTGTATATTTTTTTAGATACACAAGAAGTTGAAAGTGCTACTACTAACAATCCGATGGAAATTCTTTTTATCATTTTTGTTTCTATTTATTGTTATTTCTATTTTCTATTTTTAATTCAAAACTTGAATTAGAATGGGATTACCTAGCCCTGATAGAAGCGACATCCTTTTCTTGTCTCGTCTCGTCTTTTGGGACGAGACGAGACAAGAAAAGATATAGCGAATAGCAGGAAAAAGCTCCAAATACCGCTATAAATTCAGCATAAACTACTACTCGATTTCTACCAAAATAGGGCAGTGATCCGAGTGCACGGCATCTGATAAAATAACGGCTCTTTTGAGTTTATGTTTTAACGAATCGCTGACTAAATTGTAATCAATACGCCATCCTTTGTTGTTGCCTCTTGCTCCGGCGCGGTAACTCCACCAGGAATACTGATGTGGCTCGCTGTTGAAATGACGGAAACTATCTACAAATCCAGACTTCATAAATCCATCGAGCCACGCTCTTTCCTGTGGCAAAAATCCGGAAACGGTTTTGTTTCGGACTGGATCGTGAATATCGATTGCTTCGTGGCAAATGTTGTAATCCCCGCAGATAACAAGATTTGGGATTTCTTTTTTCAATTCGGTAATATAATTTTGAAAATCATCCATGAACATGAATTTATGATCCAATCGATCAATATTTGTTCCGGACGGTAAGTACAAACTCATTACAGAAAACGCATCAAAATCAGCCCGGAGGTTTCTTCCTTCAAAATCCATGTGGTGAATTCCAGTTCCCTGAACCACATTGTTGGGTTTAATTTTAGAAAGTATAGCCACGCCGCTATATCCTTTTTTGGTCGCTGAGTAATAATACTGATACGGATAGCCTGCTTTTGTAATAGCATCTACCGGGATTTGGTCTTCGGTCGCTTTGATTTCCTGCAGACAAATAATATCTGGATTTGCTAGTTGCAACCAGTCGATAAACCCTTTTGAAATGGCGGCTCTGATTCCGTTGACGTTATAGGAAATAATTCTCATTAATTTTATTTTTGTGTTCCAAAAGTAATAAAAAAGTATAAGTTTGATTCAGAAAAACAAAGAAAATGGAGTTTTTTGCTATCTTTGTTTCTTGCTCTAAAAACAATAAATTACATGGGTCTAGTTACCGCTAAAGAAGTTGCGAAGGCAATAAATACTGACAAGTACGGAGTTTTAGGTACTTTTTCAGGCTGGTTGCTTATGAAGGTTCTAAAAATTTCTACGTTAAACACCGTATACGACCGAAATAAACACTTGAAGGATGTTGCCTTTTTAAATGGCATATTAGATGATTTACAAATAAAATTCGAAATTCCGGAAGAAGACCTAAAACGTTTACCCAAAGAAGGTGCTTATATTACCATTTCTAACCACCCTTTGGGAGGGATTGATGGTGTTTTGTTGTTGAAATTAATGCTCGAAAGAGAACCTAATTTCAAGATTATTGCTAATTTTCTTTTACATCGAATTGAGCCACTGAAGAAATACATCATGCCGGTAAATCCATTCGAAAACCACAAAGATGCAAAATCGAGTGTCGTTGGGATCAAAGAAACATTGCGTCATTTAAGTGACGGAAAACCTTTGGGGATGTTTCCTGCAGGAGAAGTTTCTACCTATAAAGACGGAAAATTAGTTGTAGACAAAGCATGGGAAGAAGGCGCCATTAAAGTAATCCGCAAAGCACAAGTGCCCGTTGTCCCTATTTATTTTCATGCCAAAAACAGCAGGTTGTTTTATTTGCTTTCGAAAATCAGTGGAACTTTGCGAACTGCCAAATTACCTTCGGAAGTATTCAGTCAAAAGCGACGCGTAATAAAAGTTCGTATAGGAAAACCAATTTCAGTAAACGAACAAAACGAATATAAAACTATAGAGGAATACTCTGAATTTTTGAGGAAGAAAACCTACATGTTAGCGAATCCTTTCGAAAAAGAAAGTAAACTATTGAATACTCCAACTTTAAAAATTCCGAAAAGTCCAAAGACAATCGCAACACCGGCTAATCAACAAAAAATGATTTCCGAAGTGGACTTTTTAAGAGACCATGATTGCCGACTTTTACAGAGTAAAAATTATGAAGTCTTTTTTACCGAAGCCAATAAAATTCCAAATGTACTGCACGAAATTGGTCGATTACGAGAAATTACTTTTAGAGAAGTAGGAGAAGGAACCAATGAATCTATAGATCTTGACAAATTTGACAAGTACTATCACCATATGTTTTTATGGGATGATGATGCCAAAAAAGTTGCCGGCGCTTATAGAATGGGGTTGGGTTCTGAAATTTATCCAAAATATGGAATGGACGGTTTTTACCTGAACGACCTTTTCCGATTTGAACCAGAATTGCACGATATGATGCACAAATCGATTGAAATGGGTCGTGCCTTCATCGTTAAAGAGTACCAACAAAAACCAATGCCCCTTTTCTTGTTGTGGAAAGGAATCATTCACACCACACTTCGGTATCCTGAGCATAAATTCCTGCTCGGCGGCGTGAGTATTAGCAATCAATTCTCTGATTTTTCGAAATCGCTGATGATTGAATTTATGAAATCAAATTATTACGATCCATATATCGCACAATACATCCATCCCAAAAAAGCATTTAAGGTAAAACTGAAAGATGCCGATAAAGATTTTATTTTTGATGAGGCCGAATCTGATTTGAATAAATTTGACAAAATCATTGATGAACTGGAGCCAGGAAGTTTACGTTTGCCGGTTTTGATTAAAAAATACATTAAACAAAACGCGAGAGTAGTCGCTTTCAATGTGGATCCTTTATTCAACAATGCCGTTGATGGTTTGATGTATATTCGGATTGCCGATATTCCGGAAAGCACCATGAAACCTGTTATGGAAGAATTTCAAGCAGAACTGGAGCGAAAATTAAATGAAAAAGAAGAAGCCGAAAATGAAGAATTGGAATAATATCCAAATTTTATAAAAGACAAAAATCCCGTTTGCTGGGCAAACGGGATTTTTTTTATGTTTTAAAACCAGCCTTTTTTACCAACCTGATAGGTCTGGTAAAACTCTTCGTCTGATTTTGTTAAATATATTACTCCTTCAATAAGACCTAATATAGCGGTTACCGTTCCACAGGTACAAAGACTGATGATTAACCATATTATTCCTTCCGACGTATAGCCTAAAAGAAATTTATGAATACCGAATGGACCTAAAAGTATGGCCAAAATACCGGCTGGTAATTTTTTATTATCCCGGTAAACTGGCTGGGGATTATTCCATGCTTCTTGTTTTGAATTTTCCATTAGTTGATAGTTATATAGTTGGTTTAGTTAATAACAGTTGATTTAAATTATTATAATGCATTGTCAATTGGCTCCCAAAGTTCGATTTTGTTTCCTTCGATATCCAAAATCATAAGACTCTATTTCAACAAAAATGTTACATTGACTGTAAATAAATTTAATCCTACACAACTTATATTTTGGCTTGACCAAAATAAACAGATTTAATTTTGTCGACAATTACCTGTGCCAATCTTTCATGGCTTTCGAATGTCCAACCGGCAATATGTGGCGTCAGAATCACATTCTTGGCATGCAACAAATATTGAAATGCTTCCGGAGTATTCCCATCATGGAACAGCGTTTCAAAAGATAATTTCTCGTATTCCAATACATCCAAACCAGCGCCAAGAATTTTCCCGGATTGCATTGCCGCAACTAAATCAGCCGTCACAATGTTTTTGCCTCGAGACGTATTTATAATCCAAAATGATTTTGCAAAAGCGTTGATAAATTCCTCATTTACCATTTTATCAGTTTGTGGTGTCCAAGGAATATGTAAACTCAGCACTTCCGCTTTTAATTGCAATTCTTCTAAAGAAACCTGCTTGGCATTGTTATCGCCCACATTTTCCAAAATATCATAAAATAATACCTCAACATCAAAACCGCGAAGTTTTTTGGCAAACCATTTTCCCATATTTCCGTAGCCAATAATCCCAACGATTTTACCGTCCAGCTCATGACCCCGATTACTTTCTCTATTCCAGTGGCCGGATCGTATCTCCTGATCTGCTTGGTTCAATTTATTAAAAAGCGACAAAATCATACCCAAAGTATGTTCAGCAACTGCATTTCTATTGCCTTCGGGTGCGGCAATAAGTTCAACGTTTTTTGACAATGCATAGTCACAATCAATACTTTCCAGTCCTGCTCCAACACGTGCTATGAATTTCAAATTTGTCGCTTTATCTAGAAATGTTTTATCAATATTAAATCGGCTCCGAATGACAATTCCCTGATAATCCTGAATTTTAGCTTCGATTTCTTCTTTTGAGGATGAAAAATCTTCGTGGTTTGTAAACCCCGCTTGTTGCAATTGTTCCATAAGAATAGGATGATTGCTATCGATATGAAGTATTTTGATATCCATAAATAATTATTGTTTTTGCTATCCAAAATTAACAAAAAAAGATGGTATTTTATTTTAAGAAAAAAGATTCCATCAAAAAGTTGTAAATTTGCATCCTTAAGAATTTGCTACTTACTGAAGCAATTTATTACAAATGAAATCCAAAATGAAATTATCGAAACCTTTTAAGGCCTTTTTCAATAGTGAGAAAGCAGGAGGACTCCTTTTGCTCTTTGCGACCATTCTCTCTTTATATCTCGCCAATTCCCCAATGCAAACACAATATATTGCCTTTTGGGAAACCCAAGTTAGCCACCACTCGATTACCCATTGGATTAATGACGGGCTAATGACGATCTTTTTTCTATTAATAGGTTTAGAATTAGAGCGCGAAATTTACAATGGGGAGTTATCCAGTATTAAAAATGCGGCCTTACCCATTTTTGGTGCCGTAGGCGGAATGATTGTTCCAGCTGGAATCTTTTTATTATTAAATTTTGGGACGAATACACAAAATGGAGCAGGAATTCCCATGGCAACAGATATTGCATTTGCTATTGGGATTTTATCTCTCTTAGGAAATAGGGTTCCTAAATCTTTAAAAATATTTTTGACTGCGCTAGCAGTAATTGATGACTTGGGTGCCATCATTGTCATTGCTATATTTTACACCTCAACTATAGCATTTGTGAATTTATTCATTGCTTTAGGTATTCTTGGTGGTTTATTTATTTTGAATCGAATGAAAGTCCATAGCTTATTTCCTTACCTGATTGGCGGAGTTCTGATGTGGTATTTCATGCTTAATTCTGGCGTTCATGCTACTATAACTGGCGTACTATTGGCTTTTGTTATTCCGTTTGGTGACGGAGGTAAAAAAACATCGTCCTATAAAATTCAACATTTTTTACACAATCCCGTTGCATTCTTTATTCTGCCTGTCTTTGCGATGGCCAATACTTGTATCGCTATCAGTTCAGACTGGCAAGACGGACTGAATCATCCCAATACCATCGGTATTATACTAGGATTAGTTATAGGGAAACCATTAGGGATTTGGCTTTTTTCATTCTTAGCTGTTAGTGTAAGAATTTGTGCATTACCTGATGAATTGAAATGGAAAAACATTCTAGGCGCAGGAATGCTAGGTGGAATTGGTTTTACCATGTCAATTTTCATAACCTTACTTGCTTTCAAAAATGATGGAGAAGAAGTAATTATCTATTCAAAAATTGCCATTCTTATTGCTTCTGTAATTGCTGGACTAGTTGGTTTCATTTGGCTAAAATTCACTTTTAGACGATCAAAAAAAGTAAAGAAAGAGATTGCGTAATATAAAAAACTTATGTTTTTTTTGAAATTTCACCTATTGTAATTCGCTACAGAAGGGGTCAAAATGTAAAAACAATATGCCTCTTTTAACTTCTATATGGTGGAAAATAAAAAAACCCATTTCTAGATTAAAAAATTAGAAATGGGTTTCTTATTAAACAATTTGTGTAAAGTAGTGTTTTTTCATACGTTTTTTTTAAAAATTACAGTTTTCAGTTAAAACGGCAACACCTTTTTGCCTCCGAATAAAAAAATTGAAATTTTGTCGTAAAAATTGTAAAATAGCTTTTTCATAATAATGTTTATTAATCGTTAGACTTAATTTAACACATTACTAGGTAAAAACAGTAGAATTGGATTGCTATACAAAATTACGTATAATCGGTCTTAATATACAAAAAAAATCCATTTTTTTTTTCGACTAACTACATATAAATCAGTGTCCTTGTACAAAATAGACTACGTAAATTATTTTTAAATAAACTTCTTAATAGGTTTCGAAAAATAAAACATTTCAATGATTCAGAATTTGAAACTATCCTTTTATTTGCTTCAAAGAAGTTTTGATTCCTCGTATCAAGGATGAACTGAAGCCGTGCATTTCCATTTCGTTCAATCCCGCGATGGTGCAGCCTTGTGGCGTGGTGACACGATCAATTAATTGTTCTGGGTGAATTTGTTCTTCCATAATCATTTCAGCAGCACCTTTTACGGTTTGTGCTGAAATGGCTAGTGCAGTTTGCCAGTCAAATCCTATTTCGATTCCGGCTTGCATCGACGCCCGAATGTAACGCAAGGCAAAAGCCGTTCCGCTGGCCGCAAGAACCGTTGCCGCATCCATCAATTTCTCGTCAATAATAGGAGCGGTTCCTAAATCTTGGAAAAGAGCTACCACGTTTTGCACTTTCTCTTTGTCTTTTTCATGAAAAGCAATACAGGTTGCCGATGCGCCAAATTGTGATGCGATATTCGGCATGATTCGGATAGCGCTATTCGAAGCACCTATCTTATTTTGTAAATTTTCAATAGACAATCCACTCACCGCCGAAGCGATTACTTTATTAGAAATCACAGGAAGGATTTCGGTTAAAACGGTCTCTACCTGATACGGTTTTATGGTAAGAATAATAATATCTGCATCTTGAATTTCATGTTTATTATCTGTGGAAACCGTTACGCCTAATTCCTCTAAATAAAGAATGCTCGTTGTATTTCTTCGGGTTATGGTGATTTGATTTCCTTGCGAAAATTTCGACAATCCTTTTGCAATAGCGACACCTAGGTTACCTCCGCCAATTATGTGAATTTTCATTTTATTTTTAGTTGTTGTGGTTATTTAATAGCTCGAATGGTGGTTATTCATTCGGTTTTTTCTAAAATTAAATTCCTAAAATCAGATTTGCAATTCCAAAATAAATCATAATTCCAAATACATCATTTGTTGTTGTGATAAATGGCCCTGTGGCAATAGCGGGATCAATGTTATTTTTATGCAGAAAAAGAGGCACCAAGGTTCCTAAAATTGCTGCAAATAAAATGACTACCACTATCGATATTGATATTGCCATTCCTACTTGAAACTGCCCGTACATAAACGTATGATAGCCCAAAACCATCATAGCGATTATAGTTCCGGAAATCATGGCAACGGCTATTTCCTTACTAAAATAACTACGACTAAATTCTTTCAATGTACCATTAGCCAACCCTTGAACAATAATTGCCGATGCTTGAACCCCAATATTTCCAGCCGTTGCCGATAGCAAAGGCATAAAAATAATAAGTGTGTAAAATTTTTGAGAAGTAGCTTCATTACCTTTTATAACATAAGATGCTATCAGCTCAATTAACATACCCATCAACAACCAAGGCAAACGCGCTTTAGTATGCTCATAAATACTGTCATTCGTTTCAACATCCTGGGTAATACCCGCGGCCAATTGGTAATCTTTATCGGCTTCGTCCTTGATTACATCTATAATATCATCAATCGTAATTCGACCAACAAGTCGCCCCAATTCATCAACCACAGGAATCGCCTCTAAATCGTATTTCTGCATGATTCGGGCAACCTCTATATCTTCAGTATCTACATTTACTGAGTTTAGTTTTCGAATATAAATATCATTAATAGGCGTTTTTGTTGACGTCGTCAATAAATCCTTGAGCGACAAACGTCCTTTTAACCTATTTTCATCATCTATCACATATATAGAATGTACTCTGGAAATATTTTCTGCTTGAATACGCATTTCTTTTACACAAGTAAGGACATTCCAATTTTCATTGACCTTAACCATTTCCTTGTGCATGATTCCACCAGCGGTGTCTTCTTTATAACGAAGCAAATCAACAATATCCTTGGCATGCTCAACATCTAGAAGTTCTGATATTACCTCGGCTTTCAAATCTTTCGAAAGCTCTGCGATAATATCTGCCGCATCATTCGTCTCTAATTCATCCAGCTCTTCAGCGATTTCCTTTGGCGAAAGCCTGCTTAGGATATTTTCACGCAAATCATCTTCTAATTCAAGAAGAATTTCGGCGGTTTTATCACTGTCTAATACTTTAAAAATATAAGTTGCTTCGTCAAAATCAAGCTCGTCCAGAATTTCGGCAATATCAGCGTGGTGCATATCATTCAGTAAAACCTCCAATTGCTTGTCGTTTTTACTTACAATAAGTTGCTCCAATTCATGGATTAGTTCTTTGCTGATTTTAAACTCCATCGGCTTCTATTTTTTGGGTAAGTTCTATGAACTGTTCTACATTAAGTTGTTCTGGTCGAAGATCAAAAACAGGGTCTTCTCTCAGTTTATCTGACAAATTTAAGGTTTTTAAACTGTTACGCAAAGTCTTTCTGCGTTGTTGAAAAGCAGTTTTAACCACCGTGAAAAATAATTTTTCGCCACAAGGTAAACTGTAATCCTTCTTTCTACGCAAACGCAAAACCCCTGATTTTACTTTTGGTGGCGGTATAAAAACATTTTCATCCACCGTAAATAAATATTCAGCGTCATAAAATGCCTGAACTAAAACCGATAAAATCCCATACGCTTTAGTTCCCTTTTTTTCACAAATACGCTGCGCCACTTCTTTCTGGAACATTCCGGCAAATTCCGGAATTTGATTGCGATATTCCAACGCTCTAAATACAATTTGAGTCGAAATGTTATAAGGGAAATTCCCAATTATTGCGAATTGCTTTCCTTCAAAAATTTCGTTGATGTTGTATTTCAAGAAATCTTTAGAAATGATTTTATCCTTTAATTTTGGATAATTTTCATCTAAATAAGTCACTGATTCCGGATCGATTTCTATAACGTAAGTATTGATTGGCTTGTCCAATAAATATTTCGTCAAAACACCCATTCCCGGTCCTATTTCCAATATATCATCGTATCCTTCTAGATTCAAAGTGTCGGCAATATCCTTAGCGATGCTTTCATCTTTCAAGAAATGTTGTCCGAGGTGTTTTTTGGCTTTTACTTTTTCCATTTTTATGCTGAATTTATTTCAGTATCTTTTTATTTTGCCATGAATTCCGAAGTTTCGGAAACAAAGGCGCAAAGTATTTTTTATATTTTGTTTTGCCAAGAAGGCGCACAGACACAAAGTCTGTTTATATATTTTTTAAATTGGAACTTGAAATCGCAAATTGTGATTTCAAGATTGTGATTCAAAATGGTAACCTGAATGTGATTGCTTCGTTCCTCGCAATGACTCTAATAATCCGAAATCAATTCCAATTCCGTTCTAAAAGCAAGCATTTTGTCTCCAAATAATCGCGAACCTTCTTCACGAAAACCTGGTGCATCTTCCAGATAATATTTCTCCAAAGTTTCCTTACTGTCCGTGGTATACTGAACTGAATAGGTTACTCCTCCCATTTCTTCTTCAATTAAAACCCTAACCATTCTTGCCGATGAGAATTTCCCCGTAGCCAGAATTTCAGGAATGTGTTTGTGTTGCATCCAAATCATCCATTGATCGTGAACGCTTTCATGTATGTTTGTGGTAACATTGTATATTATCATTATTGTTAAT
Organism: Flavobacterium sp. CG_23.5; assembly: GCF_017875765.1. Lineage (NCBI taxonomy): Bacteria > Pseudomonadati > Bacteroidota > Flavobacteriia > Flavobacteriales > Flavobacteriaceae > Flavobacterium > Flavobacterium sp. CG_23.5. The sequence goes on along the minus strand of NZ_JAGGNA010000001.1, from coordinate 2,401,195 downwards.
TTGGTTATTCGTCTTTTCGGTTAATCGGTTAAACATTTAACCGATTAAACATTTACTTATAAATTCGTATCGCCTCGTAATTGCCTGAATGTCTTTCTGGCATCAACAAAATAAATACTGTCCTGATGACTGAAAATTATCTTTTCGTATAATGGTTTTGCCTTTTCAGGTAACTTCAATTGCTTGTTATAAATTTCTGCCGAAAAAAACAATGCTTCATCAATATAAATTCCGTCGCTGTGATGGTCTATAATATTTTGGTATTGGCTTAAAGCCAAATTAAAATCTCCCAGTTTTTCATAAACCTTTCCTAAACGCAACAAGGTTACCGCCTCAATTTCCTGTCCCTTATAATTCTTCAATATCAACTGGAATTGAGTCACCGCTTCCTGATTTCTATTTTGATATAAAAGATAATCGCCTTTTGCAAATTGTTTCAATGCCGTTTGTGTTGAATCGGCAACCGTATTGTCATTTATTAGAAGAAAATATTCCAAAGCATCATTGGCAATCAACTGTGTATTCGCCGATTTTAATTCCTTGAATTGTTTCAATGCCCAGGCAAAATCAGTTTTGAAATAACTCGTTTTAGCCGATTTCAAACTTGCTTCATGAGCCACCACATCATTTTTTAAATCCAATTCTATCTGCGAATAATAAATCAACGCTTGATTAAATTTTTCTTCGTAAAGCAAAATATCCGCCAATTCCATTTTGGCTTCAGCCACTTGATAATCGTCCAATTGCAATTCGAGGGCTTTTTTAACTATTGCCTTCCCATCTTCCGGTTTTTTTAAATTAAAAGCAACAAAATGGGCTTGAATTAGCTGCAAAGATAAGGTAAAAGGACTTATTTCATATTGTTTCAACAAACCGACTAATTCTGTATTGATGGTGGCAAAATCTTTTTCCTTAGCTTTCTCTATTTTCATCTTCATCAAATAGGAATTTGCTTGCACCAGAAGTTCCAATTCTTTGGTGTTTTCCAGAACAAAACCCAGTATTTCCTTAGCGGCTTCTTGATTGTCTTCCTCAATGGCAAGCTGTCCCAAATTCACGATGTTAGAAAGTGATTCCGGATCGCGTTTATAAATGGCTTTTTCTTGAATAAAGGCTTTTTCAAATTCTTTTTGCTGCACATAATACCAACTCAAATAACGATTCCAAAAAATATCTTGGTTTTTTTGAGCCCTTATAATTAGTGCCTTTCGCAAGGTTTCATTAAAGTTGGCGTCTCCCTCATCAACCATAAAACGAGCCAATTGATTCTGGATCATTATCGAATTCTGAGGATTTGCAGACGCTTCATTCAAAAATGTCGCAATCATCATTTCAGTATTACCCAATTGTCCGTAGAGCAGTGCTACTTGATAATTAAAATTAAAATTTGGGTCTAATTGAGAAGCGCTTTGATAGGATTTCAAAGCATATTCCAGCAACACTTTTCTCTCAAAAGAGCTCGCAATACCATAAACCTCGTTTGGATTTCCCTTGATGCGTTCCAGTGCCTGATCGTAGTAATTTTTGGCTTTGGCCTCATTTTTTTGCAATTGAAAATTATAGCCTAATTCCACCAGAAGATTTCCTTGCTTGTATTTATCAAATCTCGACTGAATTGCTCTCTCGGCAACATCAAATTGTTGTAACTGCTGATAACAGTCGACCGTTCTGAGAAAATATTGGGTGTTTTGAGGAACATTTTGCAGTAATTCCTCATAGCTAATTTTAGCTTTTTCAAAATCACCTTTGTCATAATAATATTGCGCCAATTGCTCGTTTTGGGCGAAAGCAAATAGCGAGAAAAACAAATTGATATAGAGAAAAAAGTGCTTCATGTTAAAAGTGTTCAGTATTCAGTGTTCAGTTTGCCAAACGGTGTGTTGTCCAAAAAGCTAACTGAACACCGATCACTGAGGACTGAACACTAGTTAGTCTATAATATCAAACCCACAATACGGACGTAAAACCTCAGGAATTACAATCCCTTCTGGAGTTTGGTAATTTTCTAAAATTCCCGCCAAAACTCTTGGCAAAGCCAATGCACTTCCGTTAAGGGTGTGTGCCAATTGGTTTTTTCCGTCCTTATCTTTGAAACGCAATTTCAAACGATTCGCTTGAAAAGTCTCAAAGTTAGAAACCGAACTGATTTCTAACCAACGATCTTGCGCCGTAGAAAAAACTTCGAAATCATAAGTCAAAGCAGAAGTGAATCCCATATCTCCGCCACAAAGACGCAAAATACGGTACGGTAATTTCAGTTCCTGCAAAATACTTTTTACATGTTCTACCATTCCGTCTAAAGCTTCATACGATTTATCAGGATGTTCTACACGAACGATTTCGACTTTATCAAATTGATGCAAACGGTTTAATCCACGTACATGCGCACCGTACGAACCCGCTTCACGACGGAAACATGGTGTGTAAGCCGTAGTTAAAACCGGCAATTCATTTTCGTTTAAAATGACATCACGAAATAAGTTGGTTACTGGAACCTCAGCCGTTGGGATTAAGTATAAATCATCGGTTTTATCATGGTACATTTGCCCTTCTTTGTCCGGCAATTGTCCCGTTCCATAAGCAGAGGCTTCGTTTACCATGTGCGGAACCTGAACTTCATTGTAACCGGCTGCCGTGTTTTTATCCAAGAAATAATTGATCAAGGCGCGTTGTAATCTCGCCCCTTTCCCTTTGTAAACCGGAAATCCTGCACCAGTGATTTTTACACCCAATTCAAAATCGATGATGTCGTACTTTTTTACCAATTCCCAATGCGGTTGCGCGCCTTCATGCAAAACTGGAATTTCACCTTCTTCAAAAACATTCAGGTTTTCCTCTGGTGTTTTTCCAACAGGAACAATATCAGCAGGAAGATTGGGTAATGTATATAATTTTTCTAAAAGTTCTGCGGCAAGCACATCAGCAGTTTCGGCTAATTTCTTGCTTTTCTCTTTTAGTAAAACTGTTTTTTCTTTTAGAATTGCGGCTTTCGATTTCTCTCCTGCTTTCATCAATTCGCCAATATCTTTGGATAATTTATTAGATTCGGATAAAATTCCGTCTAACTCCACTTGCGTAGCGCGACGTTTTTCATCCAGTTGTACCACTTCTTCAACAACACTTGTAGCATCGATGTTTCTCTTTGCTAAAGCGGTGATTACTTTTTCTTGATTCTCTCTAATAAATGCGATTTGTAACATAGTTGATTTTTTTAACGCTAACTTATATAATTATGGAAGCAAATTTAAGGAAATGTTTGGGACTTATAAGACAAAGTTTTAAGGAAAAGGAGAATATCCTAATTCAAATGCATTGGGCTTTTTTTAAACACATAGAATCATAGAAAAATTAAGAGTGAGAAGAATTTGATAGCATTTCATTTTCACATAGCTATGCATTCTAGCTAAAATGAAATGCCTTTTTAATAAACTCAAAACTATGATTCTATGCGTTTAAAAAATAAATTTGCTATTCTCTTTTGATTTCATGCCCCACAAACTCTTCTAAGACAGCAAACATATCGTCTACGGAAAGAGCTTCGAAATCTGGATGTGATTTTAAGAAATCAGCGTTCAAGGTAACTAGATTTTCTTCAATTTCAAAAAAAGTATCGTTGTTGAGCAAATCTCGCGTTGGATTTACGCCATCTAATTTTCCTTTCAAAAACTTATTCAGCTTTACGCTGCTCATTAATTTAATTTTTTTGGATTGCTGTTGGAACAATTCCAGATGCTTTTCTGCACCAACTAATGCCAAAGCTTCTTCTAATAATTCATTTAATTCTTTATCCCAACCAGAATTATATACAAACTGCGCAAAATTGCCTTCCGTATATTGAGAAGTATAATAATCTAAATAATAACTCATCAAGGCATCCTCGTGAATCAAATCATCGTCAATTTTTTCCTCGCGCATTAAGTTAATCACCGAAATATTAGAGTTGATTACATCTTGCGGGTTTTCGCTAATCATCGCGGTTTCTGAAATAATTATTCTACCAAATTCCATGGGTTTTGTGTTTAAGGAGTTTGAGGCAAATTTCGGGGAAAATAATGAGAGATAAATGTTTTTAAACACGGATTTCACAGATTAGCACAAATTATTTTTGTGTTACAGATAACGGTTTACGAGTCACATAGGAATAATGAAACCCGAATAATTTATTCTCAAAAAAATAAGTAACTTAGCAATATGAAAATGAAAGAGGCAATACAAATGAAATATGCTGAGTTTTTAACCTTATGCAAAAGCCATAATGTTAAAAATATTTATGCTTTTGGCTCTGCTGTGACGGAAAATTTCAATGATGAATCCAGCGATATTGATTTATTAATCGAAATTGACACTGAAGACCCTATTGAGCGTGGCGAAAACCTAATGAATCTATGGGACAAACTGGAAGATTTTTTCCAAAGAAAAGTTGATTTATTGACCAATTCATCCATTAAAAATCCAATTCTCAGAAAAAATATAGACTCTACAAAAATTTTACTTTATGACGGAAAAGAGCAAAAAGTATCTTTCTGATGTCTTGATGGCGATAACCTTAATTCGCGAATTTACTGCTGACATTACTGATTTCAATGCGTATGATAAAGACCGAAAAACTCAAAGTGCCGTTGAAAGACAGCTTGTAATTATTGGAGAAGCGCTCAATAAATTAAGATTGATTGAGAATGAATTTGTAATTAAAAATGACAATCAAATTATCGGTTTTCGTAATCATTTGGTTCATGCTTATGACAGTATTGATAATTCGATAGTTTGGGCTATTTTAAAGCGTCACTTAGAAAATTTAAAAATTGAAATCGAAAATTTAGAATACTAAAATTGTAACGGCAGCCAATCAAAACAAGGTCAAGCTTTTATTACCCAAAAATTTCACTAATTATCAAAAAAATTTTGTGATTTCTGTAGCCTCAGATTAGTCATTATTCTTTTTCTGATTCATTTTTGTAACCAAAGCTTTCAAACGTGCTGCTTTTTCTTTTTTCTCTTCTTGTAGTTTAGACTTTTTTCTATTGAGCAATTTGGTATGTAAAGCCTTGTTTTTAGTGTTTTTTTCGGGTCCTTTTGCCATAATATACAATCTTCTTTAATTAGGTTTATAGTTTGAGACTGAAATCACATCTTCAACGTTGGAAACTTTGCGGAGGAAACCATTCTTTCTCGCTTTATATTCCGAAGAATGAGGAATCTCATCAAGTTGCTCACGTAATGGAGATTCTTCCTTCGTCAGAATGACACGTTTGGGGATAAATATTTTGGAAATAATGAATCCCTTATAATCGATAAAAGTGAAAATCCTCTTTCGTACAGTTCTATTTTTTTTCTGACAGAAAAGAGCGACCAAAGGAAGCTCCTTTTATGCCTTGAAAAAAAAGGGTTGCGGGTGAGAGATTGCAATGAATAGCGGGATTAGCTCCCTATAAAAGCCCTAAATAAACTTACGAAGACTCATTATAATCCCGATATGTAGCCCTTCATGAAAATAGTTAAAAGCCATAGCGTCAGCAGCACTTTTTAAAACAAAACCGGTCGATGTGGGATATTCACTGTAATTTTTGAAGTATTCATTACTGAAATCCGCTTCGGTCTGGTCGATTGTTTGAGAAAGCAACGATAGAATTTCATCTACCTCGGCTTGAGTAGCGATGTGTTCCGGTTTGGTTCCTTTTTTGTATTTTTCTACCATTTCGTCCGAAATCATCATTGGCAAACCCGATAATTTGTACGTCAACATTTGCTGCACGACAACGACGTGGGCGATATTCCAGATGAGATTATTGTTATATCCTTCCGGTATTTTATTTAATTGTTCCAAAGTGTAATTTTGCAACATTTGGGACAAGATTTTTCTACTTGTTCTGGTAATATCGAATGTTTGATTCATTTTTATATGATTTGGAATTTTTTGATAAAAATAATCATTTTCCGCATCAAATGATTTTTCTTTGCACAAAGAAATCATACTCTATTATGGATAAAATATATTATCTCGCTTCCTGCGATACGTGTCGAAAAATTATAAAATCATTACCGAAAGAACATGAATTTAAGTTTCACGACATCAAACAAGATCCAATTACTGTGGAAGAGCTGGAACAAATGCGTGAGCTTTCTGGAAGTTATGAAGCGCTTTTCAGTAAAAAAGCAGTCCTTTATAAATCGATGGATTTAAAAAATAAATCCTTGACCGAAGATGATTACAAAAAATACATTCTGGAACATTATACGTTTTTGAGTCGTCCCGTTTTCATCATCAACGATAAAATCTACATTGGAAATACCCAGCAAAATATGCTTCAGGTAACGAAAGCTTTGAGTTAATGTCAAGAAGAAATCTCGCGCTGCTTGGCGCCACATTAGTTTCCTTGATTTATGGCGTTACGTTTACTATCGCCAAAGATGTGATGCCATTGTATATTGACGCCTACGGCTTTATCCTATTACGTGCTGGTGGTTCCATGATTTTGTTTTGGCTGGTTTGGCTTTTTATGCCAAAAGAAAAAATAACACTCAATGATTTTCCTCGAATTATTGCCGCTGCATTCTTTGGTGTGGCTTTTAATATGCTTACTTTTTTCAAAGGGTTAAGCCTTACTTCTCCTATTAGCGCTGCGGTAATTATGGTTTCAACACCAATGATTGTTTTAGCGCTTTCGGCAATTATCATGAAAGAACGCATGAAAAACCGTATGGTTTTGGGAATCGTTCTTGGCTTAATAGGAACGGCTTTTCTTATTCTTTATGGAAAATCCATCGGCAGCGCCACCAATGCAGGTTTGGGAAATTTCCTGGTTTTGGTCAACGCTATTTCCTATGGATTTTACCTGATTATCGTCAAGAAATTAATGGATAAATACAATGCATTTACCTTTGTGAAATGGATTTATTTATTCGGATTTATTATGGTTTTACCTTTTGGCTGGAGCCAATTTGATGCTGTAGATTGGGCAATAGTCCCAACAGTTATTGGCTGGAAAATAGCATTCGTAGTAGTTTTTTCTACCTTTCTGACCTATCTGCTCAATTTGCTTTCGATGAAAGAATTAAAACCAACGACTGTTGCCGTTTTTATTTATTTACAACCGCTCTTCGCAACTATTTTTGCGATAAGCTTGGGCAAAGACGAATTGAGTTGGGTGAAAATTGTTTCGGCTGTTTTAATATTCGCGGGAGTTTATCTGGTATCCTCCCCACAGTCCCCTGCGAACGAGGGGAGACTGGACGTGAAAACTGAGACTGCGACTGAAAACTGAGTACTGAACACTGAATACTTTTCATTATCTTTGACCTCTTTTAGAAAATTATATGATACAATCAATGACGGGTTTTGGGAAAGCAACTTTGCAATTACCAACCAAAAAAATCACAGTAGAAGTAAAATCCTTAAACAGTAAAGGTTTGGATTTGAATGTGCGAATGCCTTCACTGTACCGCGAAATGGAATTGGGTTTAAGAAACCAAATAGCCTTAAAACTGGAAAGAGGAAAAGTAGATTTTTCTATTTTTATCGAAAGTACCGCGGAACAAACTTCTACGAAAGTGAATGTGCCTATTGTAAAAGGCTATATCAATCAGTTGAGAGAGGTATATGCTGACGCTGATGAAACCGAATTGATGAAAATGGCAATTCGCATGCCGGATACCATGAAAATAGAACGTGATGAAATCGATGAAAACGATTGGATACAAATCCAAACCGTTATCGAAGAAGCGTTGCAAAACATCTTGACTTTTAGAAGAGATGAAGGAATGTCATTAGAAAAAGAATTTCAATTGCGAATTGGCAACATTCGTCAATATATGACGGAAGCTTTAGCTCTTGATCCAGAACGCGTTCAAGCGATAAAAGACCGTTTGCAAACTGCAATCTCAGAACTTAAAGTGAATGTAGATGAAAATCGTTTCGAACAAGAACTGATTTATTATTTAGAAAAATTAGACATCACTGAGGAAAAAGTGCGTTTGACGAATCACTTGGATTATTTCTTGGAAACCATCAATGGAACCGAAGCCAATGGTAGAAAATTAGGTTTTATAACCCAAGAAATGGGACGTGAAATCAACACTATGGGTTCTAAATCCAACCATGCACAAATGCAGAAGTTAGTCGTTCAGATGAAAGACGAATTGGAAAAAATCAAAGAACAGGTTTTGAATGTTTTATAAAAATAGTAAGTAGAGACGCGATTCATCGCGTCTTTTTGCATAAAAATTAGAAGTGATTGATCACATCTAAAAAAATAACAACAATGAGCACAGGAGGAAAATTAATAGTGTTTTCGGCACCTTCGGGGTCTGGAAAAACGACCATCGTTAGGCATTTATTAGAAAAAGAAGATTTGAATCTGGAATTTTCGATTTCGGCAGCATCGCGCGAATCGCGAGGTGAAGAGGTAAACGGAAAAGATTATTATTTCATGTCTACCGAAGAGTTCAAAAAACACATCAAGAACGAAGACTTTCTGGAATGGGAAGAAGTGTACCGCGATAACTTTTACGGAACGCTAAAAAGTGAAGTGGAACGCATCTGGGCCAAAGGAAAAAATGTAATTTTTGATATTGATGTATCTGGCGGATTGCGAATTAAACACAAATTTCCTGATGAAACGTTAGCCGTTTTCGTTAAACCACCAAGCATTGATGAATTGAAAATTCGTTTGAAAAAACGCTCTACTGAAAGTGACGATAAAATCAACATGCGAATTGCTAAAGCCTCTGTTGAATTGGCAACTGCCCCTCAGTTTGATGTTGTCATAAAAAACTACGATTTGGACATTGCTTTAGAAGAAGCCTATCAATTGGTGAAAAACTTTGTGAAAGAATAAACACGACTTTCACCAGTTAACACCGTTTTCTTTAATTTGTGGAGATCTGTGATATTTCAAATAAGGATTGTTTATGAAAATAGGACTTTATTTCGGAACGTTTAACCCCATTCATGTTGGGCATCTCATTATTGCCAATCACATGGCAGAGCATGCGGATTTAGACCAAGTCTGGATGGTGGTTACGCCGCACAATCCTTTGAAGAAAAAAAGTACTTTGCTCGACGATTACCACCGTTTACAAATGGTCTATCTTGCCACAGAAGATTTCCCGAAAATTAAACCTTCGGACATTGAATTTAAGTTATCGCAACCTAATTATACGGTGAATACATTAGTTCATTTGCAGGAGAAATATCCCAATTATGAATTTTCCTTGATCATGGGCGAAGACAATCTGAGGTCGTTGCACAAATGGAAAAACTACGAAGCTATTTTAGCCAATTACGATATTTATGTTTATCCTAGACTCGACGCCAAAGTACGAAAAGGTGAAGCAATATCATTGGAAACAGAAAATTTGGAATTCAGAAACCATAAGAGAGTTCACATGATTGATGCTCCTGTTGTAGAGATATCATCCACTTTCATTAGAGAAAACATTAAAAACGGGAAAAATATTCAGCCGCTTTTACCTAATAAAGTTTGGGAATATATTGACCATAATAATTTTTACAGGAGGTAACTATTTCAAAGTATCTTTTAATTCCACTTCAATTTTTTCGAAAATCGCACTTAAATTATCATTTTTACCAGATAATAGGAAAACTTCCGTGGTAGGCATTTGCTTGCTGTTCCACAACAATTGTATTTTTTTATCTCGAATAAAAGGTTGTGCATTAATATCCCAAACAACTGCAATTCCTGTATTTTCAGCAAGTATGTTTATCATTTCGTATTCAGAAGGAATAATATAATTTGGAACCATCGAAGGTCTTTTTTTGTTAAACACATGCAGCCAAAATAATTTGATATGCGGAATTCTGGCATCATAACTAAACCATTTTTGTTCGTTTAACCATTGTTCGATGGCTACAAAATCTTTACTTCTGATTTTTGTTTTTAATTCCGAAGCATCAATATTGCTAGAACCCACGATAATTTGTTTGATTTCACCGACTTTTTTTTGAATGGTGTCAAAAGTGTCGTATTGTTTAGTAACTATGGCAAAATCGAGTTTTTTAGAATCGACCAATTCAAAAAGCGTATCGTTTTCATGAAAACTGAAATCTATAAATTCAAATTTTGAAAGCAAGGCACTTCCTAAGCTAATCATGAAATGTTTGGAGATTCCGATAGAAATTAATCTGTTGGCATTGAACGCTTTGGCCCGAAAACCGTTTTCTACATTTTCTAATCGGTCTAATGCCTCAATGATTAAATTATTTAGTAACTTAGCGTATTCCGTTGGTTCAACGCCTTTAGACTTTCGATTGAAAAGTTTATAACCTACATGCGCTTCCAACATTGATATTTGCTGACTAACAGCAGGTTGACTAATAAAAAGTTCTTTGGCTGCCAAAGAAAAATTTCCATTTTTATAAACTGATTTAAATGTTCTGTACCATTCCAAATTGACCATGATATAAATATATTTATCACAAACATAATTTAAATTATTTTTACTAATAACATATTCGCCGTAAATTTGTATAAACATAATAAGAAATGAAAAAAATTGCATTATTTACCATTATAACATTAACCGTAAGTTGTATCACTGCAACTGCACAGAAACAAAATAAAAAAGTTATGAAAAAAGTATTATTTGTTCTTACCAGTCACGATAAACTAGGTAACACAGGGGAAAAAACAGGATATTGGACAGAAGAATTTGCAGCTCCATATTACGAACTAGCCGATAAAGGAGTTTTGATTGATATTGCAACTCCACTAGGAGGACAACCTCCAATCGATCCAAAAAGCGAAGATCCATCTGCAGCAACAGAAGACACAAAAAGATTGGATAAAGACACAGCAGTTCTTGCTAAACTGAAAGACACAAAAAAATTAGCTGATGTCAATCAAGCTGATTACGATGCTGTTTTTTATCCTGGAGGTCATGGACCACTTTGGGATTTAGCCGAGGATAAAAACTCAATCGCATTAATTGAATCTTTTTATACTAACAAAAAACCAGTGGCTTTTGTTTGTCATTCCCCAGGAGCGCTTAAAAATGTAAAAGTAAATGGCGAATTCTTAGTAAAAGGTAAAAAAGTAACTGGTTTTTCTAATACAGAAGAAGAAGCAGTTGGATTAACTAAAGTTGTTCCGTTTTTATTAGAAGATGCATTACAATCGAATGGGGCGACTTATTCAAAAATAGGAGATTGGCAGCCTTATGCAGTTGAAGATGGTTTATTGATCACCGGTCAAAATCCAGCTTCCTCTAAATTAGTAGCTGAGAAATTATTACTACAATTAAATTCAAAAAAATAATACCATGTTAAATTTCGAATTATACAATCCTACCAACTTGGTTTTTGGGAAAGGGCAGATTGAAAAATTATCGACTTTAGTTCCAAAAGGAGCAAAAATATTATTGGCGTATGGTGGTGGAAGCATTTTTAAAAATGGAATCCACGAACAAGTACTTAATAATTTAAAAGGTTTTGAAATCGTGGAATTTAGCGGAATCGAAGCAAATCCTCATTTTGAAACATTAATGAAAGCGGTAGCAATTGTTAAGGAACAAAAAATTGATTTTATCCTTGCTGTTGGTGGTGGTTCTGTAATTGACGGTACGAAATTCATTTCGGCAGCTGCTCATTTTGAGGGTAATCCAATGGATATTCTTCAAAAAAGATTGTTGATTAAAGACCTATCTAAAGTGATTCCGTTTGGAACAATTCTAACTTTACCGGCAACGGGGAGCGAAATGAACTCTGGAGCGGTTGTAACTATTGAAGCGACACAAGAAAAATTAGCGTTTGGCGGAAGTGCTTTGTTTCCGAAATTCTCGATTTGTGATCCAACAGTTATTGCTTCGTTACCAAAAAGACAATTGCAAAATGGTGTTGTTGATGCTTACACACATGTTTTAGAACAGTACTTGACTTATCCGCATGAAGGTTATCTTCAGGATCGATTTGCTGAAGGAATTCTACAAACTTTGATCCAAGTAGGTCCAGAAGTGGTGAGAAACCCAACAGATTATGCTTTAGCTTCTAATTTTATGTGGAGTTGTACCATGGCTTTAAATGGATTAATCCAAAAAGGAGTTCCTCAAGATTGGGCAACACATATGATTGGTCATGAACTAACGGCTTTATACGGAATCGACCACGCCAGAACTTTAGCAGTAGTTGGACCGAACTTATACCGAGTAATGTTTGAAACCAAAAAAGGAAAATTAGCACAATACGGAAAACGTATTTTTAATTTAACTGGAACTGACGATGAAATCGCTAAAGAGGCAATCAATAAAACAGTTGAATTTTTCCATACCATGGGAATGGATACTAAATTATCAGACTACACAAAAGACTTTGAAAAAACAGCTGATTTTATTGTAAATCGTTTTGAACAAAGAGAATGGAAAGCTTTAGGTGAAAAACAGAATGTCACTTTAGAAAAAGTAAAAGAAATTGTGGAAATGAGTTATTAATTCTATTGCATAGAGACTGATTTAACTTTAATCAGAATCAAATTAAAAAGGCGTTCTCCTATATAATGGGGAACGCCTTTTAAAATAATAAAACAAAACTAACTAACTCAATTTTCATTATATTCGTTAAATAACTAATTTATAATTACTTATAACGAAAATTTGTTGCGCATATTGCGTTAAAAAATATAAATGTTTTGAATAATTCTAAGTTGTTGTGATTGCTACATCCTGAAACCGCTAAAACTCTAAGGTTTCTGTTTAAATTTTATTTGCTTAATCAATGGTTTTTTAAGTACTTTTGATTAAATTTAATAAAAAAGATGGCCGAAAGTATAAAATTCGCAGTGATTGGTGGTGGAAGTTGGGCAACAGCGATTGCAAAAATGTTGTGTGTAAATCTTTCAGAAATTTCGTGGTACATGCGCAATGATGCTGCTATTGAACACATTAAAACCTACAAACACAATCCAAATTACTTAAGTTCAGTTGAATTTGACACCAAAAAACTTAAACTTACTAATGATATAAATGAGGCTGTAGCTTACGCTGATTATATCATTTTTGCTATTCCGTCGGCATTTTTAAATGCAGAATTGGAAAAACTAACCGTTTCTTTGAAGGATAAGATTATTTTTTCAGCGATTAAAGGAATTGTTCCTGAAACAAGTTTGATCGTGGGCGAGCATTTTCATGTACAATATGACATTCCTTATTATAACATTGGCGTTATTACTGGACCTTGTCACGCAGAAGAAGTGGCTATGGAGCGATTATCTTATCTTACCATAGCTTGCGGTGATGAAGAAAAAGCAAAAGTTGTGGCTAAAAATCTATCAGGAAATTACATAAAAACCAAGATCACTGACGATATTATAGGAACGGAATACGCAGCCATGTTAAAAAACATTTATGCTATTGCAGCAGGAATGGCACATGGTCTGGGTTATGGCGACAATTTCCAATCGGTATTGATGAGTAATGGAATTCGCGAGATGAAAAAATTCATTAAGAAAGTCCATAAAATGAAACGTAACATTAATGATTCGGCTTATTTAGGCGATTTATTGGTAACGGGTTATTCCATTTTCTCCAGAAATAGAATGTTTGGGAATATGATTGGTAAAGGGTATACCGTGAAAGCGGCGATGATGGAAATGAGCATGGTTGCCGAAGGATATTATGCCGTAAAAAGCGCTTATAAACTCAATCAGGGTTATGGCGCCAAAACTCCAATTATAGATGCCGTTTACGCTATTTTATATGAGGGTCAGGATGCGAAATCTGTGTTTAAAAAACTGACTGACAAACTGGATTAACTTAGCTACCAATTTAATAAGTAAACAACAAGCAGTTCATGAGCGAAAGATGGAAATATCAGATTAAAACTGGAGGTGGTTGGGGAGTTTTTATGGCGCTTGCAATGGATTTGGTTGACTTAACCGGAATGCCTTTTCAAGATGTTTTTTTTTCTAAAGTAAGCATCGTTAGATTCACGTATTTTCTCTTGGCTGGTATTTTCATAATAGGTTACATTAAATGGAAGAAAAAAGCAACAAGTGAAAAAATAGCAGTATGAGCGAAAGATGGAAATATCAGATTAAAATGGGTGGGATTTGGGGTGTATTTATGACGGTTTTCAATGTCTTATTCGAAATTAAAGAAATCCCTTTTTTAGAACAAGTATCTAAGCCTGGTTTTTATATTCGTGCCGCGGCCTATATAGTTGTAGGGATATTTGTTTTAGGATATTTTACTTGGAAAGCCAAACTAAAACAACAAAATCAATAAGTCAACCACTATAACCAAAAGATGGAAATATCAGATTTTAACAGCTTGTGGCTGGGGGATTTTTACAACCGTTTTTACGATTCTATTTGAAATAAAAGAAATCTCTTTTTAAAACAGGTATCAAAATCGGGTTTTTTTATTCGTGCCGTTAGTATATTTATTATGGGTTATTTTAATTGGAAAGCCAAAAATAAAAGACCCAACAATCACTAATTTACCTCATAATAACGCCGTCAACAAATAAAATAGGTACTTCTTCAACGAAGTCCTCGTTGATGGAATGCGCTTTGAAAATATATTTTTTATCGTATAATTTGTCTCCAATGAAAAAAGTCAACATGAATTCATTGTTGAGTGCCAAAACACTTTTTTCAATCATTTCGATCTTCATCACAGAAACCGGCGGAACCTCTACAAAAGCATGACGTAAAAGCGATGTTTTTTTCATTTCGCCGTCAATAGTTCCAAAAGCTTTGGAAACCACCATAACACTTTCAATCAGAAAATCACTGTCATTTATCAAATAGGCGTACCAGACTTTTTCCATGAAATCGTCGCTCCATTCTTGAACTGCAGCTAGGAAAACGTTTTCCACTTCGGGGATGACGATGTCTTTTTTCATGTTATTGCCAAGAATGAAGCAATCTCTTCATTCATTTTTTATTAATATTTAGTATTAAAAACTTAAATTTCTTGTCAACCTAAATGCATAGCCCAGATAGCAGTGAAAATCCTTTTTCGAGGCTTTTTGCCTCAAAAAAGATTGCAACGGATAGCTGGAAATAGCTCCTAAAAATATAATTTATAACTCTTATATACTTGATTTGAATTGCTCAAGGAAACGAACGTCATTTTCGTAGAACATACGGATATCGCCGATTTGATATAGCAACATTGCGATTCTTTCGATTCCCATTCCGAATGCAAAACCATTGTATTCATCAGGATTGATGCCACAGTTTTTCAAAACATTTGGATCGACCATTCCACAACCCATGATTTCTAACCAACCGGTTCCTTTGGTGATTCTGTAATCGGTTTCGGTTTTTAGTCCCCAATAAATATCAACCTCAGCGCTTGGTTCCGTAAATGGAAAGTAAGATGGGCGTAAACGGATTTTTGATTTTCCGAACATCTCTTTGGTGAAATACAAAAGCGTTTGTTTCAAATCAGCAAAAGAAACGTCTTTATCGATGTATAATCCTTCCACTTGATGAAAAATACAGTGCGAACGGGACGATACGGCTTCATTACGGAAAACTCTTCCCGGAGAAATCGTTCGAATAGGCGGTTTGTTGTTCTCCATGTAACGTACTTGTACGGATGAAGTGTGCGTGCGCAACAAAATATCGGGATTTGTTTGTATGAAAAACGTGTCCTGCATGTCACGCGCCGGATGGTATTCCGGTAAGTTTAATGCGGTGAAATTATGCCAATCGTCTTCAATTTCCGGACCTTCAGAAACGTTAAAACCAATGTTTGAAAAGATATCTATGATTTGGTTTTTTACCAATGAAATGGGGTGACGGGAACCAATGGTTATCGGCTCAGAAGAACGCGTTAAATCGCCATAAAACCCTTTACTTTCTTCTTTACTTTCTAAAGATTCCTGGATGGTTTTTACTTTTTCTTCGGCAGATGTTTTTAGCAAGTTAATTACCTGTCCAAATTCTTTTTTCTGGTCATTAGGAACATTCTTAAATTCGGCAAAAAGTTCTTTTAAAAGTCCTTTGCTTCCTAAGAATTTGATTCGGAATGTTTCTAATTCTGCAGTATTTTGTGTTGTAAAAGCTTGTGCTTCGCCGATATATTCTTTTATCTTGTCTATCATTTTCATCCAATAATTGAGAGTGCAAATCTAGTTAATTTTTAGTTGAAAGTAAACAGTCGCAGTCGCAGTTTTCAGAACATTGTGACTGAAAACTGTGACTGCGACTAAAAACTATTCTATAAGTTCTCTTTCGAGGAAATAATTAACAATGGCTTCCTTCATTAAAACCGATTGTTCCCCCGCTTTTAGTGGTGGCAACTCCTCTTTGACCTTGTAGTGTGGCCAACCGTCCTCATCAAAAAATTCGAATTCATAGAAACCGTAGGGCTCTAATAATCGACAAATTGCGATGTGCATGAGGTTTAGTTTCTCGTCTTTTTTGTATTCATTGTGCACTTTCCCTAGTTCCTGCACCCCGATTAAGTAAATAATGGAGTCTAAATCTAAATCTTCTCCTTGTGAAAATTGATCGGAAAGTATCGTTACAAGCTGTTCCCAGCGTTCTTTAAGTTGTGTGTCTCTTGACATTTTTTAATTTAGGATTTTAGATTTTAGATTTTAGATTTTGAGCTGAAGTCGCAATTAGGATGTTTTTAAATCACAACTCTGCAATCTGAATTCTAAAATTATTTTGGCAAAGATAAGAACTTGAAAATTGGCAATTGATAATCACAATTCTTTTATATTTGTACTTTTATTTATTTTACTACATCACCATGGAATTCATAGATATTATTTTGGGGGCTTTATTCGCTTTGGCTTTGTTTAAAGGAATTAGAAACGGTCTTTTTATCGAATTGGCTTCACTGCTTTCATTACTGATTGGAATTTATTTTGCAGTAAAATTTTCTTCATTTATGAAAAATATACTTGAAGGGTTTGTGCACTGGAATCCGCATACTATTCAGGTTGCTGCCTTTGTCTTTACATTTATTGCCGTTGTGATTGGAATTTCAATATTGGCAAAAGTCCTTACTCAAGTCAACAATTTAGCTTTTCTGGGGTGGTTAAACAAATTGGGTGGTGGTGTGTTTCGAGTACTGAAAACCGTGTTGATAGTTAGCGTTGTTTTTACTATTTTCGAAAAAATAAACTTCCATAACTATTTGGCCAAGAAAGAAGCTTTGGATCGTTCCTTATTTTACAATCCAATTCAAAAAACAGCTGGCTATATTTTTCCTTCACTAGAAAAATGGTATGATGACTTGAAGAAGAAAGGTTAGCCTAATAAAAATGCTTGGGCTTAAAACTTTCAATAAAGACTGAAAGTTGTCTAATTATTAAATGCAAATCAACAATCTTTTTTAATCAAATAAAAAATAACTATTTATTTTCTTTTTTCCAACTATCAGGTTCTTGAGAAGTGTGAAATATAGCATTCAAAAAAACAGTTTTCGATAATTCATCTACAATGAAAAAAGCCACATAAGGAAATTTACTAAAAGGTAGGAATCGGTAATTAACATCATGAAATTGATGCAACGGATTAATTTTTAATGCTTGGTATGTTTTTCTATAATCTTTCAAAAAATCAAGAGCTACTTTTTTACTGGCTTTATAGATGTAAAATTCAACTGCATCTTCTATGTTTTTTTAGGCTATTGGCGAAACAATAATCTTATAACTCATACTTGCTTTTTAAATCAGAAAATAATTTATCTGCATCATTATAAAGGCTTTTGTCTGAGTTTAATTGACTGTCAAGAATTTTTTGTTGTGTTTTAGATATAGTATATGATTCTTTATTTTCTATATCAATCAGCGCATCGACATATCCCATGACTCTTTCTAAGATGCTTTGAGGTGCATCTTTTAATTTTTTAGTCAACAATTCTAAGGTTGGTGTTACCATCTTTATTCCAATTTAATATTGTTCTTTCCTAAAAAAGCTGACAATTTTTTTGTTATTCTGTATATCCAAATTTACAAAAAGGAATCCAAAAAATAATTCATTTTAGAAATATTTATAAAGTCTCACCGTCGAAAAAAGTACAAGAACTTAAATTTGCAATCCAGAAAAACTGAAACTGTTCTAGAAGATTTGGGAAAAAACCCTAATACTACTTCACTTCCTTAATGGTATTGCTTTCAATCCAACCTTCAGTACCATCCGTTAACTGCACTTTTTTCCAATTATCTGCTTTTTCCTGTAAAAAGACTTTTGTTCCTTCATGCAACACAATAATAATGGAACTAGCCTTTTGCGGCTCGGTTCTGACCTCAGCAATTTCGGCAAAAACAATAGCGGGTTTTTCATTATCAAAATGGCTTTTTTCAAAAATAGCCCCGAAAATACTGATAAAAACCAGAAAAACAAGTACAAACATTCCCAAAAAGAAAATTCTTTTGAGCATCGTCGTTTGTGAAAAATAGTAACCCACAAAAAACAATAGAAAAGAAGTCGCTAATACTACTGAAATCCAAGCCCAAGTATTGTAATGCCAGATTCCAGTGAAATCACGAAGCAACTTTCCAAAACCTACTTTTGGCACTGTTTTAATTTCGTCAATAGTTCTTTTTTGAGCAAATTTAAGGTTGTTAGCGCTTTCTCTATCACTGGGATTAAGCACTAATGCTTTTTCATAATTATAAATCGAGGGCGCCACTTTATTCAATTTATAGTAGGTATTCCCAAGATTGAAATACAGTTCCGCCGATTGTTTATTGTCTTTCAATATGCTTTCATAGGCTATGGCAGCCTGTTCGTATTTCCCATTTTTATACAATTCATTCCCTGTATCAAAACCGCTTTGGGCAAAGAAAATCTGGGTTGTCAGTAATAATATATAAACTATGTTTTTCATTTTAATGGTATAAGTTGTCGATAAACTATTCGTAAATCTAAAATCGTAAATCTAAAATTATATCTGTTTTTCTAAGTCTGAAATAATTAAAACGGCTTTGTCAAAATCCTGTTGTATAGCAACACTTGACGATGGCGCATAACGTGCCACTTCGCAGTTTTCAGTCAATGCAATGAAATCATTTACCGCTCCGGGATTAGCATTTCTAGACAATAAAAGTTCCTGAATGTTATCCTTACTCATTTCTGAGGTTTCAATATGCAATTTAGCTTTCAAGAAGTTATGCATGGCTTTTTCAAGAGCTATGTAAAACAATTCTTTGTTGTTGATTTGTTTTTTGGCTTCCGATAAATATTTTTTGGCCAATTTATTATTCATTCTTATTCTGTTACCAGTAACATCTCCATCAAGTGCTTCTTTTTTCTTTTTAAGCAATACAATCACAGGAAGAATTAAAAAAGGTAAAAATAACAAGCCTAAATATAAATTAGAGCCAAAGAAATCTTGCTTATTTATTTTTAAAATCTTCGTTTTTAACTTGATATCTTTAAATTGTTCAACTTTATCAATTTTATTTTTGTCACTCCCTGAATTTGAAGCTACAGCAGCGGTTGGTCCATCGAGAACATTAATCATTATTTCGGAAGAACTTAGGGTTTTATATGTTTTTGACCCCAAATCAAAATAAGAAAATTTTAATGGTTTTATTGGATAATTCCCTTTGTATTGTGGGACAATGGTATAACTGTCTGAAACCTTCCCAACCATTCCTGAAAGCGGCGTGTCAACTTGTTCGCTATGAACGGCGTCATACATTTCGAGCGCATTAGGCACAATTGGTTTTGGCAAACTGAATAATTTCATATTCCCTTTTCCAGTTACACTGACAACCAAATCAAGACTTTCTCCATTTTTTAAATTGGTTTTTGTTGGCGTTACTTTGAAATCAAAATTACCAACAGCGCCAGAGAAATCTTCTGGTTTTCCAGCTTCTGGGAGTGGCTTAACATTTATTATTTTTGTTCCTGCAGAAACTCTTTTATTTCCTTCAGTAACAACTACACGACCAAACATATCTCTTTGGTTTGAAGGTAACTGTACAGCAATATCCAGCGACAAAGGCTCAATAGTGAGTTTCCCTGATTTTTGAGGGTATAACACAATTTTTTTCAAAACAATATAACGATATTTTTCCCCTTTAAAAAGTCCTTCTTCTGCAACTAATTGTTTTATTGGTATATCCTGACTCCAAAAATCATTGTATTTTGGCTTGCTAGCTTCTGTAGAATTAGAAATCCCAATATTGTTAAAATACAATTTATAGATAACCGTAATTGGTTCATTGATGTACGGATTAGTTTTAGAAACATCAGCAATAAGATAAAGATTGCCTTCTGCCGAAACCTGAGTGTCATTTGGATCTCTAGGTTGCGCGGTCGCTGCCGTAACATTTATTCTAATAGCCGCAGTTCTATAAACTTGTCCATTGAATTCTATCGTAGCTGGCCTAATTACTAATGTACCTTTTTGATTTGGCAAAAGGTAATACGAATATACTTTCTCAAAAGAACTTCTTCCGTTTACCCACGATTGACTCACCTGCTGGCTTGGACCTGCAATAATTCTAAATCCATCAAAATTTGGCTGCACAAAATTATCCCCATCAACATTCATTATAAAATCGATACGAAGTCTTTCGTTTAGGCCTAGCGTAGTTTTACTTACTTTGGCTTCAAATTGTACTTGAGCGCTCAGTGAGGTGCCTATTATTAAAAGAATCGCTACTATAAATCTTTTCATTTTAAAATATCTTAATTGACTTACCAATCTTTATCCGTTTGAACTGATTTTCCTTTTACTTTTTGGGCATTAACTTTATCTTGAACTTTTTTCTCTTCCTTATTCACCGCATTCAAAAGACTTTCTAACCTTTGTTTAGATATTCCTCCGGGCATCGGTTTTGGCTCCCCTTTTTCATCCTGTTTTGGATCTTTCTTGTCTTTATCTTTGTCTCCTTTATCGTCTTTCTTGTCCTTATCTTTATCCTTCTTATCGTCTTTTTTATCTTTATCCTTTTTCTTGTCGTCCTTTTTATCGTCTTTCTTATCCTTTTTCTTGTCGTCTTTCTTATCATCCTTAGGAGGATTTTCCTTTAGCATTTTTTTTGCCAAAGCATAATTATAACGTGTTTCCTCATCCGAAGGATCGTTTCGCAAGGCATTTTTATAAGCGTCCACCGCTTGAGTATAATCCTTTTCTTTCATGAAAACATTTCCCAAATTGTGAAATGCTTTGTGTTTTTCTGTTCTCGATTTTGAGTTTTTCAATGCTTTGGCAAAAGCAAATTTGGCTTCTGATGGCTGGTTTTGCTTATAAATTGAATTCCCTAAATTATAAGACGCCGCACTTCTATTCGGAAATTTTGAATTTGAAATTCTATAATCCGCTTCAGCATCGACAAACTTATTTTCGGCATATTCCTCGTTAGCTTTAGGCAATATCCTATCCTTTTGTTGCGCGTTTGCAACAAAAGAAAAAAGCAGTAACAGATGTAAAATTATTTTCTTCATTTTATTTTTAAATGTAAATGTCTGCGTAAATTTTTTTAACAGCATCGGCGATGGAGCCATTTTTAACTACGCGGCACTTTATATTTTATTTATTTTCGTTAAATAAATTCATTTTATTTACCCAACTTGTTTTTCTGTCTAAAAGGAAAATATCAACAAATAACAGCAAAAAAGCGAATGCTAAAAACCATTGAAATTGCGATTGAAAATCAGCCATTTCCGTAGCTTCAAATTCTGTTTTTTGGATTTTATCCAAAGTGTTTTTGATATAATCAATCACGTCTTTGGTACTATTCCCATTTACGTAGCCGCCTTTAGTAGCTTTTGCAATGGCAATCAAAGCCGCTTGATTCAATTTAGTTATAACAACTTGATTGTTATTGTCTTTTTTAAAGCCTTCAACAACGCCATTTCTTTTCAATGGAATCGTACTTCCTTTTTCAGTTCCAACACCAATGGTAATAATTTTTATCCCTAATTTATTGGCCTCCTCTGCAGCAGCTGCAGCTCCGTCAGAATGATCCTCTCCATCTGAAATCAAAATTAGCAGCTTACTGGTTTTTTTATCATCATAATACGTGGACGATAATTTTATCGCGTCATCCAATGAAGTCCCCACAGATGAAACCATATCAGTGTTCATACTTTGCAAAAACATTTTGGCTACGCTGTAATCCGTAGTAACAGGCAAAACGGGAAAAGCACTTCCGGCATACGCCACTATTCCTATTCTGTCACTTCCCAGCTGATTAATAATTTGAGAAACGATTTGCTTACTTTTTTCCAATCGGTTAGGCGCTACATCCTCAGCAAGCATACTTTTGGAAACATCCATTGCAAAAACAATATCAATTCCTTCTCGTTTTACGGTTTCCATTTTAGTCCCTATTTTTGGATTTACCAATCCAAAAATAATTCCAACCAACGCCAAAAGCAGCAATACCAACTTCAAAACAGGTTTAAAAACAGAGCTTTCAGGGCTAAGTCTTTTTACCAGTTCCAAATCACCAAATTGACGCTGTTTTTTTCTTTTCCAATATAAATTAACTAGAAAAACCAACACTACGAAGGGTAGTATAAAAAGTAGATATAAATATTTTTTTTCGTCTAATTCCATTTTTTACTATTAGTCGCAGTTTTCAGTCACAGCTTTCAGTTTACGACTGAAATGCGACTGCAACTGTCATTATATAAAGCTTTTAAAAACTGTTTTTCTCATTCCAATTTCTGCCAATAATAAAAAACCGGCAAACCATACAAATGGTCTAAATTTTTCATCATAATCGTAGAATTTCAACTCTTCAATTTCTGTTGTTTCCAGTTTATTGATGGAAGCATAAATTTCGGCCAATTTAGTATTGCTTGTTGCTCTAAAATATTTTCCATCCGTTTTTCTGGCAATACTTTTCAATAAGGCTTCGTCGATTTCCACTTTCATCATTTGAAATAAAAACTGGCCATTTGGAGCGACAGCGTAAGGAAACATCGCCATTCCGTTACTACCAATTCCTATGGTATATACTTTAATCCCATATTGTTTCGCAATATCAGAAGCCGTTTCTGGTTCGATAAATCCTGCATTATTTACACCATCGGTTAAAAGAATAACAACTTTGCTTTTGGCTTTACTGTCCTTTAAACGATTTACGGCAGTCGCCAATCCCATTCCAATTCCAGTTCCGTCTTGCAAAACAGTATCATACTTAATCCCGTTGATGGCGTCCAAAATGACCGCTTTATCACTCGTCACCGGAGTTTTTGTATACGCTTCGGAAGCATAAACCACCAAACCGATTCTATCATTTGGTCTTTCTTCCACAAAGTCAGCGGCCACTCTTTTCAGCGCTTCCATTCGGTTTGGTTTCAAATCTTTGGCAAGCATACTTCCGGAAACATCGACTGCCATAACAATGTCAATTCCTTTAGTAGTTTTTGTTTTATTGCTTATATCAACAGTTCTAGGTCTTGCCATAGCAACAATTAATGACGATAAAGCCAACAGTCGAAACACGTTCAAAATTGGTTTTAGCTTCACTAAAAAAGAATCGGAGTTCTTAAATCCTTGAATGGAACTGATCTTTAAAGTGGCGGATTGCTGATTTTTTTTCAAAAACAACCAAGCAATTGCAACTGGAATCAGAAGAAACAACCAAAAAAATTCTGGGTTTAAAAAAGTGATTTTATCCATTATTTACTTGCTTGTTTTAGTTCAACTGATCTCAAAACCCGTTCTGATATTTGGTTGGCATAATCATCCCCTTCTTCATGGAAAATAATAATTTGCTGCAATCCGCCTTCCTGACTAAACAGTAATGCTTCATAATATAATTTAGCACTGATGCCTTTATTGCTATCTATTTTCGAAAATGTTCCGTATGCTTTGAGTCCCTTAATTCCTTCTTTGGTTTCAAAATCTTCCTGTTTGACAATCATGTTTTGAGCTCCTTGAGATTCTAAGGATTGCAACGCACCATCCATTGATTTTGCCAAATCAATTTCTCCTTCTTGTTTGTATTTTAAAGTAGAAACCATAAGGTAGAAATTGTCTTGAACACTTCCGTAAGCAAAAGATTGCATTTCTTTAATCAAAGCCATTCCATCTTTGGGTAATGTCTTGGTCAAATCTACTCTCTTGAGCACTTTTGGTGTTTCTATAATTATTCCAGGATTTCCATAATCACTTTTTACCCATTCGCCTTCCAATAATTCTTTAGTAGGATTACCAATAATATTATCTTTTACATAATCGAATCCCTTCAAAATGATGAAAAAAGCGGTGGTTGCCACCAATATAAAAGCAACCGAAGAAATAGTGAGAACAATACGTTTCTTTCTCTTTTTTCGCAGTTGAATTTCGATTTGTTTTTGTCTTTGTGCTTCATTCAACAAAGTATCTTCTTCAACTGGAACCTCAACCGGAATCGAACTGTCTAAAGTTAAAATAGCTTTTTGAATTTTATTTCGATCTTCGGTAATTTCAAAATCCAATGGTTTTGACTTAGCAAATTTCACTAAATCCGCTTGTTTCAAAACTCTTTCCAGATTTACAATCGTTTCTTGAGAAAGTGCCATTTTCTTTTTAACAGATGCCATTCTTAACCCTTCAATCAATTCAGAAGTCGTGCTTTCCATGGCTGGAATTTCAATCGCTTCCTCGATATAATTTCGTGCAATATCGGTCAATTCACTATAATACGCCTTAACTTCTCCTTTTTGCCAAAGTTCTTTCTTTTCCAAAGTATTCAGCAAGCTGGTCGCTTTTTCAATTGGTGTTTTGAAAATTTCTGCTTCTAATTTTTTCTTTTGATGTTTTTTAATATACCAATAAATGAAGGCTCCAAGACCGATAATCAACCCTACTATAAGAAGGTATTTCCACCAATTTCCTAATGAATCATCCGCAGCAGCAATGCCCTTGATATCGAACATTTTTTGTTTTAAAGTATCCACTTTAACATTAGCAACTTCAACCAAAAGCGAATCCGTCATAAACGGCTTACTATTGATAAAAATCTTTATACTCGGAATAACATATCTACCGGAATCAAATTGGGTTAAACCGTATTTTTTTATTAATTCATAACGACCATCCATTTTAACGGTGTCAATAGGATACGACTGAATTACTTCCAGCGCGCCAAAATTTTTCAACTTAGGGAAAATCACTTTAGCCGAAGTATCTACAGTAGTTTTTATTGATAGTTTGAATTCGGCACCAATTTTATTTTTAATCGTATCTATACTTGTAATCACCTGCTTTTGTTGTGCAAAAACAGCCGTTGAAAGCAGTATAATTAGTAGGTATAATTGTTTTTTCATCTTTTATTATTGAACCCTTTATCTCGATTTAAAATAGCTTAATAATTTAGTCACATAACTTTCGTCCACTCTGGTATTTACAACCCCTGAACCTGATTTACTGAATGTTTCTTTAAAAAAGGTTACTTTTTCCTGATACAGTTTCTCATAATTCATTCGCACGGATTTAGAACCTGTGTTTACTAATTGTATTTCTCCAGTTTCGGCATCTAGCATGGAAACCATTCCTAAATTTGGCATCTTTTCTTCTCGAATATCATATACTCTTATTCCTGTGATATCATGTTTTTTAGAAGCGATTTTCAAGACATGTTCGTAATCCTCCGACATGAAATCGGAGATAATAAACACAATGGCTTTCTTTTTTTGGGTTCCCGATAAAAATTTCAAAGCCTGAGCAATATCTGTTTTTTGACTTTTTGGCTGAAATTCAATCAATTCACGAATGATGCGCAATACATGCGACCTTCCCTTTTTGGGCGGGATATACAATTCGATTTCATCTGAAAATAAAATCAAACCTATTTTATCGTTGTTTTGTGTAGCTGAAAAAGCCATTGTCGCCGCAATTTCAGTAACGATATCTTTCTTGAATTGGTTTTTAGAACCAAAACTTTCCGAACCTGAAATATCCACCATCAACATCATCGTCAATTCGCGCTCTTCCTCAAAAACTTTTACATGCGCTTCATTATAACGTGCGGTCACATTCCAATCGATTGCACGAATATCATCTCCATATTGATACTGACGTACTTCGCTGAAAGTCATTCCCCGTCCTTTGAAAGAAGTGTGGTATTCCCCCGAAAAGATATGATCACTCAATCTTCGGGTTTTGATTTCTATTTTTCGTACTTTTTTTAAAAGCTCTTTTGTATCCATTTTTAATTTGTTTAAAGTTTAAAAATTTAACGTTCCAAGTTCGTAATACAACAACTTGAAACTTTAAACATTAAACAAACTTTAAGGTACTTCAATCTCGTTTACGATTTTGTTTATGATATCTACTGAAGTGACGTTTTCGGCTTCCGCTTCATACGTAATTCCAATTCTATGACGCAATACATCGTGAACCACGGCGCGAACATCTTCTGGGATTACATATCCACGACGTTTGATAAACGCGTAACATTTAGCCGCATTGGCTAAATTTATACTTCCACGTGGCGAAGCTCCAAAACTGATTAACGGTTTCAATTCGGCTAATTTGTATTTCTCCGGGTAACGTGTCGCAAAAATAATATCAAGAATGTATTTCTCAATTTTTTCGTCCATATAAACTTCACGAACCGCTTCTTGCGCGCGTAAAATTTGTTCGACAGTAACAACAGGATTTACTTTTTCATAACTTCCTTTTAGGTTTTGACGAATAACTAAGCGTTCGTCCTCCATTTTTGGATAGTCGATAACTGTTTTCAACATGAAACGATCGACCTGCGCTTCCGGAAGTTGGTATGTTCCTTCTTGTTCAATTGGGTTTTGAGTAGCCAGAACTAAAAATGGTCGGTCCAACTTGAAAGTGGTATCCCCTATAGTTACTTGTTTTTCCTGCATGGCTTCTAATAATGCTGATTGCACTTTGGCAGGAGCACGATTTATCTCATCCGCTAGGACGAAATTAGCAAAAATTGGTCCTTTTTTAATCGAAAATTCATTTTGCTTTATGTTATAAATCATCGTTCCCACAACATCTGCAGGCAATAAATCAGGAGTAAATTGTATTCTGCTGAAAGATCCATGAACAGCTTGTGAAAGTGTATTAATGGCCAAAGTTTTTGCTAATCCGGGAACCCCTTCCAACAAAATATGTCCTTGACCCAAAAGTCCAATTAATAAACGTTCCACCATGTGCTTTTGACCCACAATGACTTTGTTCATTTCCATGGTGAGGAGGTCTATAAAAGCACTCTCTCTTTCAATTTTTTCATTGATTGCTCTAATGTCTAAAGTCGCTGTATTTTCTTCCATTTTATTATTTTTAAAACCTTGTATTTAATGCCTTGCTTTTGAGAGTGCAAATTGAAATTTTTTTTAGAGGTAAGATGTTAAAAAATGGTTAAAACTTCTAGAAATACCCTAATTTTAAGGACGAATTATGATACAATTTTCTTATTTTTAAGAACTTTGAAAAATATACTTTGAAATCGCAGATTCACCGATTTCATTAAAAAATTAAAACCATGAGTAAAACAACATTATCACCAATTGTAGCTGGTGTCATGAATTGGGGAATTTGGGATAAAAATCTCAATACCAAAGAAATGGAAAACATGATTAATATTTGTTTAGAAAACAAAATTACCACTTTTGACCACGCTGATATATATGGTGATTATACTACCGAATCCGAATTTGGAAAAGCATTTGCGTCAAGCAAGATTGCAAGAGAAAAAATGCAATTGATATCTAAATGCGGCATCCAAATGCTGACCGAAAATCGTAACAATACCATAAAACACTATGATTATTCAAAAGACTATATTATTTGGTCCGTTGAAAATTCATTGAAAAATTTAAAAACAGATTATCTGGATGTGCTTTTGCTTCACAGACCCAGCCCTTTGATGCAGGCGGATGAAATTGCGGAGGCTGTTCTAAAATTAAAATCGGATGGGAAAATTATAGATTTTGGTGTTTCTAATTTTACTTCTTCGCAAACCGAATTAATCCGTCAAAAAACTGAAATCAGCTATAATCAAGTGCAATTTTCGGCGACTAATTTTGAACCTATGGTTGACGGAAGTTTTGATTACATGCAAGTCCATAACATTCGTCCAATGTCATGGAACCCTCTAGGATTTGTTTTCAGAGAAGACATTCCTCAAACCCACAGATTGAAAAAATTATTGGCAACTTTAGTTTCGAAATACCATTTGGGTTCCGACACGATTTTGCTTTCCTGGATTTTACAACATCCGGCAAAAGTTATTCCAATCGCTGGAACGGTAAATGTGGCTAGAATACAATCGCTGATGAAAGCTGTAGAACTAAAATTAGAAAAAGAAGATTGGTTTGCAATATGGACCGAAAGTATGGGTAATACTGTAGCTTAATCAAAATTCGGATTGTAGAATTTAAATTTAAAAACACAAGAAATCTAAGATTCACGATTTCAATTACAAACAATAAACCATGAGTAAAATAGCATTAATAACTGGTGCAACTAGCGGAATTGGCAGAGCAACAGCAAGAATATTAGCCAATAACAACTATAAAATCATTCTTTGCGGACGTCGTGAAGACCGACTAGCAGAACTGAAAAAAGAACTTTCGGAATTTACAGAAGTTCATACTTTATCATTTGACGTTCGAGACAAAAAAGCCGTTTTTGAAAGTATCAATTCTTTGCCTGAGGCTTTTTCGAAAATTGAAGTTTTAATTAATAATGCCGGAAATGCACACGGTTTAGATTCAATTCAAAATGGGGATTTAGACGATTGGGACGCGATGATTGACATCAATGTAAAAGGACTTTTATATGTTTCAAAAGCAATAATTCCGAAAATGATCGAACAAAAATCTGGACATATCATTAACATTGGCTCCATTGCCGGAAAAGAAGTTTATCCAAACGGAAACGTATATTGCGCCTCGAAACACGCCGTTGACGCCTTGAATCAAGCCATGCGAATGGATCTGAATCCTCATGGAATTAGGGTGGGGGCTATAAATCCAGGAATGGTGGAAACCGAATTTAGTGAAGTACGTTTCAAAGGTGATGCGGAGAGAGCTGCCAATGTTTACAAAGGAATCAAAGCGTTGCAACCAGAGGATATTGCTGACATCATCCATTTTGTAGTTTCCAGACCATATCACGTGAATATTGCTGATTTAATTGTATTTCCTACGGCACAAGCCTCGGCGGGGATTTTGAATCGCTCTTTAGATAATTAATCCCAATGATCAACAAACGTATTTTAATTAAGAACCTTCTCGCTCACAATGATGAGAGCAGTTTTTATGATAAAAAACGGCAGTTGAATTTGCATACGCGAGAGGGAAAAGCCAAGTTTTTGAAACACATCTGCGCCTTGTCAAATTCTAATCCTACGAACAATTCTTATATAGTTGTGGGGGTTGAAGATCATGACAATGCCATTGTGGGGGACGATTTTTTTGATGATAGCCGAATTCAGAATTTAGTGAATGCGTTTCTGGAAAATCCACCGAAAATTCAATATGAAAATGTGCCTTTCCCGAACTTGCCGAAAGACAAAGTCATTGGACTCGTAACGATAAAACCCAAAAGTAAAACCTCCTATTTCAAAAAAGGAATTCACACCATTACTGCCAACTCCGTTTTTATAAGGCGAGGCAGTAACACAATGCCCGTGGATGGTGAAGTGGAAAAGAATTATCAGAACACCGAAACCGTAATTGGTATCGAAAACAATTCCAGAAACAGTATCGAATACACGCTTGATGGCGTAATTGATTTCATGAATTTCAGGCATAAAGATATGTCGCCAAAATATAAAGTATTCAAAGAATTATTTGTGATTTGCTGGGCTGGAATTGCTAAAAGATCTCGAGACAAAACCTATTTATCCCGTGTTGACATCGAACTGATAAACGAGCAAATTAAGCTTTTTTACTCTGCTCAAGATGTGGTTGAAATCATTTATGACGAAGATAGTTTCACGATTATTGAATATGTTCCATTAGGATTGAATGACAAAACAAGTTATTATCCTTTAGAGAAACAAACCATTCATTTTCATGACAATGGCTATTACAAAATTGATAGGGAAATGCTTTTTCAGCCACCGGAATTCAACAGAAAAATGTTGTTTCATATTTACAATACGAATCTTTCACTGCTAAACAAACTCCAAAAGGGATTTTCTTTATCTGAACGCGAACACAAAGATTTAGAGAATTTGCCTTCTACATTTATGATTTGCTACCTCAACGGTTTTGAAGATGCCAAACAAAAACTGATTGACGCCAAACCACTTTTGAAACCTTTCACGCCTATTTATTTATCTTTTAAAGAAGCATTACGGATTTTACGAAAAATGAAATACGATGTACAATAAATTCTTAACATCATTCTGATTTGGTTTTACCCAAATATAATTTTCAATATATAAAACACAAAACCAGCAAGAAGCAGCGATAAAGCAATAATTACATTCATTTTGAAAGTATTTTAAATTCGTTGTAAAACTACCTTGAAAAACAATACCAAACAATCACCTAAAACAGTGATTTTTTGTTTTTTTTAAAAAAAATAATTTGAGTTATAATTTACCCAAATTGTATTATGAAATTTAATTTTAGATTATGAAAAAAACACTGATTTTCTGCTATTTTTGTAAAACAATAAATTGATACAACATTAAATGAGAACACTCGTCATAGGCGATATACACGGTGGATTACATGCGCTACACCAAATTATGGAAAGAGCAAAAATCACTACTAAAGACACCTTAATTTTTTTGGGAGATTATGTAGATGGTTGGAGCCAATCCCCTCAAGTAATCGATTTTTTAATCGAATTAAACAAAACAAATAATTGTGTTTTCATCCGCGGAAATCATGATGAGTTGTTGCGCACCTGGCTCGATGAAAGCAGAGACAATCTATTATGGTATAAACATGGCGGTGAAGCCACGGTTTTGGCGTACGCCGATGTAAGTGTAGCGACCAAACAAAAACATATTGAATTTCTACATGCATTGGAAGATTATTATCTGGACGAAGAAAACCGTTTGTTTATTCATGCTGGTTTTACCAACATGAACGGGATTGACTTTGAATATTTTCCAAAACTTTTTTATTGGGACAGAACATTATGGGAAACGGCTTTGGCATTGGACAAAAACATAAAAATAGGCGATTTAATGTATCCAAAACGCTTGACGCTTTACAAAGAAATCTATATAGGCCATACACCAGTATCCAGAATTGGAGAAACTATTCCGGTTCAAATGGCTTGTGTTTGGAATATTGATACTGGTGCCGCCTTTAAAGGTCCATTAACTATTATGGATGTTGACACAAAAGAATTTTGGCAAAGTGAACCATTACCGGCTTTATACCCGTATGAAAAAGGTAGGAATTAGTTTATTTAAACTATTTTTGTATAAAATTATAAAAATTTAAGAGTATGAAAAAGAGTATTACATTGTTATTATTATTGTTAGCTGGTTTCGTAAATGCACAAGCTTACAAAGGAAAAGGAGACGTAAAATTTAACGTTGGGGCAAATATTCAAAACGGTGGATCTGGAATTGGTATTTCTTCAGATTTTGGCCTTGGAGAAAATATGTCATACGGTTTTGCTGCTTCTTATCTATTATCTGCTAGCTCAGATGATTTAGGAAACAAACCGGATTTTGGAGATAGAATTGATGCAAAATTTAGATTCAATGCTAATTTAGGAAATGTTCTTAAATTAGATCCTAAAATGGATGTTTATCCAGGACTTGACCTAGGTTTAAGAAATTTTGGAGCGCATTTAGGCTTCCGTTATTTCTTTACTGAAGGTTTTGGAATTTTTACTGAAGCTGGAGTTCCAATAGCTAGTTATAAAACGAACCCAATAGGTTTTGATAAATTAAACAACCAGTTTGTGTTTAATATTGGTGCTTCTTTCAATTTATAATATTTGTTAGAACACGAAATTCACAAGAATTTTTAAAATAAAAAGAGGCAATTTGAAATATTCAAATTGCCTCTTTTAGTTAATGATTTTTAGTACTTAGAAACCAAACTGAATTCCTTGTGCAAACGCAATTTTGCCCTGTAATTGAGGGTATTCGCTTATCCTTTATTAATTAAATTATCAATAAAGACTTGCTTTAACAAATATTCTTTTCAAAACTCCATTTTTTTCAACTCCTTGAACAACTAATTTAAATTTTTTTTGAGTTTTATGAAACACTTTACAATGAATAAGTTTAATATGTCCTAAATAAAAATCGTCTTTAAATACTTTAACTGCATTTTTATCAAAGGGATTTTCAGGCTCTAACTGATAATTTAAAACATCTCCTATTGAAATTTTATAAGAAGGAATTTTAGCTTCACTTAATCCTGTTATTTCCGTAACAAATGACAAATCGTCTTTTGGATTGAAATCAGCTAAAAATTCAAAACTATCTGTAGGCAGTAAACCTTGTGTAAAAGCCAGCATATAGTATTTGTCTTCTTTCTTTTTTAAATCGATACCCCAAAAATCATAAAAATCTTTTAAATCAGGTCTCTCACTTCTCATTAAACGTTGTCCAAAAATTTCTATTACATTTTCAGAATAGATTATATTTGTCTCAGGAAACCCTTCATAATGTATAAATCCCAATTCTTGTGCTTTGACTAAACCTTCTTTATTATATTGAAAGCGAATTCCTTCTGAGGTACTTTTTTTAATTGTACCAACAGATATCCGACTACCGCCTTTACCTGGTCTCCAGATAAGGTGTATGTTTCCTATCGCTTTCATAAAAGTTTAATTAAATTTTTGATGCGCAAAGTTATCAATTTAAACATCAATTGCTTTCTAGTTTCCGATAATTTAAAGTTAACTAAATTTCCAGGAAGATTTATATCAATATTGTCTATGAGTTCTTGTAACAATTCAGGCTTATATCTTTCTTGAACTCTTAAAATATAATTTCTAGTTTCATTTGGATACTTTTGTAATAAAAGTGATACTAACTCTAAATGTTTTCTTTTTGCTAAACCATCTTCCCAGTGAATTTCAGATTCCCCTCTATTAATGTAAGCATTTAGCATTTGAGAATCATTTAACATCTTTATAACTCTTTCATCCGTATGTTCCCTTCCTAAACAACAACCGCTATCGTAAATTGGAGCAAACTTATGTAATCTCTCAATTTTGACGTTAAAATTATTGTCGCTGATTACTCGTTCAAATTCTTCGTTTTCGTCAGTGAAAAATCTCCGAGATAATCTTCTAATTTTTCTAAATAAACTGCGTTCTTGTGGTTTATATGAAATGTCGTTTTCTACTTTTTTTTCTACGAATATTTTATGTTTCGTTATGATCCCCCAATTTTCTTGATGTCGATCTGAATTTCCAATTATGCTGTCGAAAACAATAATCTCGACAATGTTTTTAATATAATCATCTAAAGAAAACCGTTTCAAAGCATTGCAAATAAATTGAAAAGTATAATCTTTTTTATCTGTGTCAGGATCGTATTGTGCATTAAACCCTGTTAAGTACGTTTTCCCCTCTGTCAATTTATTGTTCGAGCTTAAAACCATTGATTTTGAAAGGCAACCAATCTTTTGTCTATGATTTTTATTAAATGCTATATTATAATCCAACATTGGGAAACCCAAAAATTGGCCAATTTTAGACGAAGCAATTTCAGACCAAAATTCAGTAGGATATCTAATTTCTCCACTTGGTGTTTCTTTAGATCCTTTAAAAAAGTATTCATCATTTGTCTCTGGTTCTAGAGTAATATATTTACTTCTTGTTCCACCAGTGCTATAAAATTCATTTTTATGCCAGTTGGAAATATTTGTAAATGTTGCTTGAAATTGATTCATTAGATAAATTTAGTAATAAAAAAACGCTTAATCTAATATAGAAAAAGCGTTTGATATAATCATTCTTTTTATTTTGTTACTTAGAACCCAAATTGAATTCCTTGCGCCAATGGCAACGATGTCCCATAGTTAATCGTATTGGTTTGACGACGCATATACACTTTCCATGCATCAGAACCTGATTCTCTACCTCCTCCTGTTTCTTTTTCACCACCAAAAGCACCACCGATTTCCGCGCCGGAAGTTCCGATGTTTACATTAGCAATACCACAATCAGAACCTACAGCAGATAAGAAATATTCTGCTTCTCTTAAATTGTTAGTCATAATCGCTGAGGACAATCCTTGAGCCACTCCGTTTTGAACATCAACAGCATTTTCTATAGTACCCGAATATTTTATTAAGTATAAAACAGGAGCAAAAGTTTCGTGTTGCACGATTTCGAATGAGTTGTCTGCTTCTGCAATCGCAGGTTTCACATAACATCCGCTTTCGTAACCTTCACCAGAAAATACGCCACCTTCAACAAGGATTTTTCCACCTTCTGCAACTACTTTAGTCAAAGCTTTATTGTACATTTCAACTGCATGTGTATCGATTAGCGGTCCAACGTGATTTTTTTCGTCCAATGGATTTCCGATATTCAATTGTTTGTAAGCGGCAACTACTGCATCTTTTACTTTATCGTAAACACTTTCGTGAATAATTAAACGACGAGTTGAAGTACAACGTTGTCCTGCAGTTCCTACTGCTCCAAAAACAGCGCCGATAACGGTCATTTTAATATCAGCATCCGGTGTTACAATAATCGCATTGTTTCCGCCTAATTCCAATAATGATCTTCCTAAACGACCCGCCACCGTTTGCGCAACGATTTTCCCCATATGAGTCGAACCTGTAGCAGAAATCAACGGCACGCGTTTATCATTAGTCATCATC
Source organism: Flavobacterium sp. CG_23.5 (assembly GCF_017875765.1). Lineage (NCBI taxonomy): Bacteria > Pseudomonadati > Bacteroidota > Flavobacteriia > Flavobacteriales > Flavobacteriaceae > Flavobacterium > Flavobacterium sp. CG_23.5. The sequence continues at coordinate 2,366,531 of NZ_JAGGNA010000001.1, read as the reverse complement.
TCTCCCACTTTATAATCTCCGTTTATCAAGCAAGAAATCCCTTCTGGCAGGTTATTTTCTTTGATTACTTCAGCAATTATATTTTGACAGGCAATTCCACAAAGTGGTGTTTTTTCTGAAGGTTTCCAAACACAAACATCACCACAAATCCATGCTAAAGCGGTATTCCAAGCCCAAACCGCCACTGGAAAGTTAAACGCTGAGATAATCCCAACAACTCCCAAGGAGTGATACTGCTCGTACATTCTGTGTTGTGGACGTTCAGAATGCATGGTTAACCCGTGCAACTGACGAGAAAGACCGACTGCAAAATCGCAGATATCAATCATTTCCTGAACTTCTCCGTATCCTTCTTGTAATGATTTCCCCATTTCATAGGAAACCAATTTACCCAAAGCTTCTTTGTTTTTACGTAATTTTTCTCCAAACTGACGCACGATTTCACCACGTTGTGGTGCTGGCATCAATCTGAATGTTTTAAAAGCTTCGGTTGCGGTTTGCATTACTTTTTCGTAATCGGCAGCGGTACTTGTTTTTACTGATGCGATTAATTGTCCGTCAACTGGCGAATGACTTTCAAGAATTTCTCCGTTTGAAAAATGGTTTACACCTGTTGAAGTTCCTTCGTTTATGGCTTTTACACCCAATTGCGCCAATGCTTCTTTCATTCCAAATTGATCTGCTATTGTTATCATTGTAACTTTTTTAATTAAAATTGTTATATTTTTTTGTAAAGATATTATTTCAAGTTGAATTTCTAACGAATTAAATTATTAAAATCGAAGTAAATTTAGACGAATTTAATCAGTTGGTATCGATTCTACAAAATAAATGCTCCAAGTCCAAAAGAAGAAACTAATTTTATGCTCTGAAAATTAATTCAAAATTTAAAACTATGACATTATTTAATCGGCTCTGGATTTGTTTGTTTTTAATTTCAATAAGTATAACTGCACAAAAAGAACAAAAATCAGCATTTCAGGTAATTCCTTTGGGTGTAAAAGGAGGTACTGACGAAAAAAATCTTTCGGCTTACTTGCTTGCGCCGTCAAATACCAACGATTTTATTTGCCTTGATGCTGGGACAATATATTCCGGAATTGAAAAAGCGATTGAAAATAAAGTTTTCAAACTCTCTGCAACTGAAGTTTTAAAAAAATACATCAAAGGCTATTTTATTTCACATGCGCATTTAGACCATGTCTCTGGTTTAATTATTAATTCGCCTACAGATTCATCAAAAACAGTTTACGCCATCAAGAGCTGCATGGAAATGATGGACAAACATTATTTTAATGGACAAACTTGGGCAAATTTTGGAGATGAAGGAACTGGATTCCAAATAAAAAAATACCATTTTCAAACATTAAATACAGGAAAAGAAACGTTGATTACAAATACAACAATGACCGTAAAAGCGTTTGCGCTAAGTCATGGAAGTCCTTATGAAAGTACCGCTTTTCTAATAAAAAATGGAGATGCCTATGCTTTGTATTTAGGCGACACCGGACCCGATTTTGTTGAAAAAAGTAACAAATTGAGTTTGCTTTGGACCGAAATTGCGCCTTTAATTAAAAACAAACAATTAAAAGGAATTTTCATTGAGGTTTCGTTTCCTAACGAGCAACCCGATTCTCTGTTGTATGGCCACTTAACGCCTAATTATCTTTTAAAAGAACTTCATACTTTAAGTGCGCTTAATGGAAAAGATGCTTTAAAAGATTTTAAAATAATTGTTACACATTTAAAACCGCCAGTTGAAAATATGTTGAAAATTAAAGCGCAGTTAAAAAAGCAGAATGATTTGGGCCTGAAACTTATTTTTCCTGAACAAGGCAAACGATTTGAATTGTAGATTATGTTTTGTTAATATACCTTCCATTTTCCAATTTAAATTATACTTTAAACTCGTTTTTTACCTACTTGAAAAGCATATTCAAACATGAAATCTATTTCTTTTTTAAAATGTGTTCCAATATTTATTTTAAAAAAAAATATCATTTATATCAACCAACCCTAGCCCCGGTAGTAGCGGTATCCTTTTGTGGTCTCGTTCTTTAACGAGACCAAAAAAGATATAGCGAATGACGGGAAATTGCTCCTGAATATTATTTTTTGGCTATGAATGTTGGGTCAGCCTCCATTACGGTTCCGCAATTCTCGCAGGTTCTCAACTTTTCTGAATTGTAAAAATGCTCAAAATGAGGCAAAAAATCATTTTCGATGTTGTGAAGCTCGAAATAAACTTCATACAATTTATGATTGCAGCTATCGCAAAACCATAATAAACCGTCCTTATAGCCTAGTCCAGCGCGTTTACGTTCGATTACTAATCCTATAGAACCTTCGGAACGCACTGGTGAGTGGGGTGTTTTGGCCGGATGAAGGTACATATCGCCTGCATGAAGTTCCATTTCTTTTCGCTCGCCGTTATCTTGAACGATTACTTTTATCGAACCTTCGAGTTGGTAAAACAATTCTTCGGTTTCGTTGTAATGATAATCTTTCCGAGCATTGGGACCAGCGACAATCATGACGATATAATCCCCCGATTCAGTATATAGATTTTTATTTCCTACCGGCGGTTTTAGAAGATGACGGTTTTCGTCTATCCATTTATTGAGGTTGAAAGGTTTTGCTATTGCCATGTTTTCTAATTTTAGTGTAAAGTTATGAAATAAAAAAATAGGTAGAGAGGCACTAGTTAGAGATGCACTGCAGTGCATCTCTACAAGATCATTTTTTTTCTTTGATCAAATAAATATAGACTGGAAAATGGTCGCTGAAGCCAATTTCTGTCGGCGAGTGTCTCAAAGGATATCCTTTGTATTGTCCACTGGTTTGTATCAAAAAAGCTTTGTTATAAATCCCGGCTTTCCAATAGGAAAAAGAAGTTTTACTAGTTGCCAATAAAGATTCGGAAACCATTATTTGATCGAAAATATCCCATGCGTCGCGAAAAGCGATAGTTCCCATTCCGTTTTTGGCCATTTCTTCAAATGGATTGTAAATACCGAGTGGCTGGACATCTGCTTTTTTGGCTTTGGCACCAAGCGCAATTTTAACGCTCCTATTATATGGACCATCATTCAAATCGCCAAGGGTTATGACTTTTGCATTTGGGTTTATTCTTTGCAAGGAATCGATTATTTTTCTATTTAATGCTCCCGCCGCTTCTCTAAAAGGACTGGTTTTTTTCTCACCGCCAGAACGGGATGGCCAGTGATTTACAATGATATTAATTTCTTCTCCATCGAGAAAACCAGTTACCAGAAGCTGATCTCTGGTGTAAATACGATGATTTTGATTGCTTACTTGCAAAACATCATCGGTCTTTTCTTCCGATTCTGTTTTTAAAACTTCCTTCGTTTTTGAGTCATTCTTATAAACAAACAAAGGAATATTTGAAAAACTGGTGGGTTGAAACTGCTTTTTTTGATACAACAAGGCGACGTCAATTCCTCTTTTGTCAGGAGAATCAAAATGAATAATTCCATAGTCTTTATTAATCAGTTTGGGTTGTTTGATTAAATCTTCCAAAACTCCTCTGTTTTCAATTTCGGAACCGCCTATGAATGTGGGAGAATCTGAATTTTCCCCTGACCCAATTTCAGATAAAACTCTTGCTAAGTTGGCAAGTTTATGATGATATTTTGTAGAATTCCAGCGTTGCGCTCCTGTTGGCGTCCATTCATCATCATTGGTAACTGGGTCATTTATAGTGTCGAAGCAATTTTCGAAATTATAAAAAGCCACCGTATGAATGATATAATTTTTCTGTTGTGCCGATGAAGTTGCATTGGAGAAAAATAAAATAAACAGGAGAATCAAAGGAGTTATTCTCATAAATTTTTTAAATTATACAATTAAATTGACTTGTTCGCTATTTGTAAAAATACTCCATTTAAATATGGAACTCTACATTATTTTCAAAAAACCTATCTTTGTGTTCGTTTATACTGACGCTTACTTCTTAGAATTTGATATATTTATAAAAAAAACAAAAATGCATTCGAATCGATCCACTTTTATAAACATCCATTTTGTTTTATATAAATTCCTATTTCTTATTTTTGTTTTACAATCCTTCAACTGCAAAGCCGAAACACCGATGATTACACCACCTATTTTACAAAAAGGAGATACAATAGCCATTTTGGCAACAGCCAGAAAAAATATAGACGATAACCTCAAACCTGCGATAGATTTAATGCACAGTTGGGGTCTTGAAGTCGTTATTGGCAGTACAATTGGTTTAGATGACAATCAATTAGCCGGCACCGATGAACAACGTGCAGCCGATTTTCAGAAACAATTAGACAATCCAAACATCAAAGCGATTTGGTGTGTAAAAGGCGGATATGGCACGGTGCGAATGATTGATTTATTGGATTTTACCAAGTTTAAACAAAATCCAAAATGGATTATAGGTTTTAGCGATGTTACCGTTTTGCACAATCATTTGAATACTTTAGGTTTCAAATCCATCCACGGTATTATGCCAATAAGCATTCCCAGAGCAACAAAAGAAGCTATAGAATCGTTACGCATTGCAATGTTTGGGCGACCTCTTGCTTATAAAGTGCCCCCATTTGCAATGAATAAATTGGGGACTGCGACGGGTCAATTAGTTGGCGGAAATTTATCCATTTTATACAGTTTATTTGGTTCTAAATCAGCTATTGATTGCACGGATAAAATTTTATTCATCGAAGATTTAGACGAATATTTATATCATATCGACCGCATGATGATGAACTTGAAACGCAATGGCTGTCTGGAAAGCATAAAAGGAATTGTGGTGGGTTCCATGACAAAAATGAAAGACAATGATATCCCATGGGGGAAAAATGCCATTGAAATTATTGATGATGTCACAAAAAAATACAACATTCCCGTTTTGTATAATTTTCCTGCAGGTCATATTCAAGACAATAGAGCTTTGGTTCTAGGAAGTAAAGTGACGATTGATGTAAATGATAAATTGAGTACTGTTACTTTTGAATAAGAAATCCCTTTTCCCGAAAAAGTAGAGAATAGACTGAAGTAGTTGGAGAATGTATATTGAAAACTGAATACAATTTTTTTGATTTTCGATTGTAGATTAACGATTTTTAATTTCAGAAGTTTGGAAACTGAGCACTATATATTGAACACTGAAATTGATTGCAGATTGAGGATCAGCGATTTTTGATTTCAGAAGTTTTTAAAACCGGATAGAAAACACTATTTTTAATCGAAAGTCTATTCAAACTGGATACTGCTCCCGAAGCTTCGGGATGAACACTTAAATTGATTGCAGATTGAGGATTAACGATTTTTGATTGCAGAAGTTTTGAAAATGAGCACTTTAAATTGAACACTGAAATTGATTGCAGATTGAGGATTAACGATTTTTGATTTCAGAAGTTTTTAAAACCGGATAGAAAACACTATTTTTAATCGAAAGTCTATTCAAACTGGATACTGCTCCCGAAGCTTCGGGATGAACACTGAACAATATTCTCATGGCAGAACACAACGAACTTGGAAAACTTGGGGAAGAAATGGCAGTCGAATTTCTTCGGAAAGACGGCTACACTATTCTGGAAACCAACTGGACTTTTCAAAAAGCGGAAATTGATATTATTGCCCAAAAAGAAAACACGCTTGCAGTTGTGGAAGTAAAAACCCGTTCTTCCTTAGAATTTGGATTGCCACAAGATTTTGTGAAACCAAAAAAAATTCAACTTCTTGTAAAAGCGGTAGATGCTTTTGTAAATGCAAAAGATTTAGACATTGAAGTTCGTTTTGACATTATCGCCATCCACAAAGAAGGCAAATCTTTTGTAATTGAGCACCTTATGGATGCTTTTTACCATTTTTAAATAAATTTTAATGTGTTATATTTGTAACAAATTGTTTTTTTATTATATTTGCAGTAGTTTTTAACACAACTATTTACTAACTACAACCTTTTACAACAAAAAACTAAAAACTTATAGCTATGAAAACTGTTTCTTCTATTGTAGAAAATTACATCAAAACCAAGCCTTTTTTATTGAATGCCTTATCGCTCGGAATTATTAATCTGACTTCACTATCGCGTAATATAATGACCGAATTGGAAAGTGAATTTGGCAAAGAAGTGAAGCAGGGCGCAGTTGTCATGGCATTAAAAAGATTAACCGAAGAATTAGATTTTCGACTAAATCATAAAATCAATAAAGTCATAAAAAACATTGGAGAAATTACCGTTCGCTCCGCGTTGACCGATTATACTTTTGCGGCGTCAGACACCGTTTTAAACAAACAAGCTGATTTAATTACTGATATTAATTCGTTTCCAGATATTTTTTATACCTCATCAAGAGGCGTTAATGAAACTAATATTGTGGTAAGCAACAGTGTAACCCATTTGGTTGATAAACACTTTGCATCCGAGAAATTAATTCAAAAACTAGACAATCTAGCTTCAATAACTGTAAAATTACCAAAAGAAAACATCGTTGTTCCAGGGATTTATTATTTCATTTTCCAGCGTTTGGCTTGGGAAGGAATTATTATCAATGAGGTGATTTCGACCTCAAATGAATTTACCATTTTGGTAAGTGAAGAACAAGTGGATGTGGCTTTTAAAGTGATTAAGGATTTGAAGAATTAGGAATCCTCCCCCTGCCCCCTCCGAAGGAGGGGAGACCAGGTGGAACTATATTTACTGTAATTAATTTACTAAAATTTAATTTCATTCTACTTCCCTCCCAACATCTCCATCAATTCCAAAGCTGTCCTCGTATTCTTCACATTGTCAAAAGTCAACAATAACCTTAAACCCGCTGGTGTTTGTTTTTCTTTCATTTTACAAATAGAACTGTGTTTTTGTACAAACTGCAACACGTCTTGAAAACGGTTCGACTGGTAATAATCCGATTGTTGGTCGGATATGAAATACCCAATCATTTTGCCTTGTTTCATCACCAATTTCTCGATTCCAATGCGAGTGGCAATCCATTTTATGCGAATACTATTCATTAACGCTTTGGCGCGTGGTGGCATAGGACCAAAACGGTCAATCAATTTATTTTGGAAAATAATGAGTTCTTCTTCATTTTTTACACCGCCCAATTCATTGTATAAACTCAATCGCTCGGAGACATTATTGATGTATTCGTCCGAAAACAACAACTCAAAATCGGTATCGATTTGAAGGTCTTTTACATATTCTTTGGTTTCCAAATTGTTTTCTTCAGGATATAAATCCTTGAATTCATTTTCCTTCAATTCATCAATAGCTTCGTTCAGAATTTTTTGGTACGTATCAAAACCTATCTCATTGATAAAACCACTTTGTTCACCACCTAATAAATCTCCTGCACCACGAATCTCTAAATCTTTCATCGCAATATTAAAACCGCTTCCCAATTCACTGAATTGTTCCAAGGCTTGAATTCGTTTTCTCGCATCATCAGTCATGGCAGAATAGGGTGGACAGATAAAATAGCAAAACGCTTTTTTATTACTACGCCCTACTCGACCTCGCATTTGATGCAAATCAGACAAACCAAAATTATTGGCATTATTGATAAAAATCGTATTGGCATTAGGAACGTCCAGTCCGCTTTCGATGATGGTGGTTGCCACCAAAACATCAAATTCACCGTTCATAAAAGCCAACATCAACTCTTCCAGTTTTCTGCCTTCCATTTGTCCGTGACCAATTCCCACTCTGGCATTGGGAACCAAACGCTGAATCATTCCGGCCACTTCTTTTATATTTTCGATTCTGTTATTGATGAAAAATACCTGCCCGTTACGCTGAATTTCATATGAAATCGCATCCCGAATCAACTCTTCACTGAAGCCCACCACATTGGTTTCGATAGGATAACGATTGGGCGGAGGCGTTGTAATTACTGATAAATCGCGTGCAGCCATCAACGAAAACTGCAAAGTTCTCGGGATTGGAGTTGCTGTTAAGGTCAGCGTATCTACATTGGCTGCAATGGTTTTAAGTTTGTCTTTTACGTTGACACCAAATTTTTGTTCCTCGTCCACAATCAGCAATCCTAAATCTTTGAAAACCACATTTTTATTGACCAATTGATGTGTTCCAATAACAATATCCAGTTTTCCTTCGGCTAATAATTTTAAGGTTTCCGCTTTTTGTTTGGCAGTTCTAAAACGGTTTAAATACCCCACAGAAACCGGCATATCTTTCAATCTTTCGGTGAAAGTACGGTAATGTTGGTAAGCCAAAATCGTTGTTGGTACTAAAATGGCCACTTGTTTACTGTTATCAACCGCTTTGAAAGCCGCACGAATAGCGACTTCGGTTTTACCAAAACCCACATCACCGCAAACTAAGCGATCCATTGGGCGGTCACTTTCCATATCGGCTTTTACTTCTGCCGTCGATTTAGTTTGGTCGGGCGTATCTTCGTATATAAACGAACTTTCCAATTCGTTTTGCAAATAGCTATCCGGCGCAAACTTGAATCCTTTATCCAATCTTCTTTTGGCATACAGCTGAATCAGGTTGAAGGCAACATGTTTAACGCGTGCCTTGGTTTTTTGTTTTAAAATCTTCCAAGCATTCGAACCCAGCTTGTAAATCTTGGGTGGCGCACCGTCTTTTCCGTTGTACTTTGAAATTTTATGCAGCGAGTGAATGCTCACATACACAATATCATTATCGGCATACACGAGCTTTATGGCTTCTTGAGTCTTGTTTTCGACTTGTATTTTTTGCAATCCGCCAAATCGTCCAATCCCGTGGTCAATATGTGTTACATAATCGCCAACGGATAAAGTTGTAAGTTCCTTTAAAGTAATATTTTGCTTTTTCGAATAGCCGCTTTTAATGTTGAATTTATGGTAGCGCTCAAAAATTTGATGGTCGGTGTAACAAGTGATTTGGTTTTCTTCGTCGATAAATCCTTGGTACAAAGGCAAAACGATTGTGTTGTATTGCTTTCGGATATTCTCCGCATTCGCTTCATCCAAGGTTTTTCCCCCTTTTTTAATTGTTTTTAAATGGTGGTCAAGAACCGTCTCACTAGTATTTCCCTTCGAATTAAAATCTTCACTTAAGACGGTTTCGAAAATATCATGAAACCGCTTCGCCTGAGCTTCATTTGAACAAAACAAATAGTTTTTATATCCGTTAAAATGATTCTCGTTCAAGTTATTCAACAACAAATCAAATTGCTTATTGAATGACGGTTGCGGCTTAATGTGATACTCGAATTTTTTAGTGGTTCTAAAAATGGGTTTCGAATTCAATTCCACAATCGAAAAGTCCAACGCTCTTTTTATAAAACTCGCTTGATTCAAGAATAATTGTTCGGGAGTGGAATGTTTTATGTCTTTTGACAATTTTTCAAAAGCTTCTTCTGCTTTGGCAAATTGTTTGTCTAATTGTGATAAAAAATATTCCGTGTTTTGAATAAAAATAACCGTTTTCTCCGAAATATAATCCAAGAAGCTTTCTCTGTTTTCCTGAAAAAATTTATTCTCGACATTCGGGATTATTGTAATTTTTTTTTGTTTTTCCAATGACAATTGCGTCGCAACATCAAAGCTGCGAATGCTTTCCACTTCGTCTCCAAAAAATTCTATACGGTACGGATTATCATTCGAAAAAGAAAACACATCGACTATTCCTCCACGCACCGAGAATTCTCCTGGTTCTGTTATGAAATCAACCCTTTTGAATTCATATTCGAATAAAACTTCGTTGATAAAATCGATAGATATTTTGTCGCCTACATTTACTTTCAGCGTGTTATTGTCTAATTCTCTTCTGGTTACCACTTTTTCAAAAATGGCTTCGGGATAAGTGACAATAATGGCCGGTTTTTTGCGGGAATTAATTCTGTTGAGGACTTCGGCGCGAAGCAGAACATTAGCGTTATCAGTTTCTTCAATTTGGTAGGGACGACGATACGAACCTGGATAAAACAACACATCCTGGTCGCCAATCATTTGTTCCAAGTCATTCAAATAGTAAGCTGCCTCTTCTTTATTGTCTAAAATAATTAAAAAAGGCTGCTCTGCTTTTTTAAAAACAGCTCGGATAACAAATGAAAGTGCAGATCCTAACAATCCATTAAGATGTATTTTCACCTGATTATTTTCGTGCAACCGGGCAACAATTTGCTCTGTTTTAGGCGAATTATCGTAACTGTTGTATAAGGCTTTTTTACTCAACTTGAGGGGTATTTGGGTCGACTGGCGTGTTTGGAATTGCTCTCGAGGCATCCATCATTTTCTTTAATTCAGATTCTCCTTCTTCGACAGGAATTTTACTTTTTTCCACAATTTTGTCCATTTGTCTTTGCAAGGACACCAATTCTAAATTAATTTCTGAAACCAAAATAGTCACTTTTTTATCAGGGATATTATCCAAGTTAATGAATAAATCCAGCATTTGAACTTTTGTGATTAAAGTGGATACTCTGCTTTTTATTTGTGGTTGGTTGAATTGACTCGGAATGTTGTCATTTAAAGCCATTACTTTTTTAGTCAATGCTTTTGATTTTTTTTGAAAAGCTCCTAAGGTTTTTTTAGGTTTAATAGCTAATTCAGCTAGAAAAATTCTCCATTCGTTCCAAGTTGATATCGATGCCTCTGAAGTTGCATTAATAGGTGTGTCGTAAAAAACCCAGCCTTTGTTGATATTTGAAAAAATAACTTCGTTTTTCTTAGCTTGTTTTTGATTTTCTGCCAGTCGTTTTTGATTATCATTTTTGCATGAAGAAAGAATGATAATCAGAAAAAAGAGGCATGATAATTTATATTTCATAGTTGAATATATTAAAGGACAAAGTTACAAAGTAAATTTATAATAACGAATTACAGTTCAGGAATAACAATCTAATGTCTTAGAAGTGCTTTTATGTATTAAAAAACATAAAAATTAAGAAATAAACCAACTTTATAAATGCTTTTTCAAGAAATTTCATACTTTTTTTTCAAAATAATAATATATACGAAAACGTTATATTTGCATTTCTAAAACAGACAAAATGAGTACTAAAATATTGATTATAGGCGCTTGCGGACAAATTGGAACGGAGCTTACCCATAAATTACGAAAGATATATGGAACTGAGAATGTAATTGCTTCCGATATTCGAAAACTGAACAATGACGTAGTGAATTCAGGCCCTTTTGAAGTAGTAAATGCATTGGATTTCAATCAAATTGAGCATCTTGTCGAAGTGCATCAAATTGATGAAATTTATTTAATGGCTGCCTTATTATCTGCAACAGCGGAGAAAAACCCAGCATTTGCTTGGGATTTGAATATGAATTCGTTGTTTCACGTTTTGAATTTGGCTAAAGCCAAAAAAATAAAAAAAATATTCTGGCCATCAAGTATTGCTGTTTTTGGTCCTACAACACCTAAAGAAAATACCCCTCAATATACAATCATGGAACCTTCTACGGTTTACGGAATCAGTAAACAATCTGGTGAAAGATGGTGTGAATACTACCATAACATTTTTGGAGTTGATGTGCGTAGCGTGCGTTATCCGGGATTAATTAGCTGGTCGTCCCCTCCGGGCGGTGGAACCACTGATTATGCTGTAGATATTTATCACAAAGCTTTAAGCGATGGAAAATACGAATGTTTTTTATCCTCTGAAACTAAGATGCCAATGATGTACATGGATGATGCCATTGCCGCAACAATACAAATTATGCAAGCACCAGCCGAACAAATAAAAATTCGTTCTGCTTATAACCTGGCCGCAATGAGTTTTACCCCAACTGAAATTGCCGCTGAGATTAAAAAACACATTCCAGAATTTACTATTTCTTACGAACCAGACTTCCGTCAAAAAATAGCCGACAGTTGGCCAGCAAGTATCGATGACGCCGAAGCCAGAAAAGATTGGAAATGGAAACACGAGTTTGATTTAGAATCAATGACAAAAGATATGCTGGAACATTTGAAATAATTTTTTGTCTATTCTTTTAGGTGATTAAAGCCGACAGACATTGAAATAAAAAATGTCTAATTGTACAAACCCAGGAATCCAACCTGTTTTTACAATTAGACATTTTTACGTTAGTGGATATTATGGTACAATTCTGTTAAATAAATAAAAACCATATTGTTATAAAAATTCTTACTTTTGATTAGCTATAATTTTAATCGGAATAATAGCAATAAACAAACCGCTGTTTTAATCTTAACTTCTTCGAATATGAAAAAAATTATTCTATTACAATTCGTTTTTATCTTTACTTTAATTGGTTGCAACCAAAATAAAAAAAGTGCTGCCTCAGGCGATACTGTTTTTGAAAAACTTTCCGAAGACTACCTGAATGGATATTTAGCCTGGCGTCCACAAATGGGAGTGGCTCTGGGACTTCATGAATATGACGGGAAAATTACTGATTTCAGCAAAGCTTCATTAGATAAGGAAGTAGCAAGACTAAAAGAGTTTGATAAGAATCTTTCGCAAATAGATTCCGCTTCTTTAAGTAAAAAAAATTATTACGATTGGAAAATGATGCGTTCCAACATAAAAAACGAGTTGTTTTCTTTTGAAGATTTGAAAATATACACTAAAAATCCCATGACCTACGCCGGATTAATCGATGTGAATATTTATATCAAAAGAAATTTTGCCCCAATAGAACAGCAGATCAAATCCATCATTGCTATTGAGAATGAAGCACCAAAGATTTACGAAGCAGCAAAGGTAAATCTACAGGATTCATTGGCATTACCACACATTCAGTTGGCAATTGAAATTGCAAAAGGCTCCGCTTCTTTCCTTGGAACCGATCTTTTAATTGCATTGAAAGACGTTAAAAATGATACCTTAATGAAGGCTTTCAATAGTGCCAATAAAAAAGCCATAGATGCCATAAACGATTATGCTTCGTTTTTGGAAAAAGAAAAATTAGCCAAGGCAAACAATAAATATGCGATTGGCAAAGCTAATTACCAAAAAATGCTGTTGTATGGCGAAGGAATCACCATGTCAGCAGATGATATTTTAGCTGTTGGAATGAAAGAATTAAAGAAAGAGCAAGAATCGTTTAATGCGGCTGCAAAAATCATCAATCCAAACAAAAAACCCCTTGATGTATATAACGAAATGCAAAAGGAACATCCTACAGCAGCAAGTTTAATACCAGATGCGAGAAAAAATTTGGAATCAATTCGCCAGTTTTTGATTGACAAGAAAATCGTTACCATGCCTTCTGAAGTGCGCGTAATGGTGAAAGAAACGCCAACTTATGCGCGTTCAACCAGTACGGCATCGATGGATACTCCTGGTCCTTTTGAAACAAAAGCTACGGAAGCTTATTACTATATAACACCGGTCGATCCAAAATGGACCCCAAAACAACAAGAAGATTGGTTGGCACAATTCAATTTTTACACGACGGATGTGGTTTCAATTCATGAAGCTTATCCGGGGCATTACACGCAATTTTTACATTTAAATGCTTCGGATGCCTCCAAGATTCAGAAGATTTTTGGAAGCTACGCTTTCATTGAAGGTTGGGCGCATTATACTGAAAAAATGATGCTAGATGCCGGTTTTGGCAACACAGGTGATCCAATTAAGGCGGCAAAATATCGTTTAGCCCAATCTGGAGATGCATTGTTGCGCATTTGCCGTTTGTGCGTCTCGATTAACACGCATTGTCACGGAATGAATGTTGATGACGCCACCAAATTTTTCATGAACAACTGGTATCAAGGCGACAAACCATCTCGACAAGAAGCGTTGCGTGGAACCTACGACCCCGGTTATTTATTCTATACTTTGGGTAAATTACAAATCCTGAAATTACGCGAAGATTACAAAAAACAAGAAGGCGACAAGTATAGCTTACAAAAATTTAACGATGCGATGATGGATAACGGTATGCCACCAATTCAAATTATGAGGGAAGTATTGTTGAAAGACAAAAAAACATGGAGTAAAATTTTATAAAATGTTTGCATGGCCAATTTCACTAATTTAGTATGAATCAATAATTTACTTTTACTGGAATTTACTTTTGGAATGTCAATCTATTACCAAATTTGGCTAAAGCCACAATCACAATCTTAACCCAAAAAATGAAATTAGCATTCTATAAAGGCTATCTTTAAAAAAAATAAAATTATTATGTCAGAAAAAAATAAAAAACAGTTTGGTGTTTGGATGGATTCTAATCATGCAACCATTGTAGGAAGAGAAAATGTTGATAACGGGGATTTCGTAGTCTTAGGTCATGTAAAAACCGAAGATCCAGGTCATAATTCAAGTGAAAAAACAGCGAACAATCAAGAAATTGGCTTAACGCAAAAATTTTTCAAGGACATTGCCAGCAAAATGCCAAACGTGGATGAAATTCATCTAACTGGAACAGGCCAAGTTCAAGAACAATTCACAAAGTTTCTTTCTGAAACTGCTCAATATAAAAATGCAGTATCGACAGATAGCACTTCTAATAAAATGAGTGATGAAAACCTGATTACTTATATTAAGAATTATTTCGAATAGTTAAATCAGAACATTGAATATAAAAACCCCCGAAAACTCTTGTTTTCGGGGGTTTTTTGTTTGAAATCTGAGATGTGAAAATTAAAAGATTCACTTCGTTTTTTAGAATCAGACTTTTTTAATCTTAACGAAATATTACTTAATCTCGTATGTATTATTAGCTGATTTGACATCTGCCATTAAACCACTTGGATCTATGGCGATTTTCTTTATGGAAGTTCTAGGCTTTGAAATAGCAAACTCATACTTAGGATGTGCCCAAGTCCAATCCTTTAAAACTGTTCTTTTTATAGCTGGATTTGGATTCTCTTTTTCAAAACTCATCATGCGCAACGGGATGTAAAAACTTTCTGTACTTCCATCTGTATATTCGACCGTCAAATCAATTGGCATTGGCATTCTACCAATTCTTTCCAAAGTAACTAGCGTTTGGTCTTTATTTTCTTTTACGTCTTTAATTCCGTAATCAATTGTATTAGTAGTTTCAGCCCAATCCACCAAATACCAATCTAAATTTGCGCCAGAAACTCTTTCAGCAGTTCTTTTGATATCATTTGGAGTCGGGTGCTTAAACTTGAAATCATGAAAATATCTTTTGATGGTTTCCGCTAATTTATCCTTACCAATCACGTAATTTAATTGCGACAAAAAGAGACTTCCTTTTACGTATGAAGAAATACTGTACGGCCTATTTTCATCATAACGATCTCCATGAGTGGTTTGCGGTTGTTCCTTGCCTGATTCAACCAATTTATAGTACGCGTTATAATTCCCTTGGAAAGGGTTTTCCACTTTTTTAGTGCCTAATTCATTAAGCGCCCAATCTTCAACATAAGTTGTAAACCCTTCATCCATCCAAGGATGTTTTGACTCATTTGAAGCCAAGATATGTTGAAACCAAGAATGTCCCAACTCATGCGTAGCAGTACCTAAAATTCCTTCTAAAGTTCCGTTTCCTAACATCAAAGTACACATGGCATATTCCATTCCACCATCACCACCTTGAATAAAAGAGTATTGTTTATAAGGGTAATTTCCAATTTTCTTATTGTAAAAATCCATCACATTAACCATTAAAGGTTCTAGCTTTTTCCAATTTTCTACTGTCTTTGGATTGTTTTTATACAAGAAATGCAAATCAACATTATTTGGTCCTTTTACCACATCGTGCATATAATTTTTATCGGCAGCCCAAGCGAAATCATGTACCATAGGCGCTATAAAATGCCAAGTCAATGTTTTCATTTTCTTTGGCGTAGTCACGGTAACACCTGCATCTTGGTAACCGTGTCCTATTTCATTTTGGTTTTGCAAATAGCCTGAACCTCCAAGTGTGTACCCTTTATCAATGGTAATATTCACATCAAAATTCCCCCAAACACCGTGAAATTCTCTGGCGATATAAGGATCTGCATGCCAACCTTCGAAGTCAAATTCGGCCATTTTAGGATACCATTGTGACATTGATAATTCCACTCCTTCCACATTATTTCTTCCTGAACGACGAATTTGTACTGGAACCTGACCGTCAAAATTCAATGTGAAAGTGCTTTTTGAATTAGGTAATATTGGCTTTGCCAAAGTAACTTCAAGAATAGTCCCCACTTCTTTGGCAGTTGCATCAACACCATCTTGCTTGAAATTTGAAATTCGCAAATAGCCAATTTCATTTGGCTTCAAAGTTTTGATGCGGCTTTCTTTTACGTCTTTACCATCCACTTTCATTTTGTTGACCATTCTCGCGTCTGGATCTATAATCTTCTGAATTCTGGCGTCCATTTCACTTCCGGGTTGGAATGCATTTGGAAACAAATGATAAAACACTTTTTTCAAAGTATCATTAGAATTATTGGTGTAAACCAATTCCTGTTTTCCTTTGTATTGGTAGTTCTTAACATTCATGTTCACATCCATTTTGTAATCGACTTGTTGTTGCCAATAACCGGTGCTTTGGGCCGATGCAGCACAAAAATTAAGTGTGATAAAAGATAGTAAAAAGAGTTTTCTCATCATTTTTGTAATAAAAAATGGAAGAACATTGTGCCCTTCCATTGGATTAGTAAATTAATTTATTTTAAATGCTTTTAGATAATGTTTCTGCAAGAATCAAAGCATTGTAGGCGTTGATCATTTTTCCTGATTTTGAAGTATCAGTTGCCGATTTTTTTTCATTATTTTCCCCTAATTCTACTGACGCCGGAAGTGGTGTTCCAGAATCCATTAGGATTTGTTTCACTTGCTTTGCAGATAATTTTGGATAATAGGACCGAACTAATGCTGCAACTCCGGCTGCATTTGGCGAAGCCATAGAAGTTCCTTGTTCGTATTTGTATTTATTATTTGGAACAGAAGCATAAATTTCCATTCCTGGAGCATATACATCTACATTAATAGTTCCATAATTAGAAAATGGCGCAACCACCGTTTGTCCGTAAACATCATTCAATGCCCCAACAGTAAGGACATTACTCGCAAATTCTATTTTATTGTCTTCTGAATCATTTGGAAAATTGATGTTTTTCGCTACATCAATATCATTTCCATCGTTTCCTGACGCATGTACAAATAAAACGTCTTTCTTTTCCGCATATTTTATTGCATCAAATACCCATTGCTTGTGTGGAGAATAACTTTTTCCAAAACTTCCATTGATTACTTTTGCTCCATTATCTACGGCATATCTTATTGCCAAAGCAATATCTTTATCATACTCATCACCATTAGGAACGGCTCTTACGGACATAATTTCCACATTATTTGCAATTCCGTCTCCACCGATATTGTTATTTCTAACTTGGGCTATGATTCCGGCAACGTGCGTTCCATGCATTGCTTCTTCTTTATCCGGTCCATACACAATGTTATTTCCGTATTTAGTGTCTTTGATGTCATCCGGATTATCGCCAACCACTTTTCTTCCATTGAATTCTTTGTTCAAATTGTAATTCAATTGGTCATAGATATATTTTCTATATTCTTCGATGTCTGCGTTGAAATTTGGACCTCCTTGTGCAATAACACTAGTCATAATCGTTTTACTTCTATTCAATTTATCGTCAGAAGTGACAATTGCTTTCAATTCGTCTAACGTGTAATTGTCCTTCTTCAAATAAGTCTGAATAGATTTATTTGTGCTCATTAGAAAGTCCACTTGTTGCTTTCCTTCTAATGCTTTTTTGTATTTATCTTCGTAATCCGCTTTAGCTGCTTTATAAGCCACAGATCCATCGTCTGCTTTTTTCAGCATTCTAGTCATTTCCAAATTTTCAAATCCGGAATCGCCAAGGAAATTCCACCCGTGAATATCATCGATAAACCCATTTTTGTCATCATCAATTCCGTTGCCAGAAATTTCTTTTGCGTTGGTCCAAATTACCGATTTAAGATCTTCATGGTCAATATCTACACCCGAATCAACAATTCCTACAATGACTTTAGTGCCTTTTTTACCTTTCAATAATTCAGCATACGCTTTATCAACGCTCATTCCTGGGATAGTATCTTTTACCAAATCTAAATGACTCCATCGTTTCAAATCGTTTTCACTAATAGGAGCAATTTTCTTAATTATTTGGGGAGTAGTTACCGTCATTGGAGCGGCAGTATGAGAAACTTTCTTTTGAGCACTACAACTTACTAATGCAAAAAGCGCAAAAGCCGAAAAGTAGATAGGTTTAATATGATTCATTTATGATTTTTTAAAATTAAATGCG
This sequence comes from Flavobacterium sp. CG_23.5, assembly GCF_017875765.1. Lineage (NCBI taxonomy): Bacteria > Pseudomonadati > Bacteroidota > Flavobacteriia > Flavobacteriales > Flavobacteriaceae > Flavobacterium > Flavobacterium sp. CG_23.5. The sequence goes on along the minus strand of NZ_JAGGNA010000001.1, from coordinate 2,348,317 downwards.
CGCCTAAATTATGTTTTTTTGCTACAAAAATTAAATAGATTAACACTCTATTATGATTTGCGGACAACTGTTTAAAGAAATAAATTTGAGGAAAAGTTGTTTGGTTCAAAATAATAAATGGAAGGACAATTTGCCCTTCCATTTACAATTAAGTTAAATTATTTACTATTTAGACATTTTTTCTGCCATCAATATCGCATTGTAAGCATTTACTATTTTTCCAGATTGAGACAAGGCAGTAAAAGATCGAGTGTCATTTGGTTTTCCTCCAACAATAACATCTGCTGTAATCGCTACTCCTGAATCCATCAAAATATGTTTTACTTGTTTTGCAGATAATTTTGGATAATAAGAACGAATTAATGCTGCAACTCCGGCAACATTTGGCGAAGCCATTGACGTTCCTTGTAAATATTTATACGTATCGTTTGGTGTGGTGGCATAAATTTTCACTCCAGGTCCAAAAGTGTCAACATTGATTTTTCCATAATTAGAAAAACGCGCCACTACTTTGTTTCCGTATTCAAAATTCAATGCTCCAATTGTGATTACATTATCAGCAAATTCAGTTACTTTATCATCAGAATCGTTCGGGAAATTATTCTCTGTATCGATGTTTTTCGCATCATTTCCAGCTGCATGGACAATCAACACATCCTTTTTCTCGGCATATTTGATAGCGTCGTAAACCCATTGTTTGTGTGGTGAAAAGCTTTTCCCAAAACTTCCGTTAATTACTTTAGCACCATTATCAACTGCATAACGAATTCCAAGAGCAATATCTTTGTCGTATTCATCACCATCTGGCACAGCGCGGACGGTTAGAATTTCAACATTATTTGCTATTCCGTCCCCACCTAATTGATTGTTTCTAGTTTGAGCAACAATTCCGGCAACATGGGTTCCGTGAAGTATTCCATTTTTATCCGGACCCATTACGTTATTGTTTCCGTATTTTGTATCGGTAATATCTTCTGGGTTATCGCCTACAATTTTTCTGTAATCGGCTTTTAGGTTGTCTCCTTTTAAAGTCGCATCAAAACCATCCAATTGTTTTTGAACTGCGATTTTCAAGTCTGCTACAGGCATGCCATAAGAAAGCATTTGTTCCATTGAAGCCTTGCTTTTTTGCATTAATGGTTCTTGTGAAACAATTGCTTTAACTTCTTCCATGGTGTAAACTGGTTTTCCAAAATGCTTTGCCAAAGTAGCATCACCATCTTTTAGAGCTGCTAACATTTGCTCAGAGCGTGTTTTCCCCGAAGCTGCATCAGCAACTTTTTTATCATTTAATGCTTTTGCAGCCTGATAAGTTACGCCATCAACTAAGTTTTTATTCTTTAAAATTCTCTCGTATTCCAAATTCTCTTTGGTAATATCTCCAAGAAAATTCCAACCGTGAATATCATCAACATATCCGTTTTTGTCATCGTCAATACCGTTTCCGGCAATTTCCTTTTTATTGGTCCAAACCACAGATTTCAAATCTTGATGCTCGATATCCACTCCTGAATCTACAATTCCCACGATAACTTTTACTCCTTTTTTATTTTTCAATAATTCAGAATACGCTCTATCAACGCTCATTCCCGGAATGGTATCGTTTACGATATCTAAATGACTCCAACGTTTTAGATCGTTTTCAGTTATTGGTGCCTTTTTTTTAATGTTTAATGGGGCACTTATGGCATTAGTATTTGCCATAGAATTAGAAACTTGTTTTGAAGCGCCACATCCTGCCAAAACTAATAGGGCAAATGCAGATAAATAAATTGGTTTAATGCTATTCATGAATATTATATTAAATTTTAAGTGTTTGTCTAAAAAAAACTGTTTTGTTACAAAAATTTTTATGACTGATATTATTTTAGGATTTGTTCACAACTGAAAACTTCCTTCAATCTAACCCCTTTTTCCGTTTTTTCAACGGTAATGATTTCGTTATGCGCATCGTGTTCCAAGAATAAATAGTAATTATTTTCGGCAGCGGCATTTAGAAATTTTGCTTTTTCTGGCATGGTCAACAAAGGTCTGGTATCATAGCCCATCACATAAGCAATAGGAACGTGTCCGGCTGTTGCCAATAAATCAGCGCAGAAAACAATCGTTTTATCCTTATATTGAATGTGTGGAATCATTTGTTTTTCGGTATGACCATCGGCAAAGAAAATACCAAATCCCAACTCTGATTTTTCAAGGAAATCGCCCTCGGGTCTTTGGATAAAATTTAGTTGCCCGCTTTCCTGCATCGGCAAAATATTTTCAGACAAGAATGACGCTTTCTCTCTCGGATTTGGTTTTGTAGCCCATTCCCAGTGATTTTCATTAGACCAGAATTTAGCATTTTTAAAAGCCGGTTCGTATCCTGTTCTATCAGCGTTCCATTGCACGCTTCCACCACAATGGTCAAAATGTAAGTGCGTCATAAAAACATCGGTAATATCATCCCGATGAAACCCATGTTTCGCCAAAGATTTATCCATCGAATGGCTTCCCCAAAGTGAGTAATACCCAAAAAATTTCTCGGATTGCTTGTTACCCATTCCGGTATCAATCAAAATTAATTGGTTTCCATCTTCAATTAATAGACATCGGGCAGCAATGTCAATTAAATTGTTTTCATCGGCAGGATTGGTTTTATTCCAAATGGTTTTTGGTACAACGCCAAACATAGCGCCACCATCGAGTTTAAAATTTCCGGTTTCTATAGGATATAGTTTCATGTTCTTTATGTTTTTTGACAGGTTCCAAAGTTAAGGAATTCAAATGCTTTTAGTCGTTTCAAATAGCTTTTTTCTATTTTGACATTGGTTATAAAAATGTTATCAATTATGGAAAAAGGTTTTTATATAGTATCTTTGCGGTTAATTTAGACAAAATCAAAATAACGATATGATAAAAGTTTCTGATACTGCAAAAAAGAAAATCATCGACCTTATGAAAGATGATGGTTTTGATGCTGCTGTCGACTACGTTAGAGTTGGCGTGAAAAGCGGCGGATGTTCTGGATTGTCTTATGATTTAAAATTTGATAAAACAAAGAGCGAAGATGATAAAATCTTCGTTGATAACGATATAACGATTGCTGTTGAAAAAAAATCTTTCCTTTATTTAGCCGGGACCATATTAGAATTCTCAGGAGGAATAAACGGAAAAGGGTTTATTTTTAATAATCCAAATGCCAACAGAACTTGTGGTTGTGGAGAATCATTTTCATTATAGTCGAATGTCGAAAGTCATAAAGTCGAAAGGCTTGTAATGACTTTAAAACTTTAGACTTTAAAACTTTAAGACAAAAAATATGTCAAAATACACAGAAGACGACTTAAAAATCGAACTCGAAACTAAAGAATACGAATACGGATTTTACACTGAATTAGAATCGGAAACGTTTCCTATTGGTTTAAATGAAGATATCGTTCGCGCTATTTCGCAAAAAAAAGGAGAACCACAATGGATGACCGATTGGCGTCTGGAGGCTTTTCGTGCTTGGGAGCAAATGACCGAGCCAGAATGGGCTAATGTTCATTATACCAAACCTGATTTTCAGGCCATCTCCTATTATTCAGCGCCAAAAGCGGTAGATCCTAATAAAACATTGGACGATGTAGATCCGGAACTTTTAGAAATGTACAAAAAGTTAGGCATCTCTGTCGATGAGCAAAAAATGATGAATAATGTGGCTATGGATATCGTAGTCGACTCCGTTTCAGTAGCGACAACATTCAAGAAAACATTGGGCGAAAAAGGAATTATCTTTATGAGTATTTCTGAAGCTATCAAAGAACATCCAGAATTAGTTCGTAAATATTTAGGAACAGTTGTGCCGCAAAAAGATAATTTCTATGCCGCATTAAATTCGGCTGTTTTTTCTGATGGTTCTTTCTGTTATATTCCAAAAGGTATCCGTTGTCCGATGGAACTTTCGACTTATTTTAGAATCAATCAAGCAGGAACAGGACAGTTCGAGAGAACCTTATTAATCGCTGACGAAGGCAGTTACGTAAGTTACCTAGAAGGTTGTACCGCTCCAAGTCGTGATGAAAATCAGTTGCACGCTGCTGTAGTGGAACTAATCGCTTTGGACGATGCCGAAATCAAATATTCTACTGTTCAAAACTGGTATCCTGGAAACAAAGAAGGTAAGGGTGGCGTTTTCAATTTTGTGACTAAAAGAGGAATCTGCGAGAAAAACGCAAAAATTTCTTGGACACAAGTAGAGACCGGTTCTGCCATTACTTGGAAATATCCTTCCGTAATATTAAAAGGAGACAATTCAACAGGCGAATTTTATTCGATTGCTGTTACTAATAATTTCCAACAAGCCGATACGGGAACAAAAATGATCCATTTAGGTAAAAACACTAAATCGACTATTATTTCTAAAGGAATTTCTGCTGGAAAATCACAAAACAGTTACCGTGGTTTAGTAAGAATTTCACCAAATGCAGATAACGCCAGAAACTTTTCTCAATGTGACTCGTTACTTATGGGAAATAATTGTGGCGCGCATACTTTTCCTTATATCGAAAGTAAAAATCCATCAGCCAAAATAGAACATGAGGCTACAACAAGTAAAATTGGCGAAGACCAAGTTTTCTATTGCAACCAACGTGGAATTCCTACTGAAAAAGCCATTGCTTTAATCGTAAACGGTTTCAGTAAAGATGTATTGAATAAATTGCCAATGGAATTTGCTGTAGAAGCTCAAAAATTATTAGAAATTTCTCTTGAGGGAAGCGTTGGATAATTTGAATATGGGAAACAAGAAAGTTATTATTGTCGGTTCTTCCAGAAGCAATGGAAATACTTCAAAAATAGTTGATAAAATTTCCACACAGATAAATGCTGATATTATTGATTTAAGAGATTATTCGATTTCCTATTATGATTATGAAAGTCATAATAGAGCCGATGATTTTTTGCCTTTAATAGCTTCAATTATTGAAAAATATGACACACTGGTTTTCGCAACACCCGTTTACTGGTATAGCATGAGTGGGATAATGAAAGTATTTTTTGATCGCTTTTCTGATTTAATTAGAATCGAAAAAGAATTAGGTCGAAAATTAAGAGGTAAAAATATGTTTGTGATTTCAAATTCTGATGATGATACATTAGATTATGATTTTCAATTGCCCTTCCGATTATCCGCAGAATATTTAGGAATGAAATATTTAGGAGAAAAGCATTTATCCTATCAAACAATAAAAGACCACGAACATATAAATAGTATTTTAGAATAAAAGAGAATTTAAATCCTTTTAAAATTAAAGAAAACATGTTAAGTATAAAAAATTTACACGCCTCCATTGGAGACAAAGAAATATTAAAAGGAATTAACCTTGAAGTAAAAGCGGGAGAAATTCATGCGATTATGGGACCAAACGGTGCCGGAAAAAGTACGCTCTCAGCAATCATTGCAGGAAATGAGAATTACGAAGTAACCGAAGGGGAAATCCTTTTAGAAGGCGAAGATATTTCTGAATTGGCTCCCGAAGAGAGAGCACATAAGGGCGTATTCTTATCGTTTCAATATCCAGTGGAAATCCCAGGAGTTTCTGTGACTAACTTTATGAGAACAGCAATAAACGAAACTCGTAAAGCACAAGGTTTAGAGGAAATGCCTGCGAATCAAATGCTGAAAGTGATTCGTGAAAAATCAGAATTATTAGAAATTGACAGAAAATTTTTGTCCCGTTCTCTTAACGAAGGTTTTTCTGGTGGGGAGAAAAAACGTAACGAGATTTTCCAAATGGCGATGTTAGAACCAAAATTGGCTATTCTTGATGAAACTGATTCTGGACTAGATATTGACGCACTTAGAATTGTTGCCAATGGAGTGAACAAACTGAAAAGTGATAAAAATGCTATTATCCTAATCACACACTACCAAAGATTATTGGATTATATCGTTCCTGATTTTGTTCACGTATTGTACAACGGAAAAATTGTAAAATCCGGCGATGCAAGTCTAGCATTAGAATTAGAAGAAAAAGGGTACGACTGGATTAAACAAGAACAAGAAGCTTAAAATTTTGTTTGAAGTTTAAAGTTTAAAGTTGCCATCAGATAACTTTAAACATTTAAACCTTAAACTTTAAACAATAAAGAAAATGGATTTAAAAGAAAAATTATTATCGTCTTTTATGGCTTTTGAAGAGCGCATCGATGTTCATTCAGAACTGCATGATGTGAGAACATCAGCTATAAAAAACTTTGAAGATAAAGGGTTCCCAACCAAAAAAGACGAAGCTTGGAAATACACTTCGCTAAATGCCATCTTGAAAAATGACTTTACCGTTTTTCCAAAGCACGAAAGTTCAATTGAATTTAACCAGGTAAAAAAATATTTTTTACACGAAGTAGATACTTATAAAGTAGTGTTTGTCGATGGTGTTTTCAATTCGCATTTATCGTCAACAACTCACGATGGGATTGACGTTTGCTTAATGTCTTCGGCATTGAACAAACCAAAATACAAAATGGTTATTGATACTTATTTTAACCAAATTGCAAACAAAGACGAGAGTTTGACTTCCTTGAATACGGCTTTCGCCAATGAAGGAGCATATATCAACATCCCCAAAAGTAAAGTTGCTGACAAGCCTATCGAGATTATGTATTTCTCAACAGGAAGTGAAGCAGCGCTTATGGTGCAACCAAGAAACTTGGTAATCGTTGGCGAGAATTCTCATGTTCAAATTATCGAACGTCATCAAAGTTTGAATGAAAATCCGGTTTTAACCAATTCGGTTACCGAGATTTTTGCTCAAAAACGCGCGATTGTCGATTATTATAAAATACAAAATGATACACTTGAAGCGAATTTAATTGATAACACCTACGTTTCTCAGAAACAGGAAAGTCACGTTTCAGTTCATACTTTTTCTTTTGGAGGAAACTTGACAAGAAACAACTTGAATTTCTATCACTTTGGCGAAAGATTGACAAGCACTTTAAATGGAATCACCATTATAGGCGAAAAACAACACGTAGATCATTATACTTTGGTGAAACATTCGACTCCAAATTGCGAAAGTTTCCAAGATTACAAAGGAATCTATTCGGATCGTTCTACAGGAGTTTTCAACGGAAAAGTGTATGTGGAGAAAGAGGCACAGAAAACAAATGCGTTCCAAAAAAGCAATAACATTTTATTGAGCGACAAAGCGACTATAAACGCCAAACCGCAATTGGAAATTTTTGCTGATGATGTCAAATGTTCTCACGGTTGCACCGTTGGACAACTCGATGAAACAGCAATGTTCTACATGCAACAACGTGGAATTCCACAAAAAGAAGCCAAAGCTTTGTTGATGTATGCGTTCACCAATGCGGTTATTGAAAACATCAAAATACCAGAATTAAAACAACGAATCACCAAAATTATCGCTACGAAATTAGGCGTGAAAATGGGATTTGATTTGTAGTATTTAACCGCAAAGGTCACAAAGTTATACGCAAAGGGCGCAAAGTTTATATAGCTTTGCGCCCTTTGTAATTTTACTTAGTGTGCTTTATGGAAGCGATTATCCCACTCAACATTCCATTAAAATCAAATTTTGGGTCTTCCACTAAACCCATTCGTACAATCACCAAATCCAGCGATGGAATAATAGCCACCATTTGACCTTGATAACCACTACAGAAATACATATCTCTGGGAACATCTGGAAATCTACCGCCGGCATTCAGCCAAAAATGGGCTCCATATTTTCCATTGGAACCGGCCGTAGGTGTTGCCACATATTTTGCCCAACTTTCGTCAAAAAGTGTTGTTCCATTCCAATTTCCTTTGTGCAAATACAACAAACCAAGTTTTGACCAGTCGCGCGTTGTAGCCCAACCATACGACGAGCCCACAAAATTCCCTGCCATATCCGTTTCAACTACCATAGAGTTCATTCCAATTTTATCAATCAAAGCCGAGTACCAAAAATCAAGATATTCCTGGTGTGATTTAAATTGCTTTCTCAAAATCCCTGACAACAAATTAGTCGTTCCCGAAGAATAATTCCAATGCGCATTGGGTTTAAAAGCTGTTGGTTTCTCCAATTGTATTCGGGTCATATCTTTCGCTTGGAAAAGCATGTTGGTAGCGTCACAAATCGTACTATAATTTTCTTCCCATTCCAGTCCTGAATTCATGTGAAGCAAATCATTTGTCGTGATTATTTTGCGATCGTCCTTTTGCCATTCCGGTATAGGAGCCGGTTTGTAAATATCATATTTTCCTTGTTTCTGAAGAATTCCAAAGAGAGTCGCCGTAACACTTTTAGTCATCGACCAGCCTAGAATTTTGCTGTCTTTATTGAAACCGGTATCATATTTTTCGGCAATAATTTTGTCTTTGTAGATGACTAAAACCGATCGGCTTCTTTTACTTAGTTCTCCTTTTTTATCGAAAGCATTGGCAACAGCCACATTCAATTTTGCATAATCGACATTGGTAAAAACAGTGTCCAAAGGGTCTTTATTCCCATAAGGAAAAGGTAAATTATTGTTTAATTTTGTTCTTTTGGGAACTTCATACGGTTTACTGACATCAAAATCATTCGTAATTAAAGTGGCCCCCAACCCTTCTCTGTAAATTGCTTTTCTTTCTTTCAAACCATACACTGAAGCCACAGCAAATTTTCCCGCATCATTTATACTATTTTCAGCATAATCGATCATTTTAATATCATTATCTCCTTTTTCAATTGTTGATTGTGAACGATGATCGATGAAATGTCCCGAAGCAATACTTTTGGCTGAAAAGCCAGAAATTAAATCCAGTTTTGGATAAGTAGTGAATCCCAAATAAAAAACACCAATAAAAGAAGCGAAACCAACAAGCTTGAAGAATTTTTTCATTTTGATAAGGAATTAATTTATTGCAATTTAATAAAATAAACAATCACTAATTCAATAAAATATTTCTATGAAAGCATAAGAAACAAGCATAAAAATTAATCGATTCGTTGCCAAAACGGTGTGGTTTTTCATTACTTTTGTATTTAGAACTTTTCTAAATAATTATGCTAGATATAAATAAAATTAGAGCCGATTTTCCCATACTTTCACAAAAAGTAAACGGAAAACCATTGGTTTATTTCGATAACGGTGCTACTTCGCAAAAACCACAAGTGGTAATTGACGCGATATCAAAATATTATCAGGAGATTAATGCAAATATTCATCGTGGCGTTCATACACTAAGTCAATTGGCAACCGATGCTTATGAAGCTTCTCGTGGTAAAATTCAAAATCACATTAATGCTAAATTTGCACACGAAGTGCTTTTTACTTCGGGAACAACGCACGGAATTAACTTGGTTACAAATGGATTCGCTTCTATTTTAAAACCGGGTGATGAAGTTTTGGTATCGGCATTGGAACACCACAGCAATATTGTGCCTTGGCAAATGTTATGCGAAAAAACAGGTGCAATTTTACGCGTAATTCCAATGAATCAAGACGGCGAATTAATCATGGCGGAATATGACAAACTGCTTTCGGATAAAACTAAAGTTGTTACCGTAAATCACATTTCAAATGCCCTTGGAACTGTCAATCCAATAAAATACATGATTGATGAAGCGCACAAATTTGGCGCTGCAGTTTTGATTGATGGAGCACAAGCGGTTCCACATTTAAAACCAGATGTTCAGGAATTAGATTGTGATTTCTATGCTTTTTCAGGACATAAAATTTGCGGACCAACGGGAACCGGGATTTTATACGGAAAAGAAGCGTGGTTGAATAAATTACCGCCGTATCAAGGTGGAGGCGAAATGATCAAAGAAGTAACCTTCGAAAAAACAACTTATGCTGAATTACCTCATAAATTTGAAGCTGGAACGCCTAACATTGCAGGCGGAATTGTTTTGGGAACAGCTGTAGATTATATGAACGAAGTTGGTTTTGACAACATTCAACAACAGGAATTAGAATTGCTAGAATATGGAACCAAACGATTACTGGAAATTGAAGGTTTGAAAATTTTTGGCACAGCCAAGGAAAAAACTTCCGTAATTTCGTTTAATATTGAAGGAATTCATCCCTATGATATTGGTACGATAATTGACAAATTAGGAATAGCCGTAAGAACGGGTCATCATTGTGCGCAACCTATTATGACTTTCTTCAATATTCCCGGAACGATAAGAGCTTCATTTGCTTTTTATAATACCAAGGAAGAAATTGATGCTATGGTCGCAGCAGTGAAAAAAGCGCAACTCATGTTATCCTAAAAATATAAAATTATGAAATTACCATAATTGAAAATCATAAACAATAAAGGAAGAATGGTGATACCATGTTCCTATAACCAACCAAATATTATCTACACATGAAAATACTTTCTTTATTATTCCTGACTATTTTTCTTGGAAAAGGTTGCGATAGCGCCAAAGCTCAAGATATTGAAACCGCTGTTATTGAATACACCGCCAATACCAGAGGTTTTTATCAAAAAATAACAGTCAAAAATCAAATGGTGACAGTTTCAAAAGACAGAAATGGAACTGACAACGCTGTCGCTAAGAAAATATCGGAGGCTGACTGGAATGAATTGGTGACTTGTTTTAAGAAAGTGAAATTGGATAGTTTGGCTAAATTAAAAGCGCCAACCGCAAAACGTTTATACGACGGTGCACCTATTGCCAATTTGAAAATCACCTATAAAGATAAAACCTATGAATCCATTAGTTTTGACCATGGTTTTCCACCAAAAGAAATTAAGAAATTCGTTACCAAAATTAATTCATTTGTTAAAAAAGAATAACACTGAAATAAATTCAGCATACTATGAAAATTAAAGAGATACAAGAAGAAATAGTTGACGAGTTTTCGATGTTTGATGATTGGATGGAACGTTATGAATACATCATCGAATTAGGAAAAAAACTTCCTTTAATCAAAGAAGAGTTCAAAACCGAAAACAATCTGATCAAGGGCTGTCAATCAAAAGTGTGGTTGCAGGGTGAACAAAATGATGATAAAGTTGTTTTTACCGCTGATAGCGATGCCATTTTAACCAAGGGCATTATTGCCATCTTGATACGTACTTTTTCTAATCAAAGTGCTAAAGATATTCTGGAAGCCGACATGGAATTTATTGACGAAATAGGTCTTAAAGAACATTTATCACCTACTCGAGCCAATGGATTGGTTTCGATGATAAAAAATATTAAGATGTATGCATTGGCATTCAACTCACAAAATTAAAGTTATTATTCGAATGGAAAAAATAATTTTTTTTATATTAATTTTAGTTGGTAATATTGCTTCTTCACAAAAAAGCATACCCGAAAGCTACTCAAAAATCAAATTCGTTTATGAGCAAAAATCTAACTTTTTCACTGTAGATAACAAAGTGTACGCCGATACATTATTGCTCAAAGTTGAATTTCCGAAAACAAAATTTACAAAAGTAGTAAGTCCTCAAGATTCTTTAAAGATAATTGGGTCCGTTAAAATAAAAAGTCTTAGTAAGGAAGAAATAAAGAGATTAGAAAGTCAATTATATCATAACACTCATCTTATACAAGGAATTCATAATCTAAAAACAAACAAGACAACGCTTTTTTTTAAAAGAGGAAGTGGAGAATTAATTAAAACTTTTAGAGAGAATTTCGGGCATAACTTTACGCCTTTTGCATATAAAATTATAATTGATTATAACAAAAAAACAATAAACACGAATTATCCTAAGGTTAATTATTCGAAATCATTTCAATCAGAATTAAAAAAAATCGACTTTGTTGATGCAGAGAAAGAAATGGGATCATGTAGTTACCAAACGGCTAACGGTATCATGACTGATATAGTTAATTTTAATAAGTTGTACAATATTAAAGTCGCTACTGATATGATATTTTCTAATAATGATTACGGAGTTGAAAAAATAGTTAGCTTTTTTCATACAACTACATTAACATCTGTAACCTACGAGTAAAACAATATAAATAGAAAAAAATGACACAAGAAATAGACACCACTGAATTAGGAGAATCAATCGTAAAAATATTAAAAACAATTTATGATCCGGAGATTCCTGTAGATATTTACGAATTAGGATTGATTTATGACGTAATGGTAAATACGGATTATGAAGTGAAAATTTTGATGACACTTACTTCTCCAAACTGTCCTGTGGCAGAGAGTTTACCTCGAGAAGTGGAAGAAAAAGTAAAATCGATTGAGCATGTAAAAGACGCCGAAGTTGAAATCACATTTGACCCGCCTTGGAGCAAAGATTTAATGAGCGAAGAAGCTAAATTAGAATTGGGAATGCTTTAGAAAGTATTCAGTTTGCAGTCGCAGTTTTCAGTTCTACAACTAAGACTGCGACTGCGACTGTAAACTAAAAAAAAAATGGAAGAAATAATAAATAAAGTTGCGAATAGTGTTTTGGTCGTATTTGATTTGGAGGATTATTATCCAAAGGAAATTCGTACGCAAATCGATATTTCTCAATGGCTTTTGGAAGGTTTTTTATTGAAAGAAAAAGACTTTAGAGAACATTTAAAAAATCACGATTGGTCACAATATCAAGATCAATATGTCGCGATTGGATGTAGCACAGATGCTATTATTCCGGCTTGGGCTTCGATTTTGGTGGCCATTCAATTAGCGCCATATGCAAAGAAAATCATCAACGGATCAATAGAAGATTTAGACGCTTCACTTTACGAAGAATTGCTGCCTAAAATTGATTACTCGGTATATGAGAATAAACCCGTAATTATAAAAGGGTGTTCTAGAAAACCAGTTCCAATGCGTGCTTATGTATTGGCTGCCAATTATTTACAGCCTTTCGCTAGAAGCATCATGTATGGAGAGGCTTGTTCTGCGGTTCCTTTATACAAAGCACCCAAAAAAGGATAATTAATCCCATTTTTTTCTTACTTTTATATTAGAATCTAAATAAAAGATTATGAAAAAAACAGTACTTTCAATCGTTTTTCTTTTGATTATAGTTTCTGTCAATGCACAAGAAACTTCAAATGACACCATAAAATTTTGGACAAAAAAAGGAAATATTTCTTTGCTTTTTAATCAAACTGCTTATAACAGCAAATGGTTGGGCGGTGGAACTTCAAACCTTGCAGGGAATTTTGGTTTGAATTATGATTTCAATTACAAAAAAGAAGATATAATTTGGGACAATAAATTCATCGCAGCCTATGGCTTAACCAAAGTAAAAGGTTCTAAAGTCGCAAAAACAGATGATAGATTAGAGCTGAATTCGCTTTGGGGTAAAAAAGCCAAAGGCGACTGGTACTATTCTATGTTTTTCAATATGAAAACACAAATGGATGTTGGTTATGACAACGACGGAAATGGCATTTCTCATTTCTTCTCGCCTGCATATTTTCAATTAGGGCCTGGTATGTTGTGGAAAAAAAGCAATAATTTAAGTGTGAATTTTTCTCCGGCAACTGCAAAATTAATTTTGGTACACAAGCATTTTACGGATTTCGGTTCTTCTTTTGGCGTATTACAAGGAGATAGCTCCCGTTTTGAATTTGGCGCCAGTATTTCCGCCTATTACAAACTCAATGTAATGACAAATATTTCTATTGAAAATCGATTGAATTTATATTCCAATTATTTAGACAAACCACAAAACGTTGATATCGATTATCAAATGAATGTGGTTATGAGAATCAACAAATATGTAACTGCGAATCTAGCAATACAGGGAATTTATGATGATAATACAATCAAAGCGGTTCAAGTACGAGAAGTGTTTGGCTTAGCGGCCAATTACGGTTTTTAGAAACAGGATTTTTAATAAAAAAGAACTTTAGAAAATAGTTTTCAAAAGGGATTTTTTTTAGTTTGTAATGTTTTGAAATGGAGCTTTTTAAGCTATCCGCGTTGCAAACGCTATGATTTGTCTCTTAATTTAAGTAGGTACTCGTCGCAGACGAGCACCAGAGGGGATTCCATTAAACCCACAATCTTGCTAAACGGCGGTTATGCTTAGCCTTTTTTATTTATTTTGGTTCGTTTTCTAACTTGATTTTTATTTTAGCTAATATTTCTTCTTCAAGTGCTTTTTTTATTTTTCTGTTTTCAAAATAGCCAAAATCATTATTTAAATTTTTCCATTCTGCATTATCATCTTGCATTCTGACAAAAGCAAATGTTGTACTATTTTTTCCATTCGGTCTTGTCCACGTTAACAGCATTTTGTTGTGAAAATTAAAATAAATATGATGCCAATGGTCAGTTGTGTCTTTATCTTCCCAACCTTTCCCAATATGTAAGTAGATATTTTCTTTTCTTACATTTTCAGCTGCTTCAATTACTTTTTCTTCAGGGTAGTTTAGCTCGTAATGTTCGGCATAAGGATAACTTCCAGGTGCAAATGCACTTCCTAATTTGTAAAAGAAAAACAGAAATAATATTAATCCTCCAATAATATAAATATTTTTTCTTTTCATTTAAGTTTCGTTTTTTTAAGGTTAAGCACAACGTTATGCCACTTTGAGATGGCTGGAAGTTCGTAACCACTCAATTTTCGGCTTAACGAAAACTTGATGCGAAACGGTAATTCCACTAAATTCCAGCTAGCTCAAAATGGCGGTTGGCATTAGTTATTTAGTATTTATCTTGAGTTCCGTTTTCTATTCTTTGTTGCTTAATTTTACCTTTGTTATTCGTGATATATTCAATTCCTTCCGCCAAATCATTTTCTTTATTAGTTTTCTCTATCTCAAGATTTTTTTCATCCACAAATTTCACTTTCTTATAAATGTCTTTGTATGATTGAATGCTTTTAACTTCGGCTTTTACTCTTTTATAAACGGCAAGTCCTTTCTCAACATCATTAAATCCATATCCATTCATATATTCTCCAATTAGTTGATTAAATGAATTAAAAAGTTGTTTTAATTCAAATGCTTCTGAACCAATGCCTCCCATTCTTTTTTTATCCAGCATATTCATAAATATTCTGGCTCTTGCTTGAGCGGTCATAAACCAATAAAAGGCATCATCTTTTTTCCCTAAATCGTATAGTCTAACCGATAAAATATAAAGGCTTGCAATGTCAGTATTGTTTAAATCATTTTTAATTTTTGTTTCTAATGTTTCTAATTCTGAAATATCGTTTGAGAGAAGTTCTTTCTGATATTTTCCAATAGTAATTGTTAATGGTTCGTAATTGTAATATGGCAATGCGTAAAATGGAATTCGTCCATTTTGACTTTGCCCATATCCAAAGGAGCTTATAAAAATAAAAATTATGAGAGGTAAAAGATTGTTTTTTGTTTTTATTAATTTCATTTTTCTATGTTTTCGATTGTTTATAATTACTGCCAACTTGTATATAGGTCTGACAAAATAAGACTTATCGCCCCAAAATTGGGTAGCTATGTCTGATAAACGTCAGAATTTATTTATGATCAAATGTATACTTTTTTAAACAAATGTGCCAAAAAACAATCTACTAGTAATTGTGAAAATCAATAGCAATTCTATCACCCAAATCCCGCATGAGGGATGGTCCCGAAGTGTCGGGATTCTGACGCAGCTGCAACGATAGTGAAAGCTGGGACATGACCCAAAAAAATCCCTCTTGAAATTCAAAAGGGATTTGGTGTGTTATAATGAGAGGAATTGCTTATTCTTCTTCGGTTTCTTCTTTGTCTTCTTTCTCAACCGCATCTTTATAATCCGGATACAAGAACTTATTATAAGGAAAACGCGTGATATGAATGTGTCTAACCGCTTCATAAACGCGTTCTCTGAATTCTTCGAAATTTTCTTTGTTTGTTGCCGAAATAAACAGTGCATTTTGTTCTCCAACCTTATTCATCCAAGTTGACTTCCATTCTTCCAAAGTAAAATGTCTTGGCGTTTTTTCGGTCATTAAATCATCTTCATCAATTGTCAATGGTTTGTAAGCATCGATTTTATTAAAAACCATAATGACCGGTTTGTCATTGCATTTAATGTCCGATAATGTTTTATTCACCGATTCGATTTGATCTTCAAATTCAGGGTGCGAAATATCAACAGCATGCAATAATAAATCGGCTTCACGAACCTCATCCAAGGTGCTTTTAAAAGAATCCACCAATTGTGTTGGTAATTTTCTAATAAATCCTACGGTGTCCGAAAGCAAAAAAGGTAGGTTTTTAATCACTACTTTCCGAACGGTGGTATCCAATGTCGCAAAAAGTTTGTTTTCTACAAAAACATCACTTTTCCCAACCGCATTCATCAAGGTTGATTTCCCAACATTCGTATATCCTACCAAAGCAACACGAACCATAGAACCGCGATTACCTCGCTGTGTACCCATTTGTTTGTCGATGCTTTTTATTTTTTCTTTCAATAAAGCAATCCTGTCGCGAACAATACGTCTATCGGTTTCAATCTCCGTTTCTCCAGGTCCACGCATTCCAATTCCCCCTTTTTGGCGTTCCAGGTGAGTCCACATTCCAGAAAGTCTTGGCAGTAAATATTGACATTGTGCTAATTCTACTTGGGTTCTTGCGTAAGACGTTTCGGCACGTTGCGCAAAAATATCCAAGATAAGGTGTGTCCTGTCCAGAATTTTACAATCTATAATTTTAGAAATATTTTTTTGTTGGGAAGGCGACAATTCATCATCAAATACCAAAGTCGAAATATCATTCTCTTTTACAAAAAGATTGATTTCCTCTATTTTTCCGGTACCCACAAAAGTTTTGGGATTTGGGCGTTCCATTTTTTGAGAAAAGCGTTTGATTACTTTCCCGCCTGCGGTAAAAGTCAAAAACTCTAATTCATCAAGATATTCGTTTAGTTTCTCTTCACTTTGATTTTGAGTTACTATACCTACAATGGCCGTTTTTTCGAAATTTATTACTTCTTTTTCTAACATGATTTTAAATAAGCTACAAATTTAATGATTTGCTTTGTACTTATGAAGTTCTGTGATTATAAAAAAGCAGAAGGTGTGAATAATGATAATTTCACGATCCCATTTAAGATTTTTTTTAATTGCAATACTATAAACGGATTCCGCATTTAGTTGTGGGGATTGAAAGTTAATTTATATTTTTAGTTAATTTTACAGGAACTTAAACCTAAATTAATGCATCGATTTTTGCCTTTCCTTTTTGTGTTATTTTTTCCAATATTAATGTTAGCTCAGGATAATTCTGAGTCTTTATTGAATCAGTTGGACCAAACAATCGAGAATCACCAAGTGTATTCGGACCAAAAAGAGAATAAAATAAATTCATTCAAAAAACTTTTGAAATCTAATTCGAATGACCTTCAAAAACTTGAAATTTACGGCAAACTCTTCGACGAATATCGATTATATAAATCGGATTCTGCATTAGTTTTTGCACGAAAGAGTTTGCAGATAGCCCTTAAACTAAAAGGTCAAAAAAAAAGCAGTCTTGCAGCACTCAATCTAGCCTCGATAATGGGTACTTTGGGAATGTATAAAGAAGCAATTGATATTCTTTCAAAAAACACGTTTGCTGATTCTCCCGAATTAAAAGGTTCTTATTATAGCGTAAATCGAATTATTTATGGATACATGAATGATTATGCCACGTCTAGTTATGAGAAAAATAAATATGCTTTATTAACAAAAAAATATAGGGATTCCGCGTTACAGTATTTTCCCAAACAATCTTGGGAATATAATATTACCCAATCGGAAATATTAATTGATACGGGTCATTACGACCAATCCTTACAATTATTGCAAACTATTTTCCCGACTATTCCTCTCACGGATCCAAATCGTGCGGTCTTTGCTTATATAATTTCTCATGTGTATCATCAAAAGAAAGACAGAGAATCCGAAAAAAAATGGCTTACTATTTCTGCTATTTCCGATTTGCAACTGGCTAAGAAAGAAAATATTTCCCTACGGAATTTGGCTTTTTTATTATACGAAGAAGGGGAAATTGATCGAGCCTACAAATACATACAGCGTTCTCTTGAAGATGCACTTTTTTGCAACGCACGTTTAAGAACCTACGAAATATCCAAAATGATGCCTATCATCAGCGAAGCGTATCAACATCAAAATCAAACCAATCAAAGACAACTTATACTGTTTTTGATTAGTGTGAGTGTATTAACCGTTATCTTATTAGTGGTTATGATACTGCTTTTTAAGCAAATGAAAAAATTAAAAATAGCACAAAAGGATCTAAATCTGGCAAATGAACAATTGTCGGAACTAAATGTTGCCCTGCAAGCTTTTAATTTAAAACTAAATGAAACTAACAATACACTAACCGAAGCTAATCTTTTAAAAGAAATATTTATTGGTCGATACATGGATCAGTGTTCGGATTATATTGGTAAACTGGAAGGCTATCAAAGTAAATTAAATGTAATGGCGACCGCCGGTAAAATGAATAATTTGGTAAACGCGATAAAATCGAAACAGTTTATTGAAGACGAATTAAAAGAGTTTTACACCAATTTTGACAAAACCTTTTTACAACTCTTTCCCAATTTTATTAGTCAATTTGAAGATTTGCTAATCGATACTGAATTAACCCAATTGAAAGACGGAGAACTTCTAAATACGGAATTAAGAATTGTTGCATTGATCCGTTTGGGCATAAAGGATAGCAATAAAATAGCTGTATTTTTAAGATATTCCATATCTACAATTTATAATTATCGTTCGTTATTAAAAAATAAAGCGAAAGGACCAAGGGAGGAATTTGAAGCAAAAGTGATGTCAATAGGGACCAACACGCCATAAAATAATCCTTTTATTGCAGCATTCAAGGCTAAAAAAGATAATTTTACTTTCATAAAAACTACTTTTTTTTATTTCAAATACTGTATAATTCACTATCTTACAACACCTTAAATCCATTTTTAGAATTCAAAAACCTACTATTTTACAGTACTGGTTAAAGACAAAAGGGAAATCGCTTATTTTTACTTTCTGTAGATTTAATTATCCTGATTGCGCTTGGTAACAAGTGTGAAATTTCTAATTTTTTCTAGTGAACCCAAAAAACTATTAATTATTAATTCAATCAAAAAAATGAAGCATTTAATTTTCACTGCCTTATTCTGGCTTTCATTATTTAGCACGGCCCAAGCACAACAACTAAAATCACCCGATGCAGCACTCGTAATGGGATTTTCGTTGCAAAATGACGGAACTCCTACTTATACGTTGAAATATAAGAACAAAGAGGTCATAAAAACCAGCAAATTAGGTTTGGAACTAAAAAACGACAAAAAATCGTTGCTAAATGACTTTACGATTATAGATACTAAAGCCACTTCGTTTGACGAAAACTGGAAACCTGTTTGGGGTGAAGTAGCCGAAATTCGCAATCATTACAACGAACTTGCCGTTACTTTAAATCAAAAAGGAACCGATAGACAAGTTGTTATTCGTTTTCGATTATTCAATGATGGTCTTGGATTTCGCTATGAATTCCCTTCGCAAAAAAACCTTACTTATTTTGTAATCAAAGAAGAAAGAACGCAATTTGCCATGACGGGCGACCACACCGCATATTGGATTCCTGGAGATTACGATACGCAAGAATACGATTACACGACTTCAAAATTATCTGAAATCAGAGGGTTAGCTGAAAAAGCAAAAACTGCGAATGTATCGCAAACTTCTTTTTCTACAACAGGAGTTCAAACTTCATTGATGCTGAAAACGAATGATGGAATTTATATCAATTTACACGAAGCTGCATTAATTAATTATTCTTGTATGCATTTGAATCTTGATGATAAAAACATGGTTTTCGAATCATGGCTTACACCTGATGCAATAGGAGACAAAGGAAATATGCAGGCTCCAAATCACTCGCCTTGGCGCACGATTATGGTAAGTGATGATGCCAGAGATATTTTGGCTTCAAAAATCACTTTAAACTTAAACGACCCTTGTAAAATAGAGGATACTTCTTGGATCAAGCCCGTAAAATATATTGGGGTTTGGTGGGAAATGATTACTGGTAAAAGCTCTTGGGCGTACACAGATGATTTCCCAACGGTACAACTTGGCGTTAGCGATTTTTCAAAAGCAAAACCAAATGGCAAACACGGTGCAAATAATACCAACGTGAAGAAATACATTGACTTTGCTGCCGCAAATGGTTTTGATGGTGTTTTGGTTGAAGGTTGGAATGAAGGTTGGGAAGACTGGTTTGGTCATTCTAAAGATTATGTTTTTGACTTCGTAACTCCTTACCCAGATTTTGATGTGAAAGGTATCGAAGCTTACGCAAAATCTAAAGGAGTAAAAATGATTATGCACCACGAAACTTCGGGATCTGTTCGTAACTATGAGAGACACATGGATAAAGCGTACCAATTTATGAAAGACAATGGATATGACGCTGTAAAAAGCGGATATGTTGGTTCTATCATTGAAAACGGGGGAAATCATTATAACCAATTCATGATTAACCACTATCAATATGCAGTTGAAAAAGCAGCCGATTATAAAATTATGGTTAATGCGCATGAAGCAGTTCGTCCTACGGGAATTTGCAGAACGTATCCAAATTTAATTGGTAACGAAGCAGCCAGAGGAACAGAATATCAATCTTTTGGAGGTTCAAAACCAAACCACGTAACGTTATTGCCATTTACACGATTAATCGGTGGACCGATGGATTACACTCCAGGGATATTTGAAATGGATTTAACAAAATTGAACCCTGACAATCATTCGCATGTGAACAGTACCCTTGCCAATCAACTGGCTTTATACGTAACAATGTACAGCCCGCTGCAAATGGCAGCAGATTTACCGGAAAATTACAACCGCTTTTTGGATGCTTTTCAGTTTATTAAAGACGTTGCTATAGATTGGTCTGAAAGTAAATATCTTGAAGCAGAACCTGGTCAGTACATTACTGCCGCCCGTAAAGCAAAAGGAACCAACAACTGGTTTATAGGAAATGTAAATGGTGAAACCCCAAGGACTTCAAACATTAAATTTGATTTCTTAGAAAAAGGAAAAAAATACACGGCTACGATTTATGCAGATGCGAAGGATGCCCATTATAAAACAAATCCACAGGCATACATGATTAGAAAAGTAACAGTGACTAACAAGTCTAAATTGTCACAACTCTCAGCGCCAGGTGGAGGTTATGCTGTTAGCATTATAGAAATCAAAAAGTAATTACTTTATAAAAGTAGAAAAGGCTGTCTAGAATTTTAGAAAGCCTTTTCTTGTTTTTGGAATGAACGTAAACTAATTTACTTTGATCAATTTAACATCAAAAAGAATAACAGAACCACCCGGAATTGGTCCGCTGCCATTACTACCATAACCCAAAGCAGACGGGATTAATAAAATACCGTTACCGCCTTCTTTAAAATAAGGAATTCCTTCTGTCCATCCTTTGATTACTTGTTGCAAACCAAACGATATACCAGCGTCACCGCTTTTGTCAAATACATTTCCATTCGTAAAATATCCTTTGTAAGCCACTGTAACATTAGAAGAAGCTGTTGGTTTAACACCCGTTCCTGCTTCATTAATCACATAATATAAACCTGAATCGGTTCTTGTAGCGGTTAATTTATTTTTGGCAATGTAATCTGTAATTTCTTTTTCATTTTGAGCTGTATAATCAACAGCCGCTGTTGGTTTTTCTGTATCCGATAAGCAAGAAACGAACAATAAAGAAACAAGTGATAATAAAATAGATTTCATAATTTGATTTGATTTTAGAGCTGCAAATATATAAAATTCCTTCTGTAGCCTTAGCGAAAAATTATATCATCTCGGATTCAAATAGTTTCCATTTAAATAAAAACAATTAGTTCCCAAACACTTGCACATCATCCACTTGAAAAGCACCATCTAACGCCAGGTTTTTTCCAGAACCGGTATATTTAAATGCGATGTTTATTTTACCTTTATAAGAAGATAAATCCACTCCGCCAGAACCCACAAACTGATACCATGGTGTGGCTTGTTTAGGTAGTTTAACCGTCACAGGAATCCAAGTTGCTGTTGCCACATTCAATCCGTCAAAATCACTAGAGACATAGACTTCAAGCGAATTTAGTTGAGAATCAACATCCAAATGATGCTGTGCTGCTCTAAAAGTCAATATTTCCTTGGTGTGGGTATCCATGTCAATTTTCGGGGAGATTAACCAGGCCACATTAGCAATTACTTTTGCTCCTGTGGTGTTGAATTCAGCACAACCGTTGCCTGAATAGAAGGTTCCTTTCCAGAAAATAGTACCTTTTTGAGCAATGTTTACCCAACCGGGAAGGCTGAGATTTGTTTTGTCCACCACGGTTTGAAAATCTTGGGAGAAAAATGGCGCTGCTCTTGTTGCTGTCATGACCACATCTTTTGCTGAACGTGGTAAAAGTTGGTAATCGGTTCCGTATTTAGTCAAAACACCTTTTACTTTTCCGCTTCCGTTTGGAACTAAATTCCCTGCAAAATCACTAAAACTACTGGTTCTGAAATACACTTGATTTCCAAATTTGTCCTCCAAACTCCAATTGGTCGCTCCACCTACATTATTCGTATCTTCAAAATAATGTCGTCCGGCTGCAGCCGCCGTAAACTGAACATCGGATAGTTCAACCAGCGTATTTAAGTTCGAATCATTGGTTAAATCAGCAATCGTGATGGCTTTTACTAGTTGCGTTTCGGCTATGGTCGTGCAGGATGCATGAAGAACGTTTTTATAGTCATTTTGCGAAAGCCTTCCCACTGATCCCTCATTATACGAATTCACATAAATACTGCCTATTCGCAGTCCGCCAAAGGAAATATCCGTGTATTGATCTTTTAATTTTAGATACACTTTGTTGCCTAATCTGTAATCTATATAGGTATTAGATGCATCAACGGGAACACTAAAACCTATTGCAGGCGTTGTGGCTGTTGCCAAAGTTTGGAAAGAAATCGACTTGAAAAAATTACCGTTTTCGTCACTTGAAACGACATAAGCCTCAATAATATCATCGTATTTGTATTGCGTTACAATTGCATTGGCATTTGTCCGAACTTCTGCAACGCTTCGGTTTATGGTAAAATCAGGTTGCGTACACTTTAATTCCGGGACGGGAACCTCCTCTTTTACACAACTGGAAAAAGTAACGGCGATAAGTATAACAGCAAAAATTAGATGGTAAAAAGTCGTTTTCATAATGCGTTTATTTTTCGAATTTAAAAATTGATATTAAGATTTACGAAATAGGTTCTTCCGTAACCGTAAAAATATTTGTTGCCAAAAGAGGGCGTAGCACTAGAAACATCCTGATTGCGTTGTCTGAAATTGGCATTTCTTGCCTGTTCATAACCGCCTGTTTTGTAGGTGGTATTCAGGACATTATTTGTACTCACAAAAAGCCCCACATTCTTGCCATAGATTCTCCAAGATTTACCGCCGGTTAGGTTTAACAAAGTCGTGGGATCAAATTTTTCCTGCTTCAATAATTCCTTAGCCCTTTCCTCCGTTGCTTCGGGGAAGTTGAAACCACTGGCCGGATTGGTATAAAAATGATTTGTTCTGGCTATTGGAGAAACATCAAGATAACTGTTATCCAAATAATTTATGTTGGCTCCAATCCACCAATATTTAGGATCGCGATACTCGATTCCTAACGCAAACGCCTGTTGTGGCATTCCCGCTTGTTTGTAGTTTTTTAATAGTGCCGTTCCAAAATCGAAAACGGGATTGGTATTTTCCAGCGAAGCCTCGGCATCATTCGTCACGGTAACATTTGGATTACTGTCATAAGTATATTGGCCAAAAGCCGCCGAAAAAGTAGTTTTTAAGGTGGGGTTAATTTGGTATTCCAGACTCAATTCGGCACCTAAATTCCTCTTGTTCAAATGTGTTAACGTCTGGCTCACAAAGGCGCTCGTGTTCGTATAACCCGCACCATCATCAAAAATCCCGTCGGCATAAAAGAAAGAAGTTTGGGTTGCATTTTTTATCGAGGTATAATACGCCGTTAATCTAGCTTTGAAAATGGGAGAACGGAAAACATAGCTCGCATCCAAACTGCTGATATTCTCGCTTTGCAGTCCGTCAACAACCACATTATTTAATCTCGAATTAGGAAAAGTATTTCGAATGGTTGGTGCTTTTGTCAAATGTGCTCCGTTAAAAATTAACAATTGCTTCCCTGAAATTTTGAAGGTAATTCCTCCTTTGAATCCAAAGTTTTCAAACAACACTTTTTCGCTTTTACCAAAAGAATTGGTTTCATATATTCCATTTTTATACAAGCCTTCCCTTTGATAATTGGTACTCGAAAAACTTTGCGCCAGATAAAATTCTACTTTATTATACGAGAATTTGAATTGGGTAAACGCGTCTAATGTGTTCGCCACATAATTGTAATTATAGCCATACTCATCTCCTACAACCACTTGCCTGTTTGGATTATTCAAATCCGATTGCGATTGATTTCCATTGTAAAATCCATCGATATCATCAA
The DNA here is from genome assembly GCF_017875765.1 of Flavobacterium sp. CG_23.5. Taxonomy (NCBI): domain Bacteria; kingdom Pseudomonadati; phylum Bacteroidota; class Flavobacteriia; order Flavobacteriales; family Flavobacteriaceae; genus Flavobacterium; species Flavobacterium sp. CG_23.5. Next base: position 2,323,879 of record NZ_JAGGNA010000001.1, on the reverse strand, counting down.
AATACAGCCCTCCCAATACATCTAAAACTTTCTGGTAATTATGAGATTTCAAGTTTTTAAAAGAACCTCCTGCATTCATGAAAACGGTCTCATTCAATTGCGTATTGAATATCGAAGTTGCCACCATCGTTTTATCATCATTTCGATCTTCGTAAAAAATATACTTACTTTTGGCCGGTTCATATCCAGAGATAGTGCCGTTTGATGCTACAATCGGACTTTGATTGGCCTGATACATGGCATTCCAATCGACTTGTGAGTTGGCTAAAAACAACGCTTTACTTTTCTCGGCATTCTGATAATCCGGCGTAAACTCTCCAGAAAATTCGCCATTATCTTTCGCATACATCGAACTGTAATAACTCGGCATTTTCCTGTAATACGTTGGATCCGGACTATTCGCATTTTGATAATCGAGATTAGAATTTCCTATTTTTCCAAATTGATACATCAAACTGGAATTCAAATTGGTATGGTCATTAATTTTAAAATAATGATTCAACATCACAATAGGTTCTTCGATAGTTTTCTTTCTCGAATTTCGCTTTTTCCCATTTTGAAAACCCCAATAAGAATTGTATTTTTCGCTTGTTAATTCACTGACTTCAGCTGTATTTGGAGAATTTTTTCCACGGGTATTTGGCGTATAAAAGGCCGTTACATTTAGCGAATTGGAATCGTTTAATTTTTTTTCGACACTTAAAAAAAGAGAATTTGCATCGTAATTTGTTCCTTCAAAATAGCCTTCGGTCGCCAAACGTTTTCCTGCCGAAACCACGAATGCCCAACCTTTATCACTCATTCCCGAAGCGCAAGTTCCCATCATGCGCCAACTGTAATTGGTATTAGTTCCGGAAAATGAAATTCGGGAACCGGGTCTGTAAATGGAGGCACGCGTATTGATTTCCTGTGTTCCAAGAATCCCTCCAAAAGTATAATCGGACGGAGAAGTGCCTACAGAAAATTCCTGATTTCGGGTTGCATCGTTTAATCCGCCCCAATCGCCCCATTGCGGTCTGCGATCGTATAGTTTATTCATCACCACACCATTAATCATCATCGTGGAATGCTCGCTGTCTAACCCCCGAATCCTGAATCGGGCCTGACCCCAATTGAACGCAGCCGCCTGTTGAAAAGCATCTTTGGAGGATTGTAAAAGCCCTGAAGTATTTTCGGAACCGCTATTGTCATCGCTAAAATCGCTTTCCGTCAGCGCGATTAAACTCCCTTGTTGTTCTATTGATTGGTCATCCTCTAAAGGTATTGTCCCCAGATCAAGCATTTGTCCTTCCTGTATTTCCACCGGATATAAAGCCTCTTTGAAACCCTGACTGTGAATAAGAATAAAGAGATTACCGCTCGGGATTTTTTCAAATTTAAAATTCCCATCGGCAGTTGTGAGTTGCATTAAATTAGTATTTTGGATAGTGACAACAACCAAACCTAAAGGGTTTTGGGTTTTGGAATCTATAATCTTTCCAAAAATTCCCGTTTCTTGCTGTGCAAAAGCAAATTTCATCTGTAGTATAAAGAAAAGCGCAACGTAAAATTTATTCATAAATATTTTTTGTTGAAATAAATGCATTGGAAAATATCCTTAAAAAGGAATAGCTGATTTGTTTTTGGTTCAATAAAAACCATAGCAAGAGCGTTCCAAATAGGAATAACAAACTGAAATTATCGGAAAATGAGTTTTGGAAAAATGTGGTGTTTTAAAATTCTAACAAAGTGTAAATTACTAATTGCTTGAATTCTAAGGCTAAAAATAGGAAAAAAACTATAGGTTTCTCAGATTTGGTAAAATAATTCTCATAAAAAAAATCCGAAGCATTTAAAAACGATTCAGATTTATGAAAATAGGCACGATAAAAAGAGGCTTTATTTTTATTGAATTGCTTTAATCCGGGAAACCATAAATGCAATCAGAATTCCAAAAACTCCAATGAAAGCAAATGAAAATCGCAAACCAAATAATTCGGCAATGTAACCAATAACTGGCGGTCCCATTAAAAAACCAAGGAAACTAACGCTGGAAACTATGGTTAATGCTTCTCCGGGAGGAACTGTTGGGTTTTTTCCCGCAATACTGTAAATCGTAGGAACAATAGTGGAAACTCCGAGTCCTACAAACATAAAGGCAATAGTAGATGGAATTAAATACGGAAAAAATACTGAAGTAAAAAGTCCTGCTGAAATCATGATGCCGCTAATTTGCATTACCGGTTTTCTTCCAAATTTATGAATCAAACCGTCTCCAAAAAATCGTCCTCCAGCCATCATAATCATAAACGAAGTGTACCCCAAAATCACTAACGGTCCTGGCGCTTTAATGACATCTTTGAAATAAACACCACTCCAATCAAACATCACGCCTTCGCTTGCCATGCAACAAAAACCAATTACACCCAACCAAATCAAGGCACTATCTGGTTTTGTGAATAATTTTTTCTTTTCGGTTTTGATGGTTTCCTTCGCTTTTATCAAAAATTTAAAGTTAAAAACCATCAACAAAAGAACGATTCCGCCAACAATCATAAAATGAATTAAGGGCGTGAGTTTTAATGCCAACATTCCTATTCCCACCAAGGCACCCAGAAATCCGGCCAAACTCCACATACCGTGAAACGATGACATTATTGTTTTTTTAAAAAGCTCTTCGGTGTAAACGCCTTGCGTATTTACTGCAATATTTGACAAGTTTCCAAAGATTCCAAAGAATAATAATCCCAATGACAGTTGCCAAGAAGTTATAGCCAACCCTAAACTAGACAAGGATAAAACATATAATAAAAGGGAAAAAATAAGAATGCGGTGGCTTCCAAAACGGGTGACTAATTTTCCTGAAAAAGGCATAATAATTAATTGTCCCAATGGAATTGCAAATAAAATCGTTCCTAATTCTCCTGATCCTAAATGCAACGCGGTTTTTATATCCGGAATTCTGCTGGCCCAAGTGGCGAAACACAAACCCATTCCAAAATAAAACATCGAAACAGCCCATCGGATTCTGTTCAAGTAGGAAAGCTTCGCGTTTTTATATGTTTTCTTGTATTTTGCTTTGGTTTTAAACCGAGATATAAAATTTAAATCTATCAAAAGAATTTGTTTTATGATTGATGGAGCAAAAATACAAAAAGCAATGATTCAATTTATATCAGGGTTTGTTTACCCAATAAATACATCGTTATTGTTTATAAAAACCACGAATTAATTCTGAAAAGTAATCTCTGCAAATTCGCGGTTAATTTTATAAATCAATTGCTTTTTTCTGGGCATTGCTTTGGATTGCCGCTTCAATAATTTGCATGACACGAACTCCATCCTGAGCCGTTACCGGTTCTTGTGTATCATTTGAAATAGATTGATAAACCCCTTCAAAAAAATCATAGTAATTCCCTTGAAGCGTTTCAATATTGGCAATAAAGACATCGTTATTAATCTGCGTATGGAGAATCCCTTCTTTGCTCTTGGATTCTGTTCCCCAAGTATCGAGGTTTGGTTTTTTTCCCAATTTCAAATCATCTTCCTGCACATCGCCACGCGGCTTCAGGAAAGATCCTTTTTTTCCATGAATCACATAAGATGGAATAGGTTCTCTGACAAAAAAACCCGCTTTTAATCGGACTCTAAAATCAGGATAATAAAGCAAAATATCGATGTAATCATCCACCAAAGAATGTTCTCTCGTGATTCGGATATCGGCAAAAACAGCTTTGGGTAAACCAAATAAATACAACGCCTGATCAATTAAATGCGGACCTAAATCTTTTAGAATTCCTGCACCGGAATTGGCACTTTCCTTGTGCTGCTTCGGACTTAAAAGTGGATTGTATCGGTCAAAATGGAATTCGGCTTCCACGATTTCGCCAAGAACCTCATCTGAAAAAATTTTCTGCACGGTTTTGAAATCACTGTCCCATCTCCTGTTTTGGAAAACCGCTAATTTCAATCCTTTTTCTTTGGCCAATGCCGCTAATTCCTGCGCTTGAGCGACTGTTGTTGTAAATGCTTTTTCGACAATGGCATGTTTTCCGGCCAGCAATACTTTTTTAGCATATTCATAATGCGTTTCCACCGGCGTATTTACGATGACCAAATCAACATCGTCTTCGAGTAAAGCTTCAATCGCGAAATAACTTTTAACCGTTGGGTAATCCTCGCGTATCAGTTTTTTAGTTCTTTCCCAAGCACCTACCAGTTCAAATCCCGGGTGAAAATTGATAAACGGCGCATGGAATACTTTTCCGGACATCCCGTAAGAAAGCAGGGCAGTTTTTATTTTTTGCATGGTACGGTAATTAATACTAATTTGAAAAGTTAAACACGAATTTCACGAATTTACACTAAATAATTGGTGCAAATTCGTGAAATTCGTGTTGAAATATTGTACTACTAAATTTTGGCTCTATCATATTGTTTTGGCCATGACACATCAGCATTAAGTGCTGTCGCAAATGTCAAACCTAAATTTGGATTTCTTAGCGATTCTCTGGCAAACAAAACCAAATCCGCTTTTCCTGATACAATGATTTCTTCTGCCTGAGTGGCTTCGGTGATCAAACCCACGGCTCCAGTCATTATTCCAATTTCCTTTTTTATTTGTTCTGCAAAAGGCACTTGATATCCAGGTTCCAGCAGAATTTGTTGGTATGAAACTGCTCCACCGGAAGAAACGTCGATTAAATCCACGCCTTTTTCTTTTAGTATTTTCGAAAGCTGTACTGATTCTTCAATATTCCATCCGCCTTCAGCCCAGTCTGTAGCTGAAATTCTAACAAATAAAGGCAAATCTTTTGTCCATTTCGATTGTACCGCTTCGACTACTTCAAGCGTTAATCGGATTCGGTTTTCAAAACTTCCTCCGTATTCATCGGTTCTAAAATTGGACAAAGGCGAAAGAAACTGATGCATTAAATAGCCGTGTGCCGCATGAATTTCCATTACTTGAAAACCCGCTTCCACTGCTCTTTTGGTAGCCGATTTAAAATCAGAAACTACTTTTTGGATTCCTGTTTTGTCCAATTCTATTGGTGGTTTTTCATTATCATGATATCCCACAGCACTTGGTGCTACGGTATCCCAACCGCCTTGATCAATTGGCACCTTACGTCCACCGTTCCATGGGGATGCTGCACTGGCTTTTCGTCCGGCATGCGCCAATTGTATTCCCGGAACCGAGTTTTGGCTGATAATAAATTGATTGATAATTTTCATTTTATCCATTTGCTCGTCTTTCCAAAGACCTAAATCTTCGGGGGAAATTCGACCTTCAGGGGAAACCGAAGTCGCTTCCTGAATTATCAATCCCGCACCGCCACTGGCGCGACTGCCTAAGTGTACGAGATGCCAATCATTGGCAAAACCATCAGTTGCTGAATATTGACACATTGGAGAAATAGCAATTCTATTTTTAAGGGTAATGCTTTTTATTTGAAGAGGAGAAAATAATTTTGAGGACATAAAGTAGGTTTTAAAGTGACGATAACGAGAAATATTCGTTTCAAAAAAGTAAAGTTAAGGTACATAGACGAAAGTAAAAATTGAAATTCTATTAATTAACAAACATTTAAAACGCTATGGAACAATTATTGTAAATTAAACAAATAGAAAACCTTACTTTTGTAAGTTGTAAAAGAACTAAAATTAAAAAATGGACATATTTATAAAGCTTTCTCAATTTTTATTGAGCTTATCATTACTTATTATACTTCACGAATTAGGACATTTTATTCCTGCTAAATTATTCAAAACCAGAGTCGAAAAATTCTACTTATTTTTTGACGTTAAATATTCCCTTCTAAAAAAGAAAATTGGCGAAACCGAATACGGTATTGGTTGGTTGCCTCTAGGTGGTTATGTGAAAATATCCGGAATGATCGACGAAAGTATGGACAAAGAACAAATGGCTTTGCCTCCACAACCTTGGGAATTTCGTTCTAAGCCGGCTTGGCAACGTTTGATTATCATGCTAGGTGGTGTTACGGTAAACTTCATATTGGCCTTTATAATTTATATTGGAATGGCATTTGCTTATGGCGATACGTATATTGCCAATGCGGATTTGAAAGACGGTCTTTTGATTGAAAATAAAGCCATGCAAAATGCAGGTTTCATGACAGGAGATAAAATCCTAGCCGTAGATGGTGAAAAAATAGCCAAATTTGACAATGAGATCAATGCCAAAATTGTAATGGGTAAACAAATTCTTATTGAAAGAAATGGAACCCAACAAAAAATAAAAATGCCCGCTGATATTATCGATCAATTGTCAAAATTTGAAAAAGGACCTATTGTTTCTATTAGAATTCCTTTTGTCATTGGAGCCGTTGCCGCTGAATCTAAAAATACGATGTTGCAGCCCAAAGATATTTTTATCTCGCTTAACGGTGAAAAAACAAAATACCTTGATGAAGCCAAATTAGTTTTAGCAAAAAACAAAAACAAAACCATTCCTGCCACTATCATTAGAAATCAAAAAGAAGAGCGCATCAATGTGGTTGTTTCCAAAGAAGGAACTTTAGGTGTACAATTAGGAGGCTTAGGCATGGACTCTTTGGAAAAACTTGGGTACTACAAAGTGAGCAAGCAAGAATTTGGTTTCTTGGAGTCTTTTCCTGTTGGAATTACAAAAGGTAAAAACCAATTAATAGGATACGGAAAACAGTTAAAAATGATTTTCAGTCCAAGTACCGGCGCTTACAAACAAGTAGGTGGATTTAAAGCAATATTTGATATTTTCCCTAGTTATTGGAGTTGGGAAACTTTTTGGTCCATAACGGCAATCTTATCAATAATGCTTGGAGTTATGAACTTATTGCCTATTCCTGCACTCGATGGAGGTCATGTAATGTTTTTGTTATATGAAATTGTAAGCGGTAAAAAACCAAGTGACAAATTCCTAGAGAATGCACAAATGGTTGGTTTCGTATTACTTATCACACTGTTACTATTTGCTAACGGAAATGACATTTACAAGGCAATCGTTGGGAAGTAAAAAAAATTAAAAAAAGTTGGGTTTTTATTTGCACAAACCAAATGATACTCTATCTTTGCACCGCTTTAGAAATGTAACACACGTTACTTTTTATCGCTCAGTTTCCTTCTTAGCTCAGTTGGTTAGAGCATCTGACTGTTAATCAGAGGGTCCTTGGTTCGAGCCCAAGAGAGGGAGCTTTTTAAAAAGACTTTACAGCAATGTAAGGTCTTTTTTGTTTTATATACTTTACGCAAAATATTTTGATAAAATATAGATCACCATCCAGTAAGACAGAATTTCTAATCTGTTAATTCTAAGCAAATTTAAAATACTACCTTGTCTTTTTAAATCCTCTTTTACTATCTTTAAATCAGCATAACTTTTTTCTAAAGATAAAAATCATACTCATGAAGAAAATCACCCTAGTTTCTCTTTCAATTATATCCTTCCTATCTTTCAGTTGCGATGCGCAGTTAAAATCTAATGACATCCCCATAAAAGACGAAGTAAAAAACTATAAACTCCTAACCGTGGCCTCCGATATTGCTATTCCTTGGGGAATGACTTGGTTGCCAGACGGCAGCATGTTAGTTACCGAAAAAAGTGGTATTTTATATCACATCAAAAATGGTACAAAAACAGAAATCAAAAATGTTCCAAAAGTATATTCTCGTGGACAAGGCGGATTGTTAGATATTGTTTTGCATCCTGATTATGCTACAAATGGCTGGCTTTATATGACGTATGCTTCCGATGAAGGCGAAGGTACCGGCGGCAACACTAAACTCATTCGAGCAAAATTATTGGACGAAAGTCTAACCCAAATCGAATCACTTTACAAAGCCACTCCCAACACTACAAAAGGACAACATTTTGGATCCCGAATTGTATTTGACAACGATGGTTATTTGTATTTCTCCATTGGAGAGCGCGGTGAGCATTTCGTAAATCCGCAAGATATTAAACGCGATGGCGGAAAAATATACCGTTTAAATGACGATGGAAGCATTCCTAAAGACAATCCATTTGTTGGCTTGACCGGAGCAAAAGAAGCTGTTTTTACCTATGGAAATCGAAATCCGCAAGGAATGGCAAAAAATCCCGTAACAGGAGCAATTTGGGCACATGAACACGGTCCTCAAGGTGGAGATGAAATCAACATCATAAAGAAAGGGGCTAATTATGGATGGCCTGTTGTTACTTATGGCATCGATTATGACGGAACAACAATTAGCAAAGAAAACGAAAAGCCAGGCATTGAAAAACCTATTTATTATTGGCTGCCTTCCATCGCTCCAAGCGGAATGGCTTTTGTTACCAGCGATAAATATCCGGACTGGAAAGGACATTTACTGGTAGGATCTTTGAAATTTCAATATCTTGAATTGGTAAAACTGAAAGGAAACGAAGTTATCGGCAGACAAAAAATAGCAACAGACATTGGCCGAGTGCGTAATGTGGCAGAAGGTCCGGACGGCTATATTTACATGGGTGTGGAAGGAAAAGGAATTGTCAAAATTATACCAAATTAAACGATGCTAACAACGAAATTATTTTTGGGATTTGGAGTATTTGTATTGGGAAGCATTTCATTCGAAAACCATTTTCAACATGAAAAGTATATTGACTTGAATACTAAAACGGCTATTATTTCAAAATTTCAATCAACCGGAAAAGAAATTTATGCTGATTTTTGTATGCAATGTCATGGTGCCAATGGCAAGGGCGATACTAAAAACTTCCCTCCTCTCGCTAGTTCTGATTGGTTAAAAAAGAAAAGAAATCAAAGTATTGCTGCTGTGAAATTTGGACAAAGTGGCGAAATAACTGTCAATAAAATTAAGTACAATAGCAGCATGCCAGCCATGGGACTTTCGGATCAGGAAGTTGCCGATGTGATGAATTACATCATGACTTCTTGGAGCAATAAACAAACGAAAGTCGTTACAGCGAAAGAAGTCGCTGCCATTAAAAAATAAAACACGGACTTGGGATTGCTATCTAAAAAAGATATGCGACTGAAAAACCTCCATAATAATTGACGGGATTTCCGGGATAAAAATAACGTGGAGCAGCAGTACCAAAACCTATAGCGTTAGGCAAAATATTAGCTGCATATTTCGAGTCAAATACATTATTAATTCCGGCATTCAACTCTGTTTTCAGGATTTTAAGAATCGTAAAAACGTACGTCGTTTTAATATCAAGCAACGAATACCGTTCACTGTATTTTGTATTGGAATCATTCAACGGAATTTTGCCCATCGTTCGGAAAGAGGTGTTGACACTAAATCCGTTTTTTGTGGTTAAATCTACTCCAAAATTAAATTGCTTTTCGGGAACGCCCGTAAGTTGGTTTCCCGAATAATCAGCATCACCATCCAAAAATTCTTTGAATTTAAAATTATTCACCGATGCTGAAAAATAAGGAGTGATTTGAAGTTGGGTCAGTTCTAAAAGTTTATAATTCACCAATAATTCTAACCCTGAGTGGGAACTACTTCCCGCATTAATCCCCACAAACTGATCATTGGCAGTGCGTCGTGCCACCAATAAATTTTTAATTTGTGCGGTATAAAACGTTACTTCGGTGTATAGTTTATTTGTAAGCCAATTTCCTTTGAAACCCAATTCATAATTCCAACCTATTTCTGGTTTCAAATCGGTGTTTATTTGACCTTCAGGAGTCAATGTTTCAGCGACTGATGGAACCGAAAATCCTTTGCTGATTGATGTAAATATATTTTTTCCTTTGCTTGCTTGATACGACAAACCAACTCTTGGTGACCAAACATTTCCAAAAGTAAATGGCATTTTTTGACTATTAGCATTATTTTCGAAAACATCTTCTAACGAATATTTAGTAACGTTGAACGCCATACCCGTTTCTAAATGTAGCTTTTCTGAAATCCAAAGTTCCATCTGTAAAAAGTAGTTTCCGTACTGTCTATTTTGCTTGATAGTGCTGAACGCATCGCCTTTTATACTGCCTTGACCCGGTTGCGATTGGTACAAATTTTTAAAAAGGGAATACTCGTATTTTTCAGTTAGCAATTCGGTACCTAAACTCATTTCAAAGGGTAACGAAAAAATTTCGTCTTTAAAATTGACATGGGATCGAAAACCTACCGCACTTGTTTTATCATCTAAAATATCAAAAGGTCTGGGTTCGTAAGCGTCTTTAAAATTAGAAAAAACACTAGTTTGTAGCGACCATTTTTCGGAAAATTGATGGTCGTATTTCAATCCGAGTAGCAATTTATCATACGACTCAAAACCTTGTGCCGCTGCCCAAGTGGCGGCTGCCTTCTCCGGATTATTTTTCAAATCGGTTTCATTAATAGAACTCGGAATAAATGCTTTCAAACGGGTGAAAATGCCTAAAAAGGACAAATTCCCTTTGGAACTTATTTGTTGCTTGCCGTGTAGGTTGAATGTTTTCCGTTTATAGGAACTGTTGGCTCTAAATCCATCCGTTTCTAAATCCGCGTAACTGGCAAATAGATTTACTTTAGCATCACTGTATCCTGCCGAAAGTCGTTGCTGTAACAAACCAAAACTTCCAAAAGTAACCGTAGATTTGCCAAAGGATTCTAACAAAGGAGTTTCTTTTGAAAACAATTGAATCACTCCACCCAAACCAGAACCAAAACTAGTGGAATTTGGTCCTTTTATAATTTCCAGTTTTTCGACTGAGGCTAAATCAATATCGTCAATTGTGGTTTCGCCTTCACCGGAACTCAATGGAATCCCATCAAAATAGGCTTTTATTTTATTAGTTCCGTATTGCGATCGCGCACCTATGCCACGAATAGTAATCCTGTTGGTATTCAAAGCACCTTGCTGCATGGTAACGCCGGGGATTTTGTTTAAAACCGGAGTCAATATAATTCCGTCACTTTTATTGATATCAGCCGCAGTAATCACCGAAACGGAGGAAGCAGCATTTTGAAGCACATTCTTGATAGGCGAACCCTTCAAGGTGATTTCTGAGAGTGTTATAGTATCTTTTTTTATTTGCCCCAAAACAGCAGTAGCACTACATAAAAAAAGAAGCAAAGAAAGGGAGTTTTTGAACAATTGTTTGGTATTTAGATACATAAAAACTTTTATAAAGTTAGCGTTTTCTTTTATCTTACAAAACAGCGTACAAGTTGAAATTCGGTTTGTGGAAGCAACGATTAATTTATACTTACCCAAAAAGCATCACAAGACTACCAGCATTGATGGTCTTTGTTTCTGACTTTTACCACTTCATTCCTATATAATTCCAAAATAAAATCACTTCATCACATTTGCATTTAAGACTTGATTTTATTCTTTTACTCTTGCCTTAGCATTTAATTTAAAAAAAAATCAACCCTTTACGGTTTCCCGTAAAATACCTACAATCGAGTACCTTATGTTTGTAACGATTTAAGCAATTGGTTTTGAAAAAATTCCAATAAATCAGAAAAATAAACCGATAAAACTTTGGAAACAGCGTGCTGATTTAGGGAAGTTCCAAAAACCGAATTCATTTGTAATTTGTTCTTGAGTGAAACATTTTGCTGACCAAATCCGGTAGAGCTTCCCTCCAAAGTTTATTTTAAAATATTTTATTGCTTTTCGGCTTACCATTGTTATGATGGGGTTTTGGTTAACAATTGTCGTAAAGTGAAAAAGAGACTATCGGAAACGGTGGTCTTTTTTGCTTTTAGGACATTCCAGTCGCCAAAAAATAATTAGGAGCTACTCCCGCTCTACGCTGCACTCTTATTCCTATCCTTGTTTTTTCTACGGCCAAAAAGGAGCTTCCGTTGGTCGCTCTTTTAGCCAAAGAAAAAATTCAAGGCTATTTCATAAGGAGTTTCACTGCGATCAGGGCTAGGGGATTTGAGTTTCAAAAGAATTATTGATTCCCGAAAACAGCCTCTTTTTCCAATACCAAGTTACATTTAATTTAACTACAAAATTTGTTACAACATTTCTCGACGTGACTCATAAGCCGTTGTACAAAAAGTAACATTCAGATAGATTTGTTTCACTCTCAATTAAAAAATAATAATGGATATAAACATCAAAATTGGTGATAGGATTCGAGAATTGCGCAAAGAAAAAAACATTTCTCAGGAAGCTTTAGCCAATATTGCAGAGGTAGATAGAACTTATATGACTGGAGTAGAAACCGGAAAAAGAAATGTCACAGTGAAAATATTAGAGAAAATAATTATTGCTCTCGATACTGATTTCATGGCATTTTTCAATGATAATAATTTTAAGAAATGAAAATGACAGAGAAAGTATCGATTGATGAATTTGACGGAAAAAAATTCAAAATAAGATTTACAGTAGAAGTTGATAATAAAAAAGCTGTTCTAACTCATTATCTACAAAACCGTCGTAATGGGATACAAACTCACTTTGAAGAAGAAGCTACTCAATATTTAAAAGAAATTACTACATACAAAAATGAAGTAGAGAACATAAATCTAGTTGAAGATACAGCTGAACAACATTTACTTTTTGAAATTGAAACTGTACCTTTTCCTGCACCAACAAATCCTACTTTTACATTTATAGATTTATTTGCAGGAATAGGTGGTTTCAGACTGGCATTGCAAAATTTAGGAGGCGAATGTGTTTTTACATCGGAATGGGATAAGTTTTCACAAACAACTTACAGAGCAAATTTTGGGCAGGTTCCTTTTGGTGACATCACAAAAGAAAGCACTAAAAGATATATTCCTGCAGAATTTGATGTTTTGTGTGGAGGTTTTCCTTGTCAACCCTTTTCACATGCTGGTTTAAAAAAAGGATTTGAAGACACACGCGGTACTCTATTTTTTGATGTAGTTGATATCATAAACAGTAGAAGAGAAACTGAAAATCCTGTAAAAATTGTATTCCTTGAAAATGTTAAAGGATTAAAAAACCACGATAAAGGGAATACTTTAAAAACTATAATCAAAACTCTTGAGAAACTTGGTTACGAAACGAAATATGAAATTCTTAATTCTAGAAATTTCGGTGTCCCTCAGAATAGAGAAAGAATTTTTATAATTGGTTGGTTAAAAGACGATACAAAATCTTTTAACTTTCCTCTTGGAATCGATAGAGATAATGAAATCATCTACAAAAAAGAAGACTTAAAAGATATTAAGGAAACAAATGTTGGTTCCATACTTATCAATAAACCCGAAGAAAAATACACTATTTCAGACAAATTGTACGCTGGTCATATTAGAAGAAGAAAAGAACATAAAGAAAAAGGTAATGGATTTGGATTTTCATCAGTCAATGAAAACTCAACTTACACAAGCACAATTTCTGCAAGGTATTATAAAGATGGAAGTGAAATTTTAATTGAACAAAAAAACGCAAACCCTAGAAAGTTAACACCAAGAGAAGCTGCGAATTTACAAGGATATCCAAGTGATTTTCTTATTCCAGTATCAGACAATCAAGCATACAAACAATTCGGAAACAGTGTATCTGTACCAGTAATACAGACTGTTTTTAATGAAATACAAAAACAATTAATGTAATATGTTAGAAAATCTTAATCAATTAGCACAAGAGGCTAAACAAAAAAGTGATAATTACGATAAAAATGAATTTGTTTTTTCAGATAAATTCAAATCAACTTTTAGAAAACTACTTCCTAATTACAACATAAAGTTTTATAACTATACCTCTGTTGTAACTACCTCAACTAATTTGTTAATCATTGTTCCCAATCAATGGTTTGTAATAGCATCCTTTTTTAATAATTACATTTCAGCTTTAAAGACATATAAGAACAAGGTAAATGAATTAGGTATTAGCAAAGAAACAATTAAGCAGATTAGGGAAGATGAAATCATTGACCATGGCACAGAAGCTAAAATTACTGCCGCAATCAGTGAAAATAATGACTTAAGTAGATTTAATCAATTCTTAACCGATTACGATTGGTGGTATGGAAGTAAAACTATAGACAGAGGTGATTATTTCGTATCTGCAATTTTAAATCTAGCTAGTGTAATTCACAATTCACAATCATATATTGCTGATTTAGCATATTCTTTGAGTGAGCATCAAGATTTAGTTAAAATTCTAGAAGATGATTATAATTCGTTAAGAAGCAACTCTATAAATGAAACTTATACTACCATTTTAGAAAATAAAATTTTAAGAACAATAATTTTTGACAGCTTTAAATTTATTTTAAATAAATATGGAGAAGATAAGGTCTTAATGAATCATGAAATCAAAGACACAAAAATCGAAGATAGAAAATATAAAGGTTTCTCATTGAATAGCTATTTTGGTTTTGAAACATTACTCGGACTTTTTGACAAAGAACAAACTATTGATGGATTAAAATCAAGTGGAACACCTCGATTTATAGAAGAAAAAATAAAAGTTTTGGGAAATGAAAATTCTTATTTTACCACTCAATGGAACGGTGCTGATAACGGTAGAGGATTATCGCTCGAAAATTTCAATAGATTACTTTCTCATGTTTCGAATAATAAACTGAAAATTGTAAAGAAAGATAGTATTTATGAACTGCTTGAAAAATCTTCATTAAATGAAATATCTTCATTAACAAAACCTGAAAATATAATTTATTATGGTTCGCCAGGAACGGGTAAATCATACAAAGTTGAACAAACTTTGAAAGATTTAGATCAAAAATATTATGAAAGAATAACTTTTCATCCAGAGTTCGATAATTCTTCTTTCGTTGGAGGTTATAGACCAGTTTCTGAAAGAATTAATCATAAAGATGAAGACAATAAAGATTTTATTGAAAACGTAGTGAACTATAAATTCGTTCCTCAGGCATTTACAAATATTTATGAAAGAGCATGGAATGACCGCAGAAATCAATATTATCTAGCTATAGAAGAAATTAATCGTGGCAATTGTGCTGAAATATTTGGAGATATTTTTCAGTTATTAGATAGAAATAGTAATTATACTGTTTCTCCTTCAAATGAATTACGTCACTATTTAGAAAGCAAACTTGGTAAAAACCACGATGGTATAAAAAACGGCTTAAAATTACCTACAAACTTAAGTTTATTAGCTACGATGAATACTTCTGACCAATCATTATTCCCTATGGATAGTGCTTTTAAAAGAAGATGGGATTGGGAATATATCCCTATTTGCTACGATAAAAATGAGGCCAATAAATCTTCAAATTATTTTGTGAAAATAGACGAAACCAATTCTTTCAATTGGATCGAATTTATTAAAGCAGTTAATCAAAAAATAAAAGGAAATAGAAATCTCGGTCCAGATAAATGTATTGGAAACTATTTTATAAAACCGGAAGAAAATGAAATAAGTTTAAAAGAATTTGTAAATAAAGCTGTTTTCTATCTTTGGAACGATGTTTTTAAAGATGAAGATCAAGCAGATTCTATATTTAAAGAAGGAATGCATTATGAAGATTTTTTCCCAATTGAAACAAAAGGAAAAGAATTGATTTTAGAAATCTTGAAAACTAATGATTTTAAGGGAGTATTAAAACCTGAAACAGAGTAATGAAAGTTCTAATTGAAGGCGAAAAATATCCTGTTTCGGACTTAGAAACTATTCTTGACGATTCAAAATTTTATATTCAAAAAGGAATTGAAGGAGTTATCAATTCTGTAGGATATTATCATTCTTTTGATAAAAATGAATTGGTATATTTTTTGCCAAAAGTTTTTATGAAGGATGATTGTGGTAATACTGTTTTTGGTATTTCGAAAGATGATTTGTTTAATTTTCAAGCCAATGAAACTTTTAAACTTAAGGAAGAATACCGCTGGATTCGCCAACTTTTAATATATTTCTACAATAGTCTAAAAGAATATAAACGGAGATATTCAGACAATATAATTATAGAAACAAGTCATAGTTTTGAATTGAATACCACCCTTGGAAATAATGAATACACTTATTTAGACTTGCTTTTGAGTTTTGTCAACTTTTACAAGAAAAACAAAACCACTATTTTATTTAAACATATTGAATTCAAATCGAACCAAGCTAAAAAACCAAAATGGGAGAAAACCTTTAGAAAATCTTTGCCATTTTTAGATTCTTCTAACACACCGTTTTATCCAGAAATTAGAAACAAAAAGAAAATAATAAATTCTGAAGAAGAGTTAATCATTTACTTTTTCTCAATATTAAATCGCTTTAACAACGAACATGAACTTCATTTAAAGATAGATCCAAGTTATACTTTAATAAAAGCAAGTGCTTTTGAAAATCTTCAAAAATCAGGATTATCTAAACTTAGAAAAATTAAACATCGTTATTTCTCTGACATACTCAAAAGAATGTATTCCCTCTGTGAAATCTATTTTCAGCAAACAGATACAAGTAGTTATAAAAGAAAAAAAGAGGAGTTTATTTCCGTTAAAAATTATAATATCGTATTTGAAGATATGGTTGATAAATTATTTTCCGACAAATTAGATGAGAAAAAGGAAATTGACCATGAGAAAATTTCATTAGATGATTTAAAATACAATAATGACGGTAAAATCATCGATCATATTTATGAAGGCCAATCTTTGATAGACACTTCAAACATCTTTTACATTGGAGATTCAAAGTATTATAAATCAAACTCAGAAGCTGGTAACTTATCAAAATACAAACAATTTACTTATGCTAAAAATGTAATTCAATTTAATATTGATTTACTAAATGATGGTAAAGTTTACAAGAAAAACATAAGATACAGAGATGAGATAACAGAAGGCTATAACCTAACGCCTAATTTTTTTATCTATGGCTACATTGAAAATGTAAATGATTTTGATGAAACTAATTTAACACGCAAAAAAGAATTTCCTATTAAATCGTTTCATTTTGATGATAGATTATTTGATAGAGATACATTATTTGTCCATCAATATAAAATCAATTTCTTGTATGTTTTGAAATCTTATTCAACTTTTAACGAAAGCAGAATTAAGGAGTTTAGGCATAAAACTAAAAAGGATTTTAGAAAACAGTTTGTTGATTTTTTTAATGACAGCAGTAAGTCTGGCTTTCAAATTTATGAATTAGAAATTGTGAAGAAAAAAGCAGGAGCAATAGTAAATAATAATTTCAAATTACTAAATGGAAAATGTTTTTATACTTCTGATAATAAATTGCTGATTGCAAAATTCAATGAAGATGAAACACTTAACGAATTTATTAAAAATCCTTCGATTATAATTAAAACTTTGAGCGCAGACCTTGCTGAGTAATCTAGAGGTCATCTTCGATAGACAATAAGCTTTTGCTTTAACAATTCATTAAAGCATCGGTTTCTCTATTTACCACTTTATCATAAAAATTATGGCGCCAAAAGGGCGCCACAATGTACTTGATTATTTAAGGCTTTTTTTGAGTTTCGCTGCAGCATTTTCAAGCATGATGCGAGTGGTAGGCAATTCAGCAAGGGCATTTAACATTCCAAAATCGTGAATCACCCCATTATAACGTATCGTGCTGACATCGACACCTGCTTCATCCAGTTTTCTGCCTAATGCTTCTCCTTCATCCCGTAGAATATCATTTTCGGCCACGTGAATCGATGTTGGAGGAAGTCCTTGTAACTGTTCCACTGTGGCCTGTAAGGGCGACACATATATTTCTTTACGTTGTTTAGGATCAGTGGTATATTGGTCAAACATCCATTTCATTAACGGTGCGGTTAAAAATCGGTCCTTGGCATACATTTTATACGAGTCCGTATCAAATCCTGAATCGGCAACAGGCCAAAGCAATACCATCAATTTTATTTCTGGACCTTTTTTTTCTTTAGCCATCAAACCAGTAGCGATTGCCATATTCCCTCCTACACTATTCCCTACAACAGCTAGTTTTTTACCATCAACATTTATTTCATCCCCATGCTCGGCCACCCATTTAGTTGCCGCATAGATTTCATTTAGCGGCTGTGGGTATTTAGCTTCGGGTGAGGGCGTATAGTTTACAAATACCGCGGCACATCCGGAAAGTACAACCAGGTCGCGAACTAATCTTTTATGAGTAGGATAATCTCCTAATATCCATCCACCACCATGGAGAAATATAAAAACCGGTAATTTTTCTTTGACACCTGCAGGACGTACAATGTTTAGTTTTACAGTATGCCCGTCTGCAGTAATGGTTTTTTCTGATTCATCAATTCCTGAAACATCCACTTTCACGGATGCTTGTGCTTTTACAAGAACATTTCGTGCGTCTTCTTTAGAAAGTTGCTCCACAGGCGTTCCGCCCGTATTTAAAACTTTCAAAAATTCCTTTGTCCCTTTATCGATATGAGGGTCTGTTGCAAAATCTTTTACTTCCATTGTTTCTGTTGTTGTTCCCATGTTCTCTTTTTTGGTTTCATTAGACAAATTAGCTGATTTATTACAGGATGATAATGCAATTGTCATACAAAAAAATCCTGCTGTTAGCTTTAAAAATGAGGTTGTTTTCATGTTGGTGAATTTTAGATTAATCAGATTTTATTTGTTATTAAAATTAGTATGGTCATCTCCCCTCATTTTCGGGTATTGTTTGCGGGACTTTTGCAGTTTCTCGAACTCACCTACTAAATGCTGATTATAAAGCATTTAAATAAAATTAACGGAATATAAAGTTAGGAAATTAAAATCGATAGTAACATCCGTAATAGCAGAAATTACTAGCAAATTTTTGAAAAGACTGATTTTAATGCCAAATGAAACTGCTATTAAACCTATTCTTCTTACTAATTTTTACAATTCTGCAAATCAAAGGAATGCTGCATGGATAACATATCCTACGGAAAATGAAACTCATTATCAAAATCCGTAAATTATATAAAAAAATCCCCTTTGAATACTATTTTAATGGACCAAGCGTTCTTAAAAATACTTTATATTTGCATTGAAAATCAAAGAGAATTAATTTATGAAAAAGCCGGTTATTGCATTCCTTATCCTTCCAGTATTATTATTTGTTTCGAGTTGCAATTTTAGCAAAGCGGCTGACAATGAAAAAGCAGAAGGAAACACAAAAGAAAAAACAACAGATGTAGCAGTTGATTCTGTACAAAAACCAGTAGCCACAACTATTGACACCGCCGATTACAACAAGCGTATGTTGGCTTTAAGCAATAATGACACAACCGGAAGATGGCCTGTAAAAACACCTTACCCTTTGCCTGGTGCAGTGTTACCGTACAACCGTATCATTGCTTTTTACGGAAACTTATATTCTAAGAGAATGGGGATTTTAGGAGAAATTCCTAGAGCCGACATGATTAAAAAATTACAAGGCGAAGTAGCTAAATGGCAAAAAGCAGATCCATCTGTTAAGGCGATTCCGGCTTTGCATTACATCGCTGTTACCGCTCAAGGCGCTGCAGGTAAGGACAATAAGCACCGCATGAGAATGCCATTTAAACAAATTGACACGATTATAAGTTGGGCAAAACCTATTAATGCTTTGGTTTTTGTTGATATTCAAGTAGGACACAGTAATGTAAAAGACGAAGTTACCGCACTGGAAGAATATCTTGCAAAGCCAAATGTTCATTTAGGAATTGATCCTGAATTTTCATTGAAACACGGAGAGATTCCTGGTTCAAAAATTGGAACTTTTACTGCAGATGATATCAATGATGCCATCGATATTTTGGCCAACCTTGTTCGTAAAAACAAATTGACTCCAAAAATACTTATCGTACACCGTTTTACCCAAGGAATGGTAACCAACTATAAAAAAATAAAAACAGTACCAGAGGTTCAAGTGATAATGCACATGGACGGATTTGGTGATAAAGTACTTAAGAAGGATTCTTACATGAGTTATATTTATAGAGAACCGGTTCAGTTTACTGGCTTCAAATTGTTTTACAAAAATGATATCAGAAAAAACTGGGTGATGTACACTCCGGATGAATTGGTTAAATTCACTCCAAAACCTAGCTACATCCAATACCAATAATTCCTTTAAATTAATTTTCGATTTATGAAAAAGAGTGCTTTTTTAGTTTTTGCCAGTATTTTTTTATTGGTGAGCTGTAACACAAAATCTGATAAACCCAAAACTGAAGCTGCTGAAGCTACAGAAACTGCGGCTGCTGTAACAAAAACAACACCGCAAAAAACGACTGCCAATGACGCGGTGAAGATTCTTTCCAAAAAAGAAGTGCCTATTTTATGCTATCATAATATTAAAGAACTTAAAGCAGGTGATGGTGAAATGACAAAAACATATACTGTTTCACCAGCCAATTTTGCTCAGCAAATGAAAGCCTTATCAGATGCCGGTTACCATAGTATTTTGCCCAATCAACTGTATGACTATCTTGTATATGATGCCCCATTGCCTTCAAATCCGGTAATGATCACCTTTGACGATACTCGAGGAGAACAATTTAGCATTGGTGCTGCCGAAATGAAAAAATATGGTTTCAAAGGAGTATTCTTTGTAATGACCGTTTCAATTAATCGTCCTAACTATTTGAGTAAAGAGCAAATTAAAAGTTTATCCGATAGTGGAAATGTTGTTGCAGCCCATACTTGGGATCATCATATGGTGACTAAATATGCTGGTGACGACTGGAATACACAATTGGTCAAACCAAAAGCTAAATTGGAAGAAATCATTGGCAAGCCAGTGACCTATTTTGCATACCCATTTGGCTTGTGGAATAAAGCGGCGATTCCTGAGATAAAAAAGAGTGGATACCAAATGGCCTATATTTTAGCAACAAAAAGAGATTCTGTTAATCCTTTGTATACGATTAGACGTATTATTGTTGCTGGTCAATGGTCTACGCCAAGCACTATGGAAGCTATAAAATCTTCTTTTTACTAATAATTATAATGAATGCGCAAGTTAGTTTTCATTCTAGCTTATAAAAAAGTAACGCCCTATTCTCATCATAAGAATAGGGCGTTTTTTTATTCGTTTCACTTGCAAATGAAACCTAGTTATCAGTAATGAATATATCCATTTTTTAAGTGTACAAAAAAACAGCTTCCTGAATTGTATAATCCCGAAATGCTGTTTGTTATTTGGAAATAAAAAAGGAAGTGTATCCAATAGATTCACTTCCCTTGTTCTTTATTATTGTGATTACCTTGGTGACAACCAACTCTGTGGATTATTGTAAGTTGTGTTTTGCAGGATTAAAAATTTGATAATTGTTTTTCCTGTTTCACTGTTAGTTCTTACTCTACCTAAACTTTGCTTAATGCTCACTTTATCCCCTTTACTCACCGAAACGGAACTCAAGTTTTGATATACCGTAAAGAAATCTCCGTGTTGTACCATTACTGCTTTGTTTAAAGGCGATATTACAATAACACTTGTTACTTCTCCTCCAAATACCGCTCTGGCATTAGAACCCTGCTCTGTTGTAATTTCAACACCACTGTTGTGAATTGTCAACGTACTAAAAACAGGATGAGGCTGGTCTCCATAACCCAATGATATAAATCCTTTTTCTACCGGATAAGGCAATCTACCTCTATTGGATCTAAAGTTATCCGCAATTAATTTAGCTTCTGGGGTCAATTCTATTTTTGTACTGGAAACTGGCGCTCTAGAAACCGGTGCACTTGGATTGGCCTTCGCTCTTTCCAATGCTGCTTTTCTATTGGCGGCTGCAATGGCTTCACGCACTATTCGATTCACTTGTCTGTCGATTAAACGAGACTCTTGCTGTTTTTTTCTAATTTCAGCCTGAATTTTAGTTTTATCCTTTTTAATAGAACTAACTACTTTTTCTTGCTCTCTTTTCTCTTTTTCTAGAGATAAGCGTTCCTTTTCTTTTTCGGCAATCAGTTTTTGTTTGGCTGTTTTTTGCACATTCAATTTACCATTGTAATCAAGAAGTTGATCGGATTTTGATTTTATTTCCTCTCCTTGCATTTTGCGATAATTGGTGTACTGCTTCATGTATTGCGCTCTTTTGTAAGCCTGCAAAAAATTCTCAGACGACAAAATGAACATTGCTCTACTTTCTTCAGAGCGACTTTTATATGATTTTACAATCATCTTAGCATAATCTGCTTTGAGGACTTCCAATTCCCCTTTTAGCTTATTGATCTTTACTTGATTAACATACATGTCATTCCCCAAAAGCTTCGTTTGCTTTTCGGTAGTGGCAATTAGTTTTTCCTTTAGCTTTATTTTAGTGCTTTGGATTACAATGACATTTACGGCACTTTTTTCTTTTTTCTTAACGCTCTGCAAAAGCTTTTCGTTTTCGCGGATTTCTTTTTGAATTTGAGCTTTTCGTGCTTCTAATTTTTCTTGTTGTGATTCTTGGCTCCACAGCAGTGAAGTAGTGCATATTAAAATTAGGCTTAGGAGAAATTTTGGCATACTAAAAAAATATTTTTACAAATTTACTTAATTATAATTCTTTTATACCCATTTGGAACACTATAAGGAAAAGAAAGTTCTTCATTGAAGGATACGGTGTTGTAATCTAAATTTATTTCGGTTTTACCTTTCTTCTGAAAAGTGTTTATTAGAACATTCGTGGGCAATGTAGCCTCATTATACACTTTGCTGTCTGCATACGCTACTTTTATCATTCTGTTTTCGGCAGTTTGCGTTATTTCCTGACTTTTAACCAAGAATTTATCAGCATCAAAGAAGAACGATTTTTTAGTATTATTACTCGAAATATCGTCTAATCTGTACGTTTGTTCTATCAGTGACTCCGTGTATTTTCCTTTATTCAAATCATCAATTGCATCTCCTATCAACATGTTTTGAATTTTATTAAAATCCAAATCAGTACCTAACCATTGACTCAAACCACTGAAATTACCTTCAAAATAACTGCTGTTGATTTTCTCGTAATAACTAACTGATGTTGGTGTTATCAATGCTTTTGCCATTGTAATTCCCAGAAAACGAATGCTTATCAAAATCTGTTCGTCTTTCTTGATTTTTATTTCGGCGGTAACGTTTTGTGTCTGTTTGTCATCGGCATATCGCGCATTTGACTTAATATATAATGTAGAAAAATTGTTTTTATTGTTGTAATGATTTTCTATTATTTTTTTAGCCGTCATCTTGTTAGCCGCAGTGCTTGGCTCATTGCTTGCCGCTACTGCAATGGCTTTCGTTTTGCATGACGCCATCACGAGGACAAGTACTACTAGTATTGAAATTTTTTTCATTGTTTTTTTTCTTTTAATAATTGATTGGCTTTAGAAAAATACAGTTCTTTTTTTGTCGCATCTCCTAAACCATTGTATGCTTCACCAAGCTGAATATTGAAATTTATCTCCAGTGTTTTGTCGTCTACTAAATAATCCATTCCCATTTCCAAAATCTCTTTCGCTTTTTTAAATTGCTTCAATTGGTTATTTGCCAAACCCAAATAATAATAAAATTGGGGCTGTGATGGAAACGACTCGATCATCGACATGGCTTTTTTGGCGACTAATTCAAATTGTTTTACTTCGGTATATGCTTGAAGCAAAAGCAAATTCGTTTCGATTTCTTCTGAATTTCCGTTTTTTAAAGCTTTTTCATAATATTTAATGGCTTTATCCCATTGTTTTTTAATTTGATAAAACTTCCCAATCTCCTTTGCCACATTAACTTCTTTATCCGAATCAAAATAACCGATTGCCTTTTCTAAATCTGCGGAATACTGAGGGTTTTTATCGGTAAAAATCAAAAACTCATTCAACATTCTATGCTTAATTTTTGAATCTATTTTGCCACTGGACAAAGCGATATTCATTGCATTTATTGCTTTTTGAGCTTCGTTATTGTCTAAATAAATTTTAAACAAACTCACTTGCGCCCACTCCGATGTTGGGATTGCTTCTGCTAATTTTCTGGCGGTATCAAATGCCTTTTCCTCTTCGTTATTTCTGGTATATATATTTATTAATGCAATGTAATTAGATTCTTCTTTGGGGTTTTTCTCAATTTGGGTTACCAGATTTGATATTTCCGTGTTTTGATATTTCCCTTCGGATAAAATCTGCATTTTGTATAACTCTCGTCTTTCCGTTTTACCGGAAGTGTCATTCAATTCATTAATGAGCGCTAACGCTTTGTCAAACTGATTGGTGGCCATATAAAGCGATGCTAAATCCTCCTTATATTTGACATCGAATGTAACCAGTTTATTGATAACAGTTATAGCCTGACTGAAATTCCTGGTTGCATAACTCACATCATACATTCCCACCCAAAACCATTCATTGGTGGGGTCAATTTGGGTGGCATGTTCAAATGAACTGTAAGCATTTCTATAATCCTTGGATGCTAAATAATTTTTTCCCAATTCAAAATATACCGTTGCATTATTGGGCTGTAATTTTACACATTTATCCAAAGCAACAATTGCTTTGTCGTAATTTTCAATTCCTTTTTGAATCAATGACTCATAAAACGAATCCTCAAACTGGTCCTTATCCAGTTTAACTTCCTCGGGTTGAATTTGTGCCAATAGCAAAGCGGAATTGCATTGCAAAACGAAAAACATAAATAAAAATGAAAGTTTCTTCATTTGTTTCTATTTCCCCCTCTTTGGGATTATTAAGCAAAATCTATTCCAATACCGAATAATCTCCAATACTGATACTCGTAAAATTACCATCAAAACTGGCATGATTCCCGATCATGGCGTTATCCAAATTGGCATTTATTATATGCGAATGAGTTTGCACCAAACTATTTTTTATGGTGCTGTTTTGCACATGACATCCGTTTCCTAATGACACATTGGGTCCAACGGTTGCATTAATCAACACCACATCTTTTCCAATGTAACAAGGCGGTATAATGGTTGAATTTTCGAGTTTCACGTCAAAGTCCACTAAATGCGCCCCATCATTATGTAAAAAACCCAACATTCTGGAATTAGTTTCAACGGTCACGTTCTTGTTTCCGCAATCCATCCATTCGTCTACTTTACCCGGTACAAATTTCATGCCCTTTGCCATCATTTGCTTAATTCCGTCATTTATTTGATATTCGCCGCCGTGAATAATGTTATTATCTAACACCAATTGCAACTCGTTTTTCAACACGGCAATATCTTTGAAGTAATAAATCCCAATCACAGCTAAATCCGAAACAAATTCTTTTGGTTTTTCTACTAATTCTACTATTTCATTTAAGTCGTTTAACTTGATTACACCAAAAGCTTCTGGTTCATCCACTTGTTTTACCCAAATAACACTGTCGGCAGTGGTGTCTAAATCGAAATCGGCACGAATTAAAGTGTCAGCATATGCAATAACCGCCGGTCCACTTAAGGAATCTTTGGCACACATAATGGCATGTCCCGTTCCAAGTGCTTCATTTTGATAATAAATAGTTCCTTTGGCTCCTAATTTCTCGGCAATTGCAACTAATTCTTCTTCTACTTTTTTACCAAAACTTTCATGAATTATAAAGGCTACTTCTTCAATTTCTTGATTCAGAACCCCTGCAATATCTTCCACTAATCTATGGACAATTGGTTTTCCTGCGACTGGAATTAATGGTTTTGGAATAGTTAAGGTATGTGGTCTAAGGCGAGATCCACGTCCTGCCATTGGTACTATTATTTTCATTGTTGTTTTTTTTAATGATTGAATAATTTAAAAAATGATATGATTTTTAATCACTTTTAAACCTTTCAAATTTTATGATTTTTTGATTTTATTTTTTATAAAAAATTTGTCCGACTCGGTTGATATGTTCTAAAAGTTTTAGATTATTTATTTCGGAAATGTCCTGTAAATCTATTTTAAAAGGAAAATCTGAATCACTAATTTCTAATGAAACAGCTCCTATTAAATGTCTATCAATACCATTGCCTTTAACTGCTAAGTCAATATCGCTTCTATCTGAATAATTCCCTTTTGCTCGCGAGCCATAAAGAATAACCTCTTCGATAGTATCATACTTCTCGAATATATTTTTCAACAGATTTAAATTCTCATCACTAATCCCATATTTCATTAGATTCTTTTTTCTAATAATTTAAAATAAAATTCATCTAATACAGCAAGATATTCCTCTTTAATAGAGTTAATTATTTTTTCGAATGTGGCAAAATTATACGTATGACTCATTAAATTTCTATCATTAATCATTTTCAGCCATACTGCTATGTTATTGATATATTTAGCTTGATAGGCATCTTTAAGCACTCCTTTTGGAGAAATGGTATCTAAAAGGAGTCCATCGTTTTCCATATAATCTTTTAAAGTTTTCCATGCCAACTCGAAAGTAAATTCAAAACGTTGAATTATTCCTTCTTTCTCGAGTTGAGACAAAGTTGACAGATCCTTTTCAAACGGCTCTCGTAATAGATTAATTGCTCTGCTAAAATTATCAAAGCGTTGTTTCCATCTAATATCTTGATTCTCCATGTAGCTTATTTTAAAGACTGCCTTTAATAATTTCTATCCAAAAATTATGTTTCTGATCTAAAATCTGATTACTTCACTCCCGTGCTTCCAAAACCGCCTTCACCTCTTGACGTTTCATTTAATTCCTGAACTTCGAACCATTCGGCTCGTTCGTGTTTGGAAATAATAAGTTGTGCGATGCGTTCTCCATTTTCTACGACAAATGGTACGTTGGATAAATTTACTAAAATTACTCCTATTTCGCCACGATAATCCGCATCAATAGTTCCGGGTGAATTAAGAACGGTGATTCCGTTTTTGGCAGCGAGTCCGCTTCTTGGGCGCACTTGTGCTTCGTATCCTATCGGTAATTCGATGAAAAGACCTGTTTTTACAATTGCTCTTTCTAATGGTTTTAGTATAATAGAATCGGTTAAATTGGCTCTTAAGTCCATTCCTGCCGAAGCTTTGGTTTCATAATTTGGCAAACTATGATTTGATTTATTGATGATGTTTATTTTCATTGTTTATTTATTTAAAAGGGACAAGTGGCGACTTGTTCGATCATATTATTTTGTTTTTTTAAACCTGATAGCAGTGAAAATCCTTTCTAATTCTGAACTTTTTCTAGAATACAAAGTTTGTAATGTTGTCTTCAGTACGAGACCGGAAATTACTCCTAAAATTCATTACTATAAATTTAATTCTTTTTACTGTTTAAAATTCGGGTTAAGGTTTCTTTTTCATTGTAATATATGAAATATAGGAATGCCAGTAATAATGAAATTCCAACATAATAATTCTCTCTGAATCCATAGAATGAAACTGCCGAAAATCCTATTGATAAAGCAAGATAACCTCCTATTTTTTTGGCATCATAGGGAATCGGGTAGTATTTATTTCCTAGGTAATAAGAAATTAACATCATGCTTCCGTAAGCCGCAATTGTAGCAATAGCAGACCCCATATAACTCATTGTGGGGATTAAAAGGTAATTCAGTACCAATGTCACAATCGCGCCAACAATGGAGATATAAGCCCCGATATATGTTTTGTCGATTAGTTTGTACCAAACGGAAAGGTTCGTGTAAATTCCCAAGAAAAAATTAGCCAAAATAATCAGCGGAACGACTTTCATGGCTTCCCAATACGAAGAATCCCGAATCATAAATTGTTTAAAAATATCTGCAAAAACAATTACCGATAATAAAATAAAAGAACCAAAAATCACAAAATATTTGGTTACCGTGGCATAGGTTTGAGGCGCATTTTTATCAGAAGAATGACTAAAAAAGAAAGGTTCAATTCCTAAAGTATACGCGGTTCTATACAAAACCATAAACAATCCAAGTTTATAACAGGCGGAATAGATTCCAACTTCGGTTGCAGCAATGTTTGCGGGCAACCATCTTCCAAGAAGGATTTTATCAAACTGTTCATTAATGGCAAAAGCGATTCCAGCTATCATTATTGGCAAACCATAACGCATCATCTTCTTCCACAGTTCAAAGTCGAATTTCCATTTTAATAGAAAATAATCGGGTGATAGAACAATAAATGTTAATAAACTGGCAATGATATTTGCTAGGAAAATATAACCTATTTGGAAATTATCTATAAATAAAGAACCTAAAAAACTAGCAGGTGCAGCTTCAGCAATCTTGGGCAAGTACAACAAAAAGAAAACGCTTAAAGTAAGATTGACAAGAACATTTCCAATTTTTATTGCGGAATAAACCATTGGTTTTTGATAAGCACGTAACCTAGAAAACGGCACGATTACCAAAGCATCCAACACTAAAATCCAAATCGTGTAAGTTATATATTGTACATCTATCCCTGACCATTGAGCTAAAGTGTTTCGATATACAATTCCAAGCAGTAAAAACGAAATTGAGGTCCAAAAAATAGAAACCATTGTGGTTTCTACAACTACTTTTTTATCTGCTTCTTTATTGTAAAACCTGAAAAAAGCGGTTTCCATTCCATACGCAAGAATGACATTGAAGAAAATCATATACGCAAAAATTATGGATACTTTTCCATATTCTGCAGTTGGCAATAAATCGGTGTAGAGTGGGACTAAAAGAAAACTGAACATTCGAGGAATGACAGTCGCTAATCCATAAATAACAGTCTGTTTAAAAAGATTTTTATATAATCCCAAAATAGTATGTCTATTAATATTAAGAAAACAAAAATAACTATTTCTTTGGTTTAATCATACTTGGATCGCTAATCATTGGCTTTTCTTTGGGGTTGTTGAGTTTGAAAAAACGGGCTTTTCCGTTACTTTTATATTCCAATAGTGCAGCAGTTGGTTTCAAAGCAAATTTTGGCTTAGTAATAGTAGGAGCTTGATTCCCGTATTCTTTAATGCTATCACTGTCTAAAATCAAATCTGGCATTCTATTTTTTGAATACAAATGAGCTACAAAACTAGTTCCATTTACTTGTTCAAAACTAACCTCCTGATTTTGAAAATAGATTTTAACCAACTGAATATCTTTGGACAATGGAACGTAAAATTCGATATAAAAATTAGTTCCGTTTCCTGCTTGCTCCCGCCCACCAATTATTCTTTGGTAATAAACCGATTTTATTTTTTGTGGAAATATAGTTTGCAAATCACCTTTTGAAGCGCAAAAAGCCAAACTAATTACAATTAATAAAAAAAATAAAATATTTAAATAAGTTTTCATAGCTCGGAGCTTTAGCTTAATCCTTCTTCATTTAATATTTTTAAGAAATGAAACCCTTTTGGAACATAGCCTTGGTTGTAATAAAAACGGTGTGCCGTGTAATTTCCAGTAAAAGCATCCAAAACAATCATCGTACAGCCCGTCTCTTTTGCCTTAGCATCAATATAATCGGTCATCATTTTACCAATACCTTTCGAACGATGATCAGGATGAACAATGAAATTATCTATTTCTAAATACTTGCCCGACCAGAGTTTAGTTCCCGACCATAATCCCGAAATACCGACACAAACATCACCTTCAAAGACAGCTACTTGCTTGTAATTATGCGGAATCATCTCAGTAAGGTAGGATTCATACTTTTCTAAAGTAAATTTGGTATATAAATGCTGCATTACTTCAAATTGGGCTAGCATTTCCTCTTTTGTAGTCAGTTCTTTAATTTCTAATTTCATTCTAAATCTACTATTGTTTTACGCTATAAATTTAATCAAAAAAAAAGAGGTACGCCTTAGCATACCTCTTAAATATATTAGATACTATTTTTCTTATCCGTTCAATGCTTCCGCTCCACCAACAATCTCTAGGATCTCATTAGTAATCGAAGCCTGACGCGCTTTATTGTAAGTCAGTTTTAATTGATTTCTCAATTCAGTTGCGTTATCCGTTGCTTTGTGCATTGCGGTCATACGAGCGCCGTGTTCTGATGCAAACGAATCACGAATCCCTTTGTACAATTGTGTTTTCAATGATTTTGGAATCAAAGTCAATACAATCTCTTCTTTTGAAGGTTCAAAAATATAATCTCCAGTAGAAACTGGTTTATCCGATTTAATAGGTGCAAGTGGCAAAAATTGTTCTGTTTGAACGATTTGTGTCGCTGCATTTTTAAACTGATTGTAAATCAATTCGATTTTGTCATATTCACCAGAAACAAACTTCTGAGTCAACATGTCTGAAATTAAAGCTACATTGTCAAAAGTCAAGGTGTCAAAAATAGCACTTTGATTATCAACAACTGAAAGCGTTTTACTCAAAACATCATTTCCTTTTTTTCCAATAGCAAAAATATCCACTTGTTTACCTTCGTAAAAGGCTGCACGATTTTTAGCTTCTTTAATTGCATTCGTGTTAAAAGCACCTGCCAAACCTCTATTAGAAGTTACTACAACAAGTAATACTTTCTTGATTTCACGTTGTGTTGTAAACTCTCCGCCCGCATCACCTTCTAGTGTAGCAGAAAGATTTTGCAATAATTCCGTTAATTTTTCGGCATAAGGGCGCATTGCTGTGATTGCATCTTGTGCTTTCTTTAGCTTTGCTGCAGAAACCATTTTCATTGCCGATGTAATTTGCATCGTAGATGAAACGGAAGTAATTCTATTACGGATTTCCTTTAAATTTGCCATTGTTTTGTAAGTATGAAGATTTAAGTATTAAGTATTAAGTACCTAGAAAATCTAGATACTTAATACTCCTTACTTAGTACTTTTTAGTTATATTTTGCTGATAATTCTTTTGCTACAGTTTCGATTACATCTGTAATTTCGTCTGTTAATTTTCCTGCTTTCAACGCATCAAGAGTAGCTCTGTGTTTGTTGTTCAAGAATTCCAAGAAATCTTTCTCAAATTCTCTTACTTTGTTCACAGGAACATTTCTCAATAAGTTTTTAGAACCAGCATAGATAATTGCAACTTGGTCTTCAACAGTATAAGGATCGTTCAAACCTTGTTTCAAGATTTCAACGTTTCTTTTTCCTTTTTCAATTACGTTTAAAGTAACAGCATCTAAATCAGAACCAAATTTAGCAAACGCTTCCAATTCACGGAATTGTGCTTGATCTAGTTTTAATGTACCAGCCACTTTTTTCATTGATTTAATTTGTGCATTTCCACCAACACGAGATACCGAAATACCTACGTTAATCGCTGGACGAACCCCAGAGTTAAACAAATCTCCATCAAGGAAAATTTGACCATCTGTAATCGAAATTACGTTTGTTGGGATATATGCAGAAACGTCACCAGCTTGAGTTTCAATAATTGGTAAAGCAGTCAATGAACCACCACCTTTTACAATTGATTTCAATGAATCTGGTAAATCATTCATGTTTTTAGCAATTCCATCATCTGCGATTACTTTACAAGCACGCTCTAATAAACGACTGTGTAAGTAAAAAACGTCTCCAGGATATGCTTCACGTCCCGGTGGTCTTCTCAATAAAAGAGAAACTTCACGATACGCAACCGCTTGTTTAGATAAATCATCATAAACAATTAAAGCTGGACGACCTGAATCTCTAAAATATTCTCCAATTGCAGCACCTGCGAAAGGAGCATACACTTGCATAGGAGCTGGATCAGAAGCGTTAGCTGCAACAATTATGGTGTAAGCCATTGCACCTTTTTCTTCTAACATTTTAGCAATTCCTGCTACAGTTGAAGCTTTTTGCCCAATTGCAACATATATACAAAATACAGGTTTTCCTGCATCGTAAAATTCTTTTTGATTTAAGATAGTATCGATACAAACAGTTGATTTACCTGTTTGACGGTCACCAATAACTAGCTCACGTTGTCCACGACCAACTGGAATCATAGCATCTACTGCTTTAATACCTGTTTGTAATGGCTCAGTAACTGGTTGACGGAAGATAACTCCAGGAGCTTTTCTTTCCAAAGGCATCTCGTATAAATCTCCACCTATTGGTCCTTTTCCATCAATTGGAAAACCAAGAGTGTTTACTACACGACCTACCATTTGTTCTCCTACTTTAAGAGAAGCAATACGTTGTGTTCTTTTAGCAGTTGAACCTTCTTTGATTCCTGTTGATGGTCCTAAAAGTACCACACCTACATTGTCTTCTTCAAGATTCAAAACAATAGCTTCTAATCCATTGTCAAACTCTACTAATTCTCCGTATTGAACATTAGAAAGCCCGTAAACACGAGCAATACCATCTCCAACTTGAAGTACTGTTCCTACTTCTTCTAGTGTAGCACCAGATTCAAAACCTTCTACTTGCTTTCTTAATATTGCTGAAATTTCAGCAGGTTTGATTTCCGCCATCTTAATTTATAATTTAGACACTTAAATGTGCAATAAAACTAATTACTTAACTCTCTTTTTAATACTTGTAATCTGTTGGCAATTGAAGCATTATACTGCTTGTCGCCTATTCTTAGAATAAACCCTCCTATGATAGAAGCATCTACTATATTTTCAATTGTAATTTTCTTATCTGAAAGGGTTGCAATTTTAGCTTTAACTTTAGCTTCTAATGCATCATCCATAGGAATGGCTGTAGTAACTTTAGCTACTTCAATACCGTTCATCACGTCAGATAATTTACTGTATTCTGTAGCGATACCTTCTAGAATTTCGAATCTTTTGTTTTCAAATAACAAATGAAATAACCCCTGAGTAACTACATCAATACCTGCAAAAACTTCTAAAAGTGCTTTCTCTTTAACCTCAACTTTCAAAGTTGGATTTTGAATAAAAGTACTCAATTCCAAGTTCCCGTTGATTGTTGAAGCAATCAATTTCATATCGTTATTCACAACTTCAGCAACACCTTTTGAGTTTGCCAAATCTAAAATTGCTGTTGCATAACGAATTGCTGCTCTTGTACTTGCCATAATTAGTTCAGTTTTACGTCACCTAACAGTTGAACAACTAATTTAGTTTGAGCTTCTTTGTTAGACAATTCGTCTTTCAATAATTTTTCTGCAATACTCAATGACAAAGTAGAAACTTGTAATTTCAATTCAGCCATAGCTGCATTTTTTTCACCTTCGATTGCTGCTTTTGCTTGTTCAATCATTTTCAGACCTTGAACTTGCGCTTCATTTTTAGCATCAGCAACCATTTTCTCTTTCATTTCACGAGCATCTTTAAGCATGTTGTCACGCTCTAATCTTGCTTCTTGTAAAATACGTTGATTGTCAGCTTGAAGATTTTGCATTTCTTTTCTAGCATTTTCAGCAGAAAGTAGTGCATTTTTGATTCCTTCTTCTCTATCATTAACTGCATCAAGAATTGGTTTCCAAGCGAATTTTTTCAATAAGAATATTAATCCAACAAATATTAATACTTGCCAAACGAACAAACCTAACTCAAACTGATTTATTAACTTATCCATTATATATAATTATAAATTTTAAATTATGATTTTTTAATTGCTCATAAAAAAGCAATTGGTAATGTTTTAATTTTAAAAACAATAGTTACAACCAACCGTTGCAACTATTGTTTTTTAAGTTTTAATTAAGATGCGAACAACGCAGCGAAACCAATACCTTCAATAAGTGCAGCTGCGATAAGCATAGCTGTTTGGATTTTTCCAGAAGCTTCTGGTTGACGAGCAATAGCGTCCATTGCTGAACCACCAATTCTACCAATACCTAAACCTGCTCCGATTACAATTAACCCTGCTCCTACAATAGTTGGAATTTGCATAATATATATATTAAAAATTAAACATTCTTTTTTTGAGTCTAAAGTTGTAATGTCTTAAAGTCTAAAGTCCATTATTACCGTGACTTTTAAACTTTCGACATTTGACTTTCGACAAATTAATGAGCTTCCTCGTGATGATGCTCTTCTACAGCTGAACCAAAGTACAAAGCAGATAACATGGTGAAAATATACGCTTGTAAAAAAGCTACCAATATTTCAAGTATGGAAAGCACGAATGACAATCCAAAAGACAAACTACTTCCTAACCAGCTTTTGAAAATAAACATTAAACCAATAATACTCATCAGTACAATATGACCTGCAAAAATATTTGCATACAAACGTATCATCAATGAAAAAGGTTTAATAAAAATTCCTAACAATTCAATAGGAGCCAAAATTATTCGCATCGCTTTAGGCACTCCAGGCATCCAGAAAATATGACCCCAGTAATTTTTATTTGCCGTAAGGTTTGTAATTAAAAATGTCAGGATTGCCAATGCAAATGTAACGGTTAAATTTCCAGTTACATTAATTCCGAAAGGCATCAATCCAAATATGTTCAAGAATAAAACAAAGAAAAATATGGTCAATAAATAACTCATGTATTTCTTATAGTGTTTTTCACCAATGTTTGGAATAGCAATTTCATCACGGATGTATAAAACAACCGGCTCAAATATTCTTCCAACTCCAGAAGCAATTCCTTTGTTTTTGGAATATGATTTTGCTAAACCAGTGAATAATAAAAACATTATTAGGGAAGCCAATAGTATAGAAAAAACCGTTTTTGTAATAGAGAAATCGATTGGACGAACGTTTGTTGGATGACCTGTTTCTTCGTTCTCAGTTATTGTTCCCGAAGCATCAGTTTTGTATATTTTACCGTCGTGATGGTTTATTTTGTAGAAATTCCCATTGGACTCAGCTACTGCTTCACCATGTTCAAATTTAGAAGAGGAGAAAAATTGCAATCCATTATCCCAAAGAATAACAGGTAAAGAAAAACCGTAATGTTTTCCTTCTACTTCATCTGAAAAGAAAGTAAAATCATGAGAATCTAAAACGTGATGACCAATAAATGCTCTGATTTTAGATTTAACATCCGTTGGTTCAGCATGAGCTTCTTCCTGGCTTTTTTCCGTTGCTGAAAGAGCAACTTCCGTTTGTACTTTCACAGAATCCACTTGCGGATTTGCAAAACTAATTAAAGGAAGACAGGCTACTAAAGTCGCTATTATAAATCTAAGCGGTTTGTTTGAAATCACCATAACAGTTAAATATCTTAATTTATTACGTTTCTAAAATTTGGTGCAAAGGTACATTTTTTATTAATATTCAAAAGCATATAAAAAATTATTTTTCGGACATTCTGCTTATAAAACTCCTTGTTTATTGATTTTTGTTTAATATTCGTATTGTAAGAATGGTTTCCATTGCTAAAAAGAGAATAAACATTGCGAAAAAATTCTTTTTCTCAATGCCATTATTCTGACTTGAGGCTTGCAATACCGGCCTTAAAATCAAATAACAAACCACCATTTTAACACTTGTGCTGAGTAGAAATGACATTCCAACATTGTCAAAACTTCGTTCTTTTACCTTCAACAAAACGACAAGGACAATAATGGATAACACTGAAAATATTAAATAAAGCGTTTCTAGCGAATAATGAAATGCTGCATCATATATATTGAAACTATAAAAAATAGTTTTATGGAGTGCATAAGCTACCACTGTTAACAACAATAAATTCAGTACCGGTTTGTAATTTTTAAAATTCATTAGATTATATTTTACCAAAAAGTCAAAACGACTCTTGGTCTTCTGGGGATT
Organism: Flavobacterium sp. CG_23.5; assembly: GCF_017875765.1. Lineage (NCBI taxonomy): Bacteria > Pseudomonadati > Bacteroidota > Flavobacteriia > Flavobacteriales > Flavobacteriaceae > Flavobacterium > Flavobacterium sp. CG_23.5. Next base: position 2,288,575 of record NZ_JAGGNA010000001.1, on the reverse strand, counting down.
TAGATTTGTTCTATGGGGATTTACTCTGATTTGTTGATTTCCTTTACTTGTCGTATAACATTGTATAAGGCTAATGCGACACCAATCATAATCAGAATTTTATTGTAATATAATTTAGGACTAGGATGATTTTCATCTAACCAATTCCCAAGGTAAGAAAACAGAAAGATGATTACCCCCATTTGAATTGGGATATTAATCAAGGCAATCCATTTACTAGCTTGTTTTTTGTTGGGTTTGTTGTCCATCATTTAGCATTAGATTTTTTATATTGGTTTTCATGGTACAAGAGGCGCTAAAATCAGCACCAGGCTCTACTGCTAATTTCCCACAGATGACTTCGCCGTGAATACTTGCTTTAGATTTTACATTCAGGATTTCTGTCACTTGAATCTTGCCGTCAAATTTACCTTCAATGTCTGCATTTTTGCAAATAATATCTCCTGTAACACTTCCTGCTGGCCCAATAACTATTTTTCCGCTGGATTGAAAATTTCCGTTTAATGCTCCATCCAATCTAAAATCTGCCTGAGAAACAATATCTCCATTTATAGTGGTTCCTTCCACTATTCTGTTGGTTTTTCCTAAAAGATCCGTGTACGATTTTGGTTTTTTATCAAACATGGCTAAGGATTTTTGGGTGCTAAATACACTTCAAGACTTTTCTTGATTTGAATTACTTTGTAGTTATCATTAGAAACTACAATAGCAGGTTCCTCCAGCTTATATTTTTTATCTTCTTTTAAAGTTCTAGTTATTGCATTTGCATAAACTTCAGAATTAATCCCATGAATGGTTATGAAATTTTCTTTTTCGGTATATACATCATACGAATAAGTCAGGTTTTGATAATTTTCGTCTGAGATTAATTTCTTGATTTTTTCTTCTATTATTTTAGTGTTTTTATCTTCTCGATTCCCAACTTTATAAAGAATTTTCCAGTTTTTGGTATCCGTGGTATTAAAACTCATTTGTTCCAAAAATGGGATTTGAGTCGTCACTATTTCTTGTGCATTTTTGCCTTCCTCACTATTTGGATAATTATCCGCCACATATTGCAATGCGTTTTTATAGGCAATTAATCCTCTTAGTTTTCCAATAGTATTTGCTTTAAGCAATTCAAATTTAGACACAATTTCGTCCCCGGAAAACTGACTAATCAGTGCATCTGATTTTTCTAAAACAACAGCATAGTTTCCTTCCTTATATAGCTTATACCATTTGTTATATTCGCTTTCTGGAGTTGCATTGGCTGCAGCCTCATTCAAATTTGTATTGTTTATAATTTGCGCATAGCGAGAATCCGGGTATTGAGAAGATATTCTTTTTCTCATTTCTTCGGCTTTGTTTGCATCAGTAATCTGGTAAATTTTAAACAAGTTGTACATCGAAGGAAGCACTAGTTTTTCCTCCGGATTGTACGTCAATAATTGCTCTAATTTACTGCTCGCTAAATTGTATTCTTTGAATTTTTCTTTATAAACAACACCAAGTTGGTAATAGACAAAATTGCGTTCTTTTACAATACTGTCTAATTCCGCTTTTGATTTTGGAAGTTGTTTTATATAAAAATCAGTCGAGTATTTTTCAATTATATTTTCCGCTGCTACTTTATTATCTGTCGGTATTTTATTCCCATTTAAAGTGTCATTCACGGTTACACTATTTTTAGTGGTGGACAATCGCCAATTTCCACCCAAAGACCGTTCTCCCCATAATTTTTTAAATTCCACTTTTCCAAAGGATACGGTGGTAGGATTATAAAAATAGAATGCGCTGGCTTGATTACTGGCAACATCCGCAATGGAAGGAGGTGACAAGGATGCTTTTTTGGGCTTTCCTATATCTTGCCCCGCAACAGCTGCATCAATTGTAGTGGGTTTAGTATTTCTTTCTATCGTTTCAATTCTTACTTTTTCTTTCTCTTCTGAAATTTTCTTCTTTTCATCCGATTTTTTTAAAGTATCAATGTATTTTTCAAAATATAAAACACGATCCGTTTCCGACAAAGAAGCGACGTTAATAATACTGTCATTTCTTTTGGCAATAGATTCGTATTCTATAACTTCATCTAAATTTTTTCTGGTTTTTTGAATCGAAAGGTATTCTCTAGTTTTAATATCCAGTTTTACTAACGTACTGTCGTAATATTTAGCAGCCACAGGATAATCCGTATTTTTGAAATACATATTTCCTAAATTTCGGTAATTTGACGCAATTAAATATTGGTCTGTGGTTGCTTTTTTAAGTGAAGAGTTGTAATATTTTAACGCTTGTTTCTGGTTGTTGTTTTTATCATGAAAAACACCCATTTGGTAATAAATTACATCTAAAAAAGGTCGGTTTTCTCGATCTGCAAGTAGCTTATTGAATGTATTTACAAAAGACGTGGTATCTCCTTTTTCATAATCAAACAGTTGTGCTTTTTTGACTTGGGATTGAATAACATATTCTCTTGCCACTTTTCTTTTCATGTCAATAACGGACTGGTAGCTGTATATTGCGCTATCTTTTTTCCCTAGTTCTTCATACAATTGTCCCAGTATAAAACGATATCTGGCTTTTTCAGCTTTTACTTTGGTGTACTTTTCGGCTATTTTTAGTTTTGCTACTGCACTGTCTTTTTCCTCCAAATTCAAGAAAGCTTCTGATAAAAGTGCATTGGCATTTGCCACAACCTGATTGCTTAGTTTTTGTTCGTCTAGAAGTTTGGATATATTTTTAACCACCAATGCATCATTTCCTAAACGCATGTTGGTTTTTTCACGCCAAATTTTGGCCTCGTAAATATTGCTACTGTTTGGATATTTGTATAAGATGTAATTGAACGCGTCTAATGCGGGAACAAATCTTTGGTCGTAATATCGAGATTTACCAAGCAATAAATAGGCTTCATCAATTTGGCTATTTTTTTCTCTTCCGTCAATGTTCATCGAATGTTTCTGAATTGCCTTTGTGGCTTTGCTTTCCGCCAATTCAAAATCAGCATTTTTGGGTTTTTCTCCTGCAACGAACTCTTCTTTCATTTGCATTTTTTCAATTGGCAAACGTTTCCAAAAATTATCGCGGCTGCCGGCTTTTATACCTACTACACCTTTATCCAGTCCTATTTGACCGTTGTATAAAATGTTGTATTTAGTACTTAAAGCATGGGATTTTCTAGCCAAAAAAGTATCCTTCTTGGTAGAACATGCTATCAAAAAGAGCAAAAATCCTATAGAAAATAGTTGTCTAAATGTATTGGTTTTCAATGGTAAACGTTTTTATCAATTAACTTTCAAAAATACTTTTTAGTATAATGACTTGTAAAAATACGTTTCTTTTTGATAGTGTGGAAATTATTAGGTTTCTTTTTGATCTGTGCTTTTGCGTGAGATTTGAGATTAAGAGGAGAACAGCCAGTGGCTGTTAGGTATTTATTATTGCTGTTTTAGGTAAAGATTCCCTTATGATATTTTAATTGAAACAAAAGCCCGACCCGGAATTTTTTTTTCCGGGTCACGCCCAAAATAAATTCTTCCAGGCTTGAATGCTATAAATTTTGATTTGACTTACTAAAAATAAACCGCTAATTCGCGAATTAATAAATGTAATTAGCGAATTAGCGGTAAACTGTTTTATATATACTCGCTAATTTAAATTTTAAACTGCAAAAAACATTTCCAGTTCTTGAAGTGTCTCTCTGGAGGTTTGAATATCTTTTACAATTTCTCCTTTGTTTAGTGCTACAATTCTATCGCAAACCTCCACCGTATGCAATAAATCATGACTTGAAACCAGAACAGTAATTTCGGGATTTTCAGCCAGTTCTTTGATGATTTTCTTTAATCTATTTACCGTCGTTGGATCTAAATTAGCAAAGGGTTCGTCTAGAATTACCACTTCCGGATTTCCAATAAGCGTAGCAATAATCCCCACTTTCTTTTGGTTTCCTTTGGACAAATCGCGTAAATATTTTTTGTTTTTAAGGATTTCACCGTTAAAAAACTCTTCATGTTTAGCCAGCAATGCATCAATATCGGCTTTGTTTTGACCACGTAAATCGCCAATGAAATAAAAGTATTCTTCGGGTGTTAAGTAACCTATTAAAAAGCTTTCGTCCAGAAAAGAAGCGGTAAACGGTTTCCAGTTTTCACTCGTATTTACTTGAACATTATTATTGATAATATTTCCCGTTGAAGGCTGGATTAAATCCAATAACAAACTGAAAAAAGTAGTTTTTCCGGCTCCATTATTTCCTACTAAACCAAAGCTTTGTCCTTTTGGAATCTCAAGCGTTTCAATGTTTAGAACTGTAGTTCCGTTATATGTTTTTGAAAGGTTGTTTACTTGTATCATTTTGATTTACGATTTTAGAAATACGATATTAGATAGACGGTTTTTATGATTTCTGCTTGTAAGCATCAATGGTTTTATATTTTTCGGTTTTATAGATTTTTTCAATTAGGGAGAATACTTTATCTTTCAAAGCAAAACCTATTAATCCTGCAATGGCTACCAACGCCAATCCTAAATTGGGATCCATAATTTTGGAACCAATCCAATAAAGTCCCAAAGGCAGCAGCAATTTTGGAAGTGAAATCAACATTGTGTTTACATTAAATGCTTTTTTATCGCCAAAAGCGCCTTTAGTAGAATCTAAATCTATTGGTGTTTTCGTGTAAGCGCCGGCAAGAAGTACCAAGTGCGAATTTACTCCAATGTTATAAATCGCCCCGACAACAATTGTAAGGTACACCTGCCAACCAAAATACAAATAAAACGACGCTAAAATTGTCGAAATAAACGTTGCGATCACAATCAGCCACCATTTTGAACTCAAATATCCTTTGTAAGGAATGTTTTGTGTCATCATCAGCGGATAATAAGCGCTGTCCCAACTCGGTACAAATTGACCGAAGGTGAATAAGAATCCTCCCGAGACAAAAATTCCCGCAAAAATGTGCATCACCGGATTATATAAACCATTCGTTTTAAAAAATAACAATCCATAAAATAAAAACACCACACTCATGATAACGGTGGTTTTCGATCTTTTGTTTCTTTTGATTAATTTGATGTCGTTTTTTAAGAACGTTCCCAAAGTACCAAATTGGTTTAACCAAGTCAAATCCTCGGTTTTGGCAATTTTGTTTTTAGTCGAAAGTCCCGCATCTAAGTATAAATTATTTTTAAAAAAATGGAAAGTGAAATAATATAATCCGATTAAAACCAAAACAGGAAGCAGAAACATCCATTTTGTATGAAACAATGCATCGAAAAACAAAGAAGTATAATTGGTAATATCAAAAACTTTATAATATTGACAACCTCCTAAAACAAGTACAACTCCCACGAAAATCGCAAACAAATGGTCTTTGTTATTCAATAAAATATTGAGAAAATTATTTATGTAAATTAATGAAACCATTGCCAAATACCAAATTACCGCGCTCAAGACATCATATCCTTCGATAATCAAAACAATCGTAAACGGAATAAAGAAAAAAACATGAACGATATTAAAAAAGGACAAGATTGTCTTTCCCAAAGAGAAATGCACAATTGTTGGTTTTTTTATTGGTAAAATTAATAACGGTCTAATGTTCATTACCGGAATAGCCTGTAACAAAAGACGAATTATTAAATCCATTAAAAAGTAATAAATCAAAAACTTATTTACCGTTACTAATGGATCAAGTTTCATTTCCTTAAGAATGTAAAATGCTCCAATTCCCAAGGCCAAGAAAGCCACAGAAAAATAAGCAATAAGAAAGAACATTAGAATTTTTAGTCCCAAATTAGTTGCGAAAGAAGCTGATCTTGTAAAAGCCTTCCATTCGAGATAAATAAAACGTTTAAACATAATTTAGTGGTTTGGTTTTATTGTAAGTAGATAAAGACGGAAAAATGTTACAGCTTTTCTAATTTATATTCGGGATAGGTAGTTTGTAAATAGTCTTCTGCCTTGGATGGAATAATTTTAAAAATGATGAAAATCAGCAGACCAAGAACTACCAGAAAGAAACTCAAACCTAGTGTCCAGATGTCATTACCCAAATACTTTTCGGAATGATTAAAGATTGAAACGAAGAAGTTAAATGGAAAAATGATAACGCCTGAAAAACTTCTATATTGATTTATTATTTCTTCAAAAAGCCATCTTTTTTCTTTGGTTTGCTTTTTTCTTTTTTTGATTTTATTGTTTTTGAAAATTTCGTAAAATGTAAACCCAATCAAAATGAGGTAAAACCCGATAAAACTCCATTCGTTGTACCGACTTATTTTGAGAATACTGTATAAAACTAGCGTCATAGCAATCGTCAATACAATCTTTGGGATGCCAAAAAAATCTTTAAAATGTTGCCAAACCAAACCGTTGTATTTTTTACCCAAAACGGCTTGTCGTTTTTCCACTACATCCATAAAACCAAAAACGCCAAACTTCTTAAATTCCTTGTTCAAAGCTTCGTCAAAAGTAAGTTTAGGATTTTCTTGCCATTCGGTTTCAATGGCATTCGCTAAATGATCCACTAGTTCTGATTGCAAGTCATACCATTCTACAAAATGCTGGCGGGTGAAGGTAAAGAGTTGATCTATTTGTGAGGTGGTTAGTTTCATGTTATGTTTTGGTATTCTTGAAAGTTATTTGTCGCTTAAGATTTTCTTACTTCTTTTGTCATGCTGAGGAACGAAGCATCTCTGCTTGGTTAATCAAAACAGTGGTCCAAAAAATTTAACGCAGGGTTAATTGTTTTAATTAATGTAATCTTCTTGTCTTTTTTCCAGCCTTTAATTTCTTTTTCTTTGGCAATTGCTAATTGAATCCAAGTAAATTTTTCGAAATACAACAAATAATGAACATTATATTTGGCTGTAAACGAATTAGGATTCAAGGATTCTTTGTGCTGCTTTAATCGAATTTTTAAATTATTTGTAACGCCAGTATACAAAACAGTTTTAGCTTTATTCGTCAGAATATAAACATAATAAGTATGGTTACCTTCTTGAAATTCTATCATATTCATTTGTTTTAAAGATGATTTGCCAATTTTGTGGAGATGCTTCGTTCCTCAGCATGACAATTTTATATGAGTTTATTACTTGATACTTGAGCTTCGTTGCGTTTTCAAAAACTCTATTTCTGAAGCAATATGATCCGTAACTTCTAGTTTTATGTCGTCATGTTTTAGACTGTTTAAAATTAGAGTTTCATCTATTTGGGTGATTTGTTCTGTGGTTAATTTCATCTTTAAAGATTTGATAATTTTTTTTCAAATTGAAAATGTTTATAGGCAAGTTGCAGATAAATTCCCGTGAGTAAAACATAAATTATTGCAAAAAAAACAGATACAAAAGCAATTTTAGCATCTTGATGATTCAATCGTACTGGAAACAAACCAATTCCTAACATAAAAAGAAAGATGATGAGGCCTAAGCTCTTTTTCTTCATCAAATAACTATACGTTGTTTGTCGTTTTGATGTTTGAATTAAACCCCAAGCCAAAACAACCGAACAAAATTCGGCAAGAACAAACGATTTTAAAACTTGTTGAATATTTGTTGGAACTGTTACATAACTTGCATTTCTAGCAAATAACAGTAATGAAACGGCAATCAAAGCAGAAATTGAAATTACGATCAACAATTGCCTTTTTACTATTTTATGGCATTTAGCAGTCATTATTCTAGGGTTTGTAAAACCAATTAATCCAGAAAAGGAAGGCTGTAATTGTGGTTTCCATTTTTCTAAAACAATTTTTAAATTTTCATCAAAGGAAAGTCCGTTTTCTTCCATTAAAAATTCTATTTCTGAAGCAATATGATCCGTAACTTCTAGTTTTATGTCGTCATAATTAAGACCGTTTAAAACTAAAGTTTCTTCTATTTGGGTGATTTGTTCTGTGGTTAATTTCATGGTATAATTTCTAGTTCAATCTGATTTCTAAAAAAATTAAAATTCTAATTTGGGATTTACTAAACTCTGCATGTTTCTGATAAAATCTTCCAGTTCTGAGAGTCGGTTTACGGTTTCTGTGGTCCCTTTTTCAGTTAATTTATAATATTTCCGCATTCGGTTGTCCACTTTTTCAATCTCCACATCCAGTATGCCTTCAGCTTCCAGTTTATGCAAGGCCGGATACAAAGCGCCCTCAGTAATATTGAGTTCGCCTTGGGTAATTGCTTTTACTTTTTGAGTGATTTCATAACCATACATCTTACCATTTTCTTCCAGCAATTTCATGATGATGGTATTCAAACTTCCCTTGTATAATTGTGAATTTTTCATTTTTTTGTCATTGCGAGGCACGAAGCAAGCTCAAGTTTAGAACACAAATATACATAAGAATCTTATACATAATTAAATTAGGTATAAAAATTTCAAAATTTATCACTTTTAGAAAACATATCGGTTTACTATCTTTGTAAAAAAATAATCACATGTCGTCCTTTTTAAAACTCATTATAAAAGAAGTAAAACGCGAAACCAAAGATGCCGTTTCCATACTTTTTAACGTCCCTGCAGAATTAAAACCCAACTATTCATTTATTGCGGGTCAATACTTAAATTTAAGGTTAACACTAGACGGACAAGAAATTCGTCGTGCCTACTCGATTTGTTCTTCACCAGAAAGCGGGGAATTACGAATTGCGGTGAAAGCGGTAAAAAATGGAGCTTTCTCTCAATTTGCAAATACAAAACTTAAAGCGGGTGACGCCCTAGAAGTAGGAACACCAGAAGGAAAATTCACATTTGATCCTCAAGCCGAACGACAAAAAAATTATGTTGCTTTTGTGGCAGGAAGTGGGATCACTCCGGTTCTATCAATTTTGAAGTCGGTTTTGAAAAACGAACCTAAAAGTTCTTTTGTGCTTGTTTACGGTAATAAATCTCCTGAGGAAACTATCTTTTTTCAAGAATTACACGATTTACAATTACAATATGTCGGGCGCTTTTTTGTGCATTATGTTTTCAGTCAAGCCAAAGCAGAAAATGCATTATTTGGACGCATAGAAAAAGCAGCAGTTAATTTTGTTTTAAGTAACAAACACAAAGAACTGGAATTTGATAAGTTCTATTTGTGTGGTCCAGAAGAAATGATTAATCTAGTAAGTTCTGTTTTAAAAGAAAAAAACGTAAAAGAATCCGCTATAAAATTTGAGCTTTTTACTACTTCTTCCACTGAGAATGCAATAAAAGAAAACTTAGAAGGTCATACAAAAATTACCGTGATGGTGGATGATGAAGAAACGACTTTTGACATGTCAAAAAAACAGACAATTCTGGAAGCCGCTTTAAAACAAGGAATTGACGCTCCTTATTCCTGTCAAGGAGGAATATGCAGCAGTTGTTTAGCAAGAGTGACGTCTGGAACTGCAGAAATGACTAAAAACTCTATTCTGACCGATGGTGAAATTGCCGAAGGACTGATTCTTACTTGTCAAGCGCATCCAACTTCTGCCAGTGTTTATATAGATTATGATGATGTTTAGGAATACCTGAATTCATTCATTGTTCGAAGTTCCAAGTTGGATATTCAATCTTTTTAATTTTGAACATCCAGCTTGGAATTTTTAAATTAGAGATCAAACCCCATGAAAAAACCTCGCGAACTTTTTAAAAATAACCCTCATCTTCTAGACGAAATAGAAGTGGAACAACTTTTGGAATATTGTGAAAAATTGCAAGATGAATTGGTCGATTTAAAATTTAAGCAAAACGAGAACAAACAATTGATTATGCTTGACATGCTCAAAGAAATTATAAAAGCGTGTGAAGAAACCGAAAAACAACAAAAAGAATTTTTACGTTTTGGATTAGAACCGCCTGATTTTGAGGAATCAATTTCTAATCTAAAGCGTTTTTTAATTGTAAGATGTAGAGAAAATGGAATTTGGCTGTGAATCCAATAGTATAATTCAGATTGAATAATACTGTCATAACAACAAATCTACAACACTGACTGAATTCTGAAAACTACTTGCTCTGGTAAAATCGTTCTCATCGCCTCTTCATAACCTTCCACTTTTTTGTTTCCGTACACCGAAGTTGGTAATTTAGGAAACAGGTTTCTATCCGAAACCAAAGCATTTTCCATCGGTTGGTTGAAAGGCAAAAATCCCGCATACGGATGCGTTGCGCCCCAAAGCGTAACAACTTTCACACCAAGCATTGCCGCAATATGCGCATTTCCGGAATCCATGGAAAGCATAACATCCAGATTACTGATGAGTTGCAGTTCTTGCTGAAATTTGATTTTACCCGCCATATTAATGACGTTTTCTTTAGTATTGGAAAGCGTATTTAAAATTCCGATTTCCTTTTTACCGCCTCCAAAAAGCAAGATTGTATTGTTTTTGTCTAAAGCCAATTCGGCTATGACTTGTTCCATTAAATCCAACGGATAGACTTTAGAGTCGTATTGCGCAAAAGGAGCAATTCCAATTAGTTTTTGGCTTTTATCACCAATTAAAGTTAGAATTTCTGGACTTAAAACGGCTTTTTCGGGAAATGCTGTCCCGAGACTTCGGGATAACAAATCTATAGGAAATCCTAGCGCTTCGAATACTTTTGCATGTCTCTCAAACATTGTGGGTAATTGCTTGAAAACTTTATTCTCTTCCTGCGTCAATGCTTTTTTCTCCGCTCTTCCTTTGTCAACTGAAGCCACTTTTTTTCCGCTCAAGGCAAAAAGCGATCTGACAATTTTAGAACGCAGAACGTTGTGCAAATCGGCAAAAGCGTCGATATCCAGCTTTTTTAAATCTTGGAACAATCGCAACAATCCTGCAATTCCTTTATGCCGCTCTTTTTCATCGAAAGCAAAAAAAGAAACATTGGGAATGAAATCAAAAAAAGGTTTGAAAAATGGTCTGCAAACCACCGTGATTTTAACCTCAGGATACTGATTTACAAAAGCCCGTAAAACAGGAACCGTCATGGCGACATCTCCCATTGCGGAAAGTCTCATGACGGCTATATGTTGGATTTTTTTAGGCAATTTAAAAATGCGAATTACTTCTTGTTTTGGTACAAAACAGGATTTAATTCATCATCATTGTACATTTTCATTTGTTTGTAAACTTTCATGAATTTGTCTCCTTTTTCAATGTCTGTTAATAAGTCATCGATTGCAGTTGACAAATCTGATCTTTGCTCCAGTAAAATGTTCAATTTTGCCTGACATTTATCTCTGTGATCTTGGGAAGCTTCAGCACGAGTGGCTTCTTCATTCATATGATAAATTTTTAAAGCTAAAATAGACAATCGGTCAAATGCCCAAGCAGGACTTTCAGAGTTGATTTTTGCATTCTCTTTTACCTTTACGTTGCTGTATTTTTGAAGGAAATAACCATCAATATATTCTACCATATCAGTTCGTTCCTGGTTAGAAGCGTCGATTCTTCTTTTCAATGTCAAAGCGGCTACAGGGTCAATATTTGGGTCACGAATAATATCCTCAAAATGCCATTGTACGGTGTCAATCCAATTTTTCAGGTATAATAAATGTTCGAATTTATCTTTAGGAAAAGGATTGTTTATAGGCTGATCTACATTATCAAATTGATGATAATCCTTAATACTTTGTTCGAATACGGAATAAGCTAATTTTGAAAACATATTTTTATATTTTATAAATACAAAGATACTTTTTATACTTTTATGGTATAAAAAAAACTTTAGAAGTTTAATTCCAAAATTCAAATCATGCAAATTCATATTTTATCAGAAAACAATAGTGTTCTGAATCATTTTTTAGGGCAAATCAGAAACATCAATGTTCATAATGACAGCATGCGTTTTCGAAGAAATATTGAAAGAATAGGTGAAATAATGGCCTATGAATTGAGTAAAGAATTGCACTTTAAAGACATCGAAATCCAAACACCACTTGGCATTAAAAAAACCACAGAAATTAAGGATCAGTTGGTTTTATGCTCCATTCTACGCGCTGGCTTACCATTGCATATCGGTTTTTTAAACTATTTTGACAGTGCCGAAAATGGTTTCATTTCAGCCTACAGACATCATCCTAACAATGATGCTAATTTTGAAATTAAAGTCGAGTATCAAGCAGTTGCTAATATCAATAATAAAAATGTAATATTGATTGATCCCATGCTTGCTACGGGACAATCCATAGTTGCTGTTTTCAATCGATTAATGGAACGAGGAAGCCCGAAAGAAATTCATATCGCTGTTGTTATTGCTGCGCCAGAAGGTATTGCTCATCTTGAAAAACAGTTGCCTGAAAATTGTCATCTTTGGATTGCCACCTTAGACGAAAAGCTAGATGAGAAAAGTTATATTGTTCCAGGACTTGGAGATGCCGGAGATTTAGCTTTTGGACAAAAATTATAATTGCGAGAAAAAAGTAAACAAACTACAAGCAATAAGTACAACTAATGCTATTTCTTGACTTAACTTTGATTGTGGTGTTTCAATGTGACTTGTTGCCATTATTGCCAAAGGGGCAAACGTAAACAGCAATAAATCATTGCTTTTATTTGCTGAAACCACAAAAATTAATACTCCAATAAAAAATGAAACTATAATTTTTTTGAATGAAGTATGCAAAAGTACCGGTCTGTGTGATAAGGTCGCAAACATAGATATTACAAAAAACAAGGCTATAGTAGCATAAATGGATAAAGCGGCATTTTGATAATTGTTAGTGAAATAATTGATCTCAAAAGTTGTTGCCACGTTTCTATTTATGAATTCAATCATACTCACATTGAAAACCATAGATAAAAGCAAAGAAATAATTCCCACTATAAAAAATGCGATAAAAGGTAATACCCAATTTCTAAACTCGCTGGAAACATGAAAAAGTATGGAAATAAATACAAGTATAATAAATAGAATACTCCAAAAATGAAATAAAGCAGCTACAAAAATCCATAATGAAGCATCGAATATTTTTTCTGTGGAAGCTTTCAGTGATTGTAAAGAAATCAATCTCCGAAGTGCCAATAGAATAAAGAAATTTGAAACAACGAGGTTCAAATTATCGAGTACAGAGGGGAAAAAAAGTAGGAATAAAAGATAAAAAAAAATGGTGTAGCTACTGTCTTTACTCAATCCATTTTTCTTTGCAACGAAATTTGTAATTAAAACTGAGGCTAATAAAACACCTAAGATTGTTACTTTTTTCAAAATTAAAATACCCGAGCCCATCCAAGAAAGATCCTGAAACTGATACATTAAAAAGAAAACCAGTATTAAAATTACGACCAAAGATAAATTTAATGGAGTAGATTTTTTAAAAACACTTGTTATCATAAGGATATTTTATACTTTTGTGATTGTAAATATAATACTTGTTTAAAAGGAAAGGCTGCAAGTTCAAAAGATTATTATTGAAAATGAACTTTTTTGTAATCTGAAACCTTTAAAAACAATTAATAAAATTAATTTTATACATTATGAAAGCATTTTTCGAAGGAATAGAATACTTATTTGTAAACATTTTATTTGCTCCTCTTGACTTTTTACGCGCTTTAGAACTGAAATCTTGGTTTGTAGCTAGTACTATCAACTGGATTTTCATGATTATTTGCGCAGCAGCAATGGTCTATTGGATTTTGCAATTGAAATTACATCAAGACAATGGTGAAGAAAACCAAGATACTACCGCTCACTCTTTTTTAAAATAATATTTAAAAAAAGTGAACGATAATTGGAAACTATTTTAAATCATTTCCAATATCTTTTCTAAAATACATCTTATCAAAGCAAAGTTTATCTATGTTTTGGTAAGATTTTTTTATGGCCTCTTCAAAATTATTTCCATAAGAAGTTACGGTCAAAACCCTTCCTCCATTAGACACAACATTGCCGTTGACTAATTTTGTTCCCGCATGAAATACAATCGAATCGGTAATATTTTCTAATCCTTGAATTACTTTTCCTTTTTCAAATTCTTCTGGATATCCACCAGAAACAACCATTATTGTAGTAGCGCTTCTTTCGTCAACTTCCAGCGTAATCTCATCTAGTTTTTCATTGGCTACAGCCAAAAATAATTCAACTAAATCCGTTTTCAATCTAGGAATAACCACTTCGGTTTCCGGATCACCCATTCTCACGTTGTATTCAATTACGATTGGTTCGTTTTTCACATTGATTAAACCAATAAAAACAAATCCCTTGTACGGAATTCCATCTTTTTGAAAACCTTCGATTGTAGGTTTTACGATGCGAGTTTCTATTTTCTCCATCAAAACAGCGTCAACATAAGGAACTGGAGAAACTGCTCCCATTCCGCCTGTATTTAACCCCGTGTCGCCTTCACCAATGCGTTTGTAATCTTTAGCCGTTGGCAGAATTTTATAACTTTTCCCGTCAGTCAGCACAAAACAACTTAATTCTATTCCGTCAAGGAATTCTTCGATAACCACTTTTGAACTAGCTGCGCCAAATTTTTGGTGAACCAACATGTTTCGTAATTCTTCTTTGGCTTCTGCCAAATCCTGAATAATCAAAACACCTTTTCCTGCTGCTAATCCATCTGCTTTCAAAACATAAGGCGGTTGCAAGGTTTCAAGAAATTTACATCCATTTTCAACCGTTTCAGCAGTAAAACTATCGTAAGCGGCTGTAGGAATATTATGTTTAATCAAAAATTCTTTGGCAAATTCTTTACTTCCTTCTAATTGCGCACCTATTTTTGATGGACCAATAACTGGAATATGTTTCAAATCATCATCGTTAAGAAAGAAATCGTAAATTCCTTTTACTAATGGATCTTCTGGACCTACAACAACCATCGCTACTTTTTCCTGAATCACGAACGTTTTTATAGCGTGAAAATCAGTTGGGCTCATATCAACATTAGTTGCGATTGAAGCGGTACCAGCATTTCCCGGTGCTACAAAAAGTTTGTCACAAAGTGGGCTTTGAATCATTTTCCATGCAAAAGCATGTTCTCTTCCGCCGGAACCCAGTAGTAAAATTGTCATGGTGTAGTTTTTAGTTGTGTATCCACCTTTTGGAGGATGGTGCAAAAATAGTTGGTTTTAGGCTGAAATAATAATTTTTTTTACTTACTTTTGACGTTAGTAACGTAAAAGATATGATAATTTCATTTGGATCCAAAGAAACTGAAAAAATATGGAATGGAATTGTGGTAAAAAAACCATCAATAGAAATACAACAAATAGCCCGAAGAAAGCTAAGAATGCTTAATAACTCTCAAGATTTAATAGATTTGAGCATTCCTCCTTCCAATCGATTAGAAAAATTAAAAGGCGACTTGAATACCTATTACAGTATTCGGATTAACAGTCAATGGCGGATTATTTTTATTTGGGAAAAAGGAAATGTTGCTAATGTCGAAATTATAGATTACCATTAAAAGTTCTTAAAATGGAAAAATTAAAAAATATACATCCTGGTGAAATTTTATTGGAAGAATTTCTTATTCCTTTAGAAATATCCGCCTACCGATTAGCAAAGGAACTGAAAATTCCGCAAACCAGAATTTCTGAAATTACTAAAGGAAACCGACGAATTACGGCTGATACCGCTTTGCGTTTGAGTCTGTATTTTGGCAATTCTGCAAAATTTTGGTTAGGACTTCAGGATGATTTTGATATTGAAGAAGAACAAGAAAATAAAGCACAAGAACTGCAATCCATCAAACGTTTTGCTACTAAAAATATAGCTTAGATGTTTCCACTATTCGACTTATCACTCCAAATAAATGGTTTCCCAATGAAGGAAGCCAAATCCGAATTGCAAAAAATTGTTGCTCTATCAGCTGAAGACCACAAAATTTTTGTCGATAATAAAAAAAGAGAAATTGTTGCATTTCATATGCAAAACAATCCTTTTTATCGGGAATTAATTGGTTTAAAAAATGATAAAAACTGGCATGATTTACCTGTTTTAAATAAACAAAATTTACAAAAACCATTATTGGAACGACTTTCGAAAGGCTATACTCCAAAAAATGTTTACGTTAATAAGACTTCCGGTTCCAGCGGTGATCCATTTATTTTTGCCAAAGACAAATACAGTCATGCATTAACTTGGGCTTCTAATATCTATCGTTTCGGCTGGTACGGAATTGATTTCAACAGTTCCTATCAAGCCCGTTTTTATGGAATTCCAATGGATTTTATTGGCAACAAAAAAGAACGGTTCAAGGATTTTTTGAGTAATCGGTTTCGATTCTCTATTTTCGATTTATCAGATGCTGTTTTAGAAAAGATGCTGAAAAAGTTTTATCATAAAAAATTCGATTATATCAATGGCTACACGAGTTCGATTGTTTTGTTTGCCAAATTTTTACAGAAGAAAAATATCGTATTAAAAGATATTTGTCCTTCGTTAAAAGTGTGTATGGTTACTTCCGAAATGCTTTTTGAAGATGATAAAATAGTGCTGGAAAAACAATTTGGAATCCCTATTGTCAATGAATACGGCGCATCAGAACTGGATTTAATTGCTTTTCAGAATCCCGAAGGACAATGGCAAGTGAATTCAGAAACGCTGTTTGTGGAAATTTTGGATGAAAACGACATTGTTTTACCGTATGGTCAAGAAGGTCGCGTTGTCATCACTTCCTTGTTCAATAAAGCGCATCCGTTTATTCGATATGACATAGGTGATATTGGGATTTTGGACGAAAAAAGCACCTTAAAAAAACCCATTCTCAAAAAATTAGTTGGTCGAACTAATGACGTTGCGATTTTGCCAAGCGGTAAAAAATCTCCCGGACTGACCTTTTATTATGTGACAAAAAGCATTATTGAAGACGATGGAAACGTAAAAGAATTCATTATTAAACAAACAAAAATGGATTGTTTTGAAATTGAATACGTTAGTGAAACCGAATTAAATTTGGCACAAATTCAAAAAATTAGAAAAGCAATTGAGTTGTATTTAGAACCTAATTTAAACTTCAGTTTTATTCGAAAAAGTACTTTGGAAAGAAGTAATCGTGGCAAATTGAAGCAGTTTAAATCGATGCTTTAATGTAGCGCGGTTTTATTAACAATTGCGTAAATAAAAATCCTATCATACAAATTGTTGCCACAACCAAATTGAATCCGTGAAACCTTCTGTAAACGGCAAAATTATGCTTTAATAAATCTAATTTTGAAGCAGAGATTGAGTTTTCTCTAATTCTGTAATAAGCCAAACTTTCAGGAACAGGTTGAGCAGATTTAATTTTTTTGAGAATCGTGAGCCAAAGCATCCAATCTTGGCGTTTTCTGATAGATGAAATATTAATCTTTCCGAAATAATCAACATCGTAAATACCCGTAAGATTCCCAACATAATTACAAAAAAACAACTGTTGATAGGAAAGATTTCTGGGTGATTCCACTCGTTTCTTTAATGACTTCCCTTCTTCATCAATACATTCGTAAAAAGAAAAGGAAAACGGTAAATGGTTGCTTTTTAGGAAATTTATTTGTTTTTCCAATTTCTCTGGTTTCCATAAATCATCAGCATCTAAAAATGAAATATATTTCCCCGAAGTCTTGTTTAAAGCGGTGTTTCTGGCAATTCCGGTTCCTGAATTTTTTTCGAGTGTATAAATTTTAATTCTTCTATCGTTAATTGCAATTTCTTCCGCAATTGAAACTGTTTTGTCCGAAGAACAATCATCAACAATAATCATTTCCCAGTTTTGGTAGGTTTGATTTTGCACGGATTGAATCGTTTCTGCAATGAATTTTTCAGAATTGAAAGAAGGTGTAATAATAGATACTAATGCTGTTTCCATTTTAATATGCTTTTTCTTCGCCTTTAAAAATATTGACAACCGTTTGCAAAATAATTTCTAAATCCAAGATAAGCGACCAGTTTTCGATGTAAAAAATATCAAAATTAACTCGGTTAATCATATCTTTTTCGGTTTCAATTTCACCTCGACAGCCGCTAACTTGAGCTAAACCCGTAATGCCAGGTTTAACGCAATGACGCACCATATATTTTTTTATTTTTTTTCCATATGATTTATTTTGTGCCCAAAGATGCGGACGAGGGCCTACAACTGACATATCACCCAGTAAAACATTCAAAAATTGCGGCATTTCATCTATGCTTGTTTTTCTCATAAATTTACCGATACGGGTGACACGCGGATCATTTTTGGAAGCCTCATTTTCGGTTGTTCCATTGATTCTCATCGAACGAAACTTATAACAAAAAAATTCATTTTCATCAATTCCAGGTCTGCCTTGCTTAAAAAAAATAGGCCCTTTAGACTCCAATTTTATCAAAATAGCTAATAAAGGCACTAGCCAAGATAAAAGAAATATTACAACAAGCGATGAAAAAACAATATCAAAAACCCTTTTAAATATCTTTATTAAAGGTTCATGCAAAATTGTTTTCTTTAAGGAAAGAACCGGGAAAAAATCGTAATAATCTATTTTCAAATTCTTTGAAAAAATCTCTTTTGTGTCTGGTATGAATTTTATTGTTTTGTTATTTTCATCGGCAAAATCAATTAAATCTTTCAACTCAACGTTGGAGATTTCATTTAATGAACAATATATTTCATGAACACAATTTTCAATTACAAAAGGCTTTAAATCTGCCAACTTACCTTTGATGTTTTGATTCGATTTCTTATCGGAAAAATAACCCAAAAATCGATAACCGTAATCGTTTCTGGTTTCGAAAAGATTTTTTAATTGAATTGCCTCTGGTGTATATCCAATGATTACTGCGCTTCTGTAATTACTTCCGGTTACTATTCTATATTCTTTTAGATAATAAAACAGCATGAATTTTGATAAAGTAATCAGCAATATGCTAGAACTTATAAAAAGAGCGATAGTATTACCGCTAAAAACAACCTGTTTTGAGAAAGGAAAATAAGCAATGACAATAAGCAAAAATAAGACAGATTGCTTAATTATTTTTGAAATAATTTCGATTGGTGTAGTAAAGCGATATACATCATAAAACTGTATAAAAACAGCAGTGCAAATCCATCCAACTGATTGATAAATAAGATAAATTTCAATGTTTAAATTAAGTTCTTTAAAGAAAAATAGGCTCATAACAGAAATGACCAATAAATCTGTGGCAACACTAATCGGTCTTATGTATTTTGAATATCTTCCTGTTTGAAATGCAGTCATAATTAACGAATATAACCTGTTCGGTACTTTATCAATTTTTTTAAAAAAATCCCTGTTGCCATTGAATTGAAACAGCTGCAGGTAATGGTTATCATTTCGTATCGGTTTACTTTGGCTTTCCAACATATTATCTGTTTTGACTTTTGGTTAGCAAATAGTAATTTTAAAAAATCAACTTCCAGAAAAACATATAAAAATTAATTTATTATTACTTCCTTCACATTTGTTTTTTAACTACTCAATCACCCACACAATCTATTACAGTAAATGTGCTGTTATTATTTCATTTTTAATTAAACTCAATGTATATTAAAACTATACAACATCAAAATTAATTCCTAACCCTTTAACTTTTATTGATTTTTTATAAGAAATCTACAATTAATTCGGTCAATTAATATAAACATTAAAACACTAAAAGAATAGCGCTCCTTTTCATCCAATTAAAATTCTCTACTTTATATAACTTGAAAAATCTTTATGTTCCTCTTTTGAAAGCTCCTCTTTTGACAACGATTTAAAATACTCATAGGTAATTTTCATTCCTTCGGCACGGTTTACCTTGGCTTCCCATCCCAATAATTTTTTTGCTTTTGTTATGTCGGGTTGTCGTTGTAAAGGATCATTTATTGGCAATGGAAAATATACTATTTTTTGATTTGTTCCGGTCAATTTAATGATTTCCTCAGCAAAATCTTTAATGGTGATTTCATCTGGGTTACCAATATTTACAGGTAAAACATAATTGGAATGCAATAATCTGAAAATACCTTCCACTTGGTCATCTACATAACAAAAAGAGCGCGTTTGCATTCCATCGCCAAAAATGGTCAAATCTTCACCACGAAGTGCCTGTCCTATAAATGCAGGAATCACTCTTCCGTCATTGAGTCTCATTCGTGGTCCATACGTATTGAAAATTCTAACAATTCGGGTTTCCACTCCGTGAAAAGTATGATACGCCATCGTTATCGATTCCTGAAAACGCTTGGCTTCATCATAAACGCCTCTTGGACCTATAGTATTTACGTTTCCATAATATTCTTCGGTTTGTGGATGAACCAATGGATCTCCATACACCTCCGAAGTAGATGCAATAAGGATTCTCGCCTTCTTGACACGTGCCAATCCTAAAAGATTATGCGTGCCAAGTGAACCGACTTTTAAGGTTTGTATCGGAATTTTCAAATAATCAATAGGGCTTGCTGGTGATGCAAAATGCAATATATAATCTAAATCTCCGGGAACATGGACGAATTTTGTAATATCATGGTGATAAAATTCAAAATGTTCTAATTTGAATAGATGTTCTATGTTTTTTAAATCCCCTGTAATGAGATTATCCATGCCAATGACAAAATAACCTTCTTTTATAAAACGGTCACAAAGATGTGATCCTAAAAATCCTGCAGCTCCGGTAATAAGTATTCTTTTCATATAGATTTTTAGCTTATTTTGATGTCTTTTGAAGTTGTTGATGAATTAAAAAGACAATACATTATCGTAAAAAAAACAATTCCTCGTTGCCGAGATAAAAATGATTCGGTCAAAAATAAACTAATCGTTAGGACTGCAAAAGAAATATGAACGAAATCTTTTGATTGAATGCCTTTAATTAAATTTAAGATAACAATCGCAACAATTAATAAAAAACCGAAAATACCCATTTCAGCAAAAAGTTGAATATATTCATTGTGGAAATTTTTATTTTGATAACCATCATGAGTGCTATCCCCGGAAAAAATGGCGTGTTTTTTTCCCATTTCTTTAATTTTAAAAGCAGTTGCGTTAAGTCCGTAGCCCGTAAATAGAATTGGATCTTCCTGCAGCATTTCTTTAAAAATCCTGATTTGATACACTCTAAAAGCAGTACCGGAAAAATAATCGTTTTGTTGGAATTTTTGTTGCGTCCAAGCTTGATGAACATTTACATAATTTACATTTCCTTGTATATCAAGCTTATTATTACCAGTAGTACTGGTGTTCGAATGAAATTCAGATGAAAAGCGGTCTCTAATTCTAGGAGACAACACTAATAGTAACAACCCCATTACAATTAAACCAATCATTGTCTTTTTTCGCGCCAAACTCTTTTTAAAATTATAAAACTCATAAAATACAACTAGGAATACAAAAACTATAATTATATTCTTTGATGACAATAGAAAAATAAATATCGCAAATAAAAAAGAGATTGTTTTAAATAAATTTGATTCTGATATTTTTGTATAAAAATAAAAAAATGCGACACTCATATAAACCGAAACATGTATAGCATTAAGATCTTCATTTACTAAATCGTGGTAAAAGAATACTGCGCTGTTTTTTGTAATTAAATACCTAATTATGGCTTTAATCAAGTAGAAAACCATGTAAAAGAACATACCAAAACTAAAATATTTTAAAACAAATTGTTTTTTATTTTCATCTAATGCAGGCATTGCCATAAAGCAAATTGGAAAAATCAATAAAGGAAGTTCTTTTGAAATCGCTTTTAATGTCGCATTTACATCCTGACTCCAAAATATTGAAATTACCATCAAAAGATATAAAATAATTGGCGCAATCAGGTATTTTTCAATTCTAAAATTATTTTTTCTGAAAGAAAATAAAGCTGTTAATGCAAAGAATAATATAGTAATACTATTAACCGCATAACTCAAAGGTAAAGTAAGCAAAACTACTATTAAAGCCAGCAAATTAAGGTTTTGTTTACTTTCCAATTTTATTTCTTGACATGCATTCTTCAAATAATTGCAGGTAGTCTCCATTAATTTTATCCCAATTAAAATCATTAACAATCGTGTCAAAATTATTTTGAACGAAATTTGAATTCATCTCTTTATTTACTGTCAAAAAAAGCTCTTTTACCTCTTGAGCATTTGAAAAATAAAATGAGTTTTCTTGTAAAATAGCTTTATTAAAAATATTATCATGAGCAATAATCAAGGCTCTCGAAGCCATTGCTTCTAAAAGAGATGGATTAGTCCCTCCCACAGAATGTCCATGAAAATACAAATTAGAATAGTATCTTAAATTGTTTAAGTGATCTAAGTTATAAATTCCACCTAAGAATTTAATATTTGAGTACTGTTTAAATTTATTCTTTAAAAACGCTCCATATTTTGTCTGATGATTTCCAACAACAATAATTTCAGTTTTAATATTGCTTAAGACCAACCCTTCTAAAACCATGTCAAGATTATTTTCTGGTTCAAATCGAGCCATTATCATGTTGTACTTATATTTTGACAACTGATAATCTAATAATATCGATTCGTTGGTATTTTTAAAAGGATTAGCACCATAGGCAATATAGGTTGATTTTTTATTATATTTTTCTTTCAAAATACTCTGGATTCCTAACGAATCCGCCACTAAATAATCACTGCTTATAACTGCTAATCTTTCGGCAAATTTAAGAAATTGACGAACTGGTTTAGAATATTTGGTCCGTTTCCACTCTAATCCGTCCATATTAGTAATGATGATCGATTTTCGTGGTAAAAGAAACGACCATATTGAATTACTGGTATAACCCAACTGCAAAATGATATCAAAATTTCTTTTGCGAGAATCCATAATGCAATTGTAATCATAAATGAATTGACCAAAAGTCCCAATTTTGTGCTCTGGATCATTTTGATGGATAATATGAACTCCATGAAAAAGTTTTTCTTGAAAGGGATGATTGTGAGAATTATAGACATATACTTCATGCCCTTTATTTACTAGGAACACTGAAAAAAATTCGGCAAATTGCTCAAAACCAGAGTAATAATTTGGTATACCCCGAGTACCTAAAATGGCTATTTTCATATGTTTTTACTAAATTTTATAATTAGCATTTTTTTAGTTTATATCGAGTGATTTTGATTGTCGTTTATTGCTTTGAAAAGTACTGATGCAGCTATTTTCCAATTGTATTTATCTTTAATTGCTTTCGAAATAGAATAAAAGTTTTGTGGATTCAGACCAGCAATTATTTTATCTTTTAAATCCTTTTCATCAAAAGGATTAAATAAATTATTTTGGAAGAAGTCAAAATCAGACATTGCAGTTGTATTTGAGCAGATTGTTGGAATTTGCGCTGCCGCAGTTTCTAATGGCGGAATACCAAAACCTTCAGCAATTGAAGGATATATAGAAAGTGATGCCCCTCGAATTAAATTCAGTAATTCATCAAAATTAACTTTGTTTAGAATTACAATTTTATCTTTTATCTCGTTAGGTAACGTTTTAAAATAACGTTTGTAAGTTGTGTTTGTAATTAAATTGTCTCCAACAAAAACTAAGTGAAATTGTTCATGAAATTTATTTTCAACAAAAACTTTTAATAACAACAGATGATTTTTTCTTTTTTCCCAGCGGCTCAGATATAAAAAATAACTCGCTAAACCATAATTAACTTTATTAGCCTCCATTACAGCTTTTTTGTCATATTCTTCAAAAAAAACAGCCTCGACAGCATTTGGTGTTACTTCAATGTTTTCAATCTTGAAATGATCTTGAATTCTATTTTTAGAATATTCTGAAACGGTTAAAACTATATCTGCCTTTTTTGCGCTCCATTTGAAAAGAATCTTTTTAGAAATCTTGTATGCTAATGGAAAATAACTTGGAAAATCTAAAAATAAAACATCGTGAATAGTGACAATGTATTTGCATTTTTTTATTGGCGGCACAATATATTGAAAATGGGCGTAATCAATATTGTTTTTTTTTATTAAACCTGGAATATCAAATAATAATCTTAGATATTTACTTTTTGATGAATATTGAAGATAATGCACATTATTATTTTTCCCGAAAATGCTTTCAAGATTTCCGGTATAAGAAGCAAAATAAAAGGTTTTGGTTTGGTCCTTAATCAACTCTTGATACAGTCCTTTAATATAACTTGTAGTTCCTTGTGGGCTTCCGTCAAAAACATGACAATCAACAAAAATTTTTAAATTTTTCATTCTGAAATTTCTTTTTGAAAATTTGTCTTCCTCTCAAAATACAGAAATGCTCCTAAAATAAAAATAATAACATCTCGACCGTTATAAATTCCGGTAATTGTCAATGTAGTAAATAAATATATTAGCCCAATTGCCGAAATAAATAGTGTAACAAATTTTTTGTCTTTTTGGTTGAAATATACAGTTCGATACAGCATTGTGAAAAAAATTAATAGAATTATAATTCCTAAAGCTCCCGTTTTGTAAAATACATACATATACCCATTATGCAGCTCTGAAATGTATTTGATTCCATTTTTTTCACCTGTTAATGGTGCGTAAAATTTTAGATTAACTAAAGACCCGTAACCGGTCCCAAAAACAAAACTACTGGGATTGTCTTTCATTAAAGCAAAAGCTCTTTTTACTTCATACCCACGCCAATGGTCCCATAAATCTTTATGATTTTCTCGGTCAATTTTTGTTTTAAATATTTCAGCTGGCGCAATTTTTATTTTATAGAGAAATGCTTGCATTCCAGGTTTGTCTCTTTCTATTTTCACAGAAAACAAAAAGACATAAAACAGCATGATTAAAAGAGTAAAAACTGCCAAGAATCGTATTGCTTTTTTGGTCAAAATAGTATGTCCTTCAATTGATAAAAAAAGAATAATCGCTACAACAATCATTGTTCTTGAAAAATATAAAATGTTAGAAACCAAAAGTACAATTAGAATCGCTTTTCTTTTTAAAACGCTACTGAACAAGGTCTCTTGGTAGAATTTTTTATAATATAGTAGGAAAAAAACAGCGAAAAGTTCCAAAAAATTGTCTTTTCCAAACTCTCTAATTCTCTCCACTGAACCGGAAAACAAATCAGCTGTTGCCATTAAAATTATAAAATGAAGTACTGCCGATGCAAATCCGCATAAAATAATTGTCTTAATGAAGTAACTAAAATTGTTGATTTTTTTATAAAATAGATAACCGACAAGTAGCCCTAAAACAGGTTTCAAAAAATGAAAAATATCTTTTATAATATTGTAAACTTCATATTTATGAATCAAAGTTCCTGCAAAACCTAATAATAAAAGGAGTAATACGGGTATTGTTTTTATCAGAAAAGATTCAGTTATTGTAATTTTTTCAATCAAAAAGTAAAGCGCCACCATTCCTACTTGTATAAACAAATTAGCCTTGAATGAAGGCAGATACAATTGTAAAAAAAGTACAATTACAAATAGAATAGTATAAAATCTAGATTTACTTATATGCATCAGATTGTATCTGGTAGTTAAAAAAACTATTTAGTCTTTTATTAAAATTGATTTTATGTTTTTTACCCATTTATTTAGTTTCAAAACAATCCTAATTCCAGTTTTTTCAAGTCCGAAGAAATGTTTTGAAATATAGGTCTCATATCCTTTTACTAATAAATGGTTTTTTGACTTCGTGAACCCTATAAAATGTATGTAACTAAAATGAGGCAAAAAAACTCTTTTATATCCATTATTTGCTAGTTTTTTGGAAAAATCAACATCTTCCACATATAAAAAATAGTCTTCATCAAATCCCCCAATCTCATTGAACACCTTGGTCAATAAAAGTAAAAAAGATCCGCTTAGCCAATCTACTTCATAAAAACGCTCTGTAAAATTTCCTTTTATAAATTCATTCCCTCTATCCAAAAGTTTTTTCATTTGGAACATATTTCTATAATTGGGGAAATTTCCCGCAGATGGAAGATAGTTTCTTTTGCCATCCAGCATTTTAATACCAATTGCGCCTATTGTTTGATCCGTTTTTAAAAAATCTAGAACTGGCATTAACCGTTCAAGAATTATTGTATCATTGTTTAATAATAGCAAATACTTTCCGCTAGCTATTTTTACAGCTTCATTATTAGCTTTCCCAAAACCAAGATTAATTTTTGATTCGATAACGACTATTTCAGGGTAATTTTTTTTTATAAAGGAACAGCTTTCGTCATGAGAATTATTGTCGATTACAATAATTTCGTATGCTATGCCGTCTAGATTTTGAACTAATGAATCAAAACATCCTTTTAAATATCTTAATCCATTAAAGTTTACTATTACTACCGAAAGTTCTGGAAGCATTGTTTAAGTGTTATAAAAAGGTAAATCTACATAAAAGTTAAGAAACCTAGTTTCTTTTTAATGATAATAACAAAAACAATGTTAACTACTATGTTTGTTATTAAACTTGAAGTTGCTGCGCCTTCAATACCATATTTAGGTATCAAAAAAATATTTAGGATAACATTTAATAAAAATCCTAAAAAAAATATGTTTTTAACTATCTTTTGATGGTTTGTCATATTTAAAATCTGATCTACATTTCCAGTCATAGCATTAAAAAGAGACCCAATTGTAATTAATATTAATGTGTTCTTGCCTGCAACAAAACCGGGACCAAATAATTTTAAAATTAATTCACTAAAAAAAATTAAAGTTACTGCTAAAGGTATTGTCAGAATAATTACTAATTGAGTAATCCTATTTATAACCTTTTTCATTTCAGCGATATTATTTTTATAATACAGTTCTGATACTTTTGGCATAATAAGCACATTCATTGAAACGACAAAAAAAAGGGTCAAATAACCAATTTTAAAAGCCGTATTGTAAATCCCAATCTGGCTTTCGTTTTCAATCCTACCCAACATAAGGATATCGGTCCAGTTTAATAAAATTAGAAAAACACCACTCAACATCATTGGAAAAGATTTATTTATAATTCCTTTAAATGATATTGTAGGGTAAATTATTTTTTCTTTTTTGTGAAAAATAGCTACAAACCCAATAATTACTGTGATTAAAATTGAACTTACATAAGCCAGAAAAATGAAATATTCAGTAAGATTATATTTATAAAAAATAGCCAATAATCCCATAAAAAGAACATTCGGTAATATAAAAAATAGTAGTCCATAAGCGACAAACTTTTTTATTGAAATAAAATAATAACAAATTATTTCGTGAAGTATCATAAATGGAACGCTAAACCCCAATATTAAAAAGTACGTATAGAGATTCGGTTTTTTGAATAGCACTTCGGAAAAAAAAGAAGCTCCAAAAGAAATAAATAAAATTGGGAACGATGAAACAACGAGTACAATTTTACTCACTTTTATCAATAATCCTTTTGATTTTATATCCGCATCAAATTCTCCAGTAAATCCCACAAAAGCATTAGGAATTCCCAAAGCAAAAACCACCGCTACAATTTGTAATACAGTTAAAGCGATGGTATAACTTCCAAAAACCGCTTCGCCGTAAAAATGGTTAATAAACCACATCGAAAGAAAACTTAATGCCATCGCTATCATTCTAAAAGCAAAAATAATTCCCCCTTTAGAAAGTATAAAACCTATGATGTCTTTATCCACAAGTAGTTTTTTAAGCATTCTTTTGATACCTTTTAAATTTCACAAAACAATTTATTATACAATAGTTGCCAATCAATCATTACATATATGGAATCCCAATGTATCTGAGTTGAAAGGTTGGGAATTGAAGAAATACACATGAGTTTATTAAAGAAGAAAAAAAATCAAAGCGCATTTTTCTTAAATAGTGGTCATCTGCTTTATTTGTACATTTAATTAATTTCTGTCGATCTAAATCGAAAGAGAGCGGCAATTTATTAAGCGTATCAACAGCATCATATAATCTAAAAATAACTGTAGTTTTAATATCCGTAGCAGTTAAATTCATTCCTTAAATATTATCTAAAAATGATAAAAGGAAGTTTCTAACTTCCTTTTATCATTTTTACTTTATAAGTTTTTCAATTTCTGTTTTTATTGCTAAATCATGGGGGTATAAAGATGCTCCCTTAACACTGTTAGGGTCTTTCCTCTTTAATGATCTTGTTTTATAATCAATAATTGTAGCATTCTCGTCTGCTCTGAAATAATTGAAAATATTGGTTTCATCTGCTACGAACTTCCTGTCAAAATAATTAAATTTAACTTTATTCAAGATAATTTCCTTATTCTCTTTATTAACTCCAAAATCAAATCTTACTTTTATTGGCAGAACATCTTTTGGTAAACTAAAAGTAACTTGCTGCCCTACTTCTTTTCCTTGCACAGGAAGCCAAATTGAGCTTTGTTCAGTATAATCTTCGGCAGAATCTTGTGCATAATACAAATGAAGTGTATCATTCTCCTTGATTACTAAATCTAAAGTGACTTTAAATAAATTTTTTGTATCGTCAATTTTTTCTTCTTTTTTTACTTCTTTTTTACACGAAATCAAACATAATATCATTGATAAACATAGAAAAAATAATTTTACTTTCATTTATATTTCTTTTACTGTGATTGGATTTAATTCTTTAATTATTGTTGCAATTTTAATTTTTGTTTGCGATAAAAGGCAACAAAAAAATAATATATTATGAATGCAAATATAAATAAAATTGGCAGAACAAATTTTAATTTTCCATTGATAGCACTAGGACTTTCGAGATTCAATACTGCACTGTCATCTTTTACAATTTTATTTAATCCAACAAGCTCGACTCTGTGAGATGCTTGCTCGTTAATTAAATTATCCTTCGTCTTAATAATGTCATTTAGTTGCGTGTTTTCATTATAATAAACTAGTTTATCGCTTTTTTGAGCACCGTTTACCATATTAGAAAATCCATTTAAGACATTATTAATTTGTGAAATAATAGTGTCATTTTGACTCATCTTTATTTCAACATTTTTAATTGAAATCTTTTGAATTTTAGCAAAATAATCGGATTTATTAAAATAATTCAACAACGGTTGAATCGTTGCTTTATCATTCGTTATTCCATTTGTTTGCATAGAAATAGTATGAAATATATAATTTTTACTAGTCAAATTATCTTCAAGAATTTTTTTAATATCCCCGTCTTCCGCCATCAACTTGATTAATTCAAAGTTTTCAGTTTTGTTTTCAATAAATTTATAAACATCATTAATGGGTTTTATCTCTATTTTTTTTAATTTCTTAGGTATATTTATACCTACAACTTCTTTTAAAAAAACCGTGTCTCCTTCATTGATTTTTGATTGGATCAAATCAATTTTTGAATACAAATAATCGGTGCTTCCAAAATTTGGTGTTACAATGATTTGACTATCATAACTTTTTTGCGTTTGGTCTAAAAATAATCCAATACCAACTCCTACTACTAACAAAATTAAAATTACAATCGCATTTTTTATAAAAAACCGAATGCCATTGAATATAAGAGCATTAATTTTCTCGAAAAAACCTCCTATCTTTTTTGAAATTTGTGATAAGTCTATTTCCTGATCTTCTGGATTAGGTTGGGGTACATTTGTACTCATATTGTCTTCTTATTTTACGTTGAAAAGTTGTTCCAATATTTTAATGGTAATCAAATACGTAGGTTTTACTCCTGTCGTTCCAAGTCCACCCGAAGCTAATGTGCTTCCGGTTTCAAGTGGATTATCCGAAGCATAATACGCATATCTCACTTTAATATCCAATGGGACACTCTTCCTGATTTTGGAAGCGGATTGAATGGCTTTTTGATAATAAGAACCTTCCATTTCCAGACCAATAACTCCCCAAGTAGATTCGTGAAAAAATTTCAATAAATCTCTGTTTTGTAAGGAAGTTCCAAGTACAGTAACCATTGGTCCCGCAAAAACTGAAATACCATTTCCTTCAAACATATCCGCAGTTAATTCATTTTCGAAAAAATAATTATCCGCCGTTCCCTCATTGATATGAGCATTCGGAATCATAATATCGCCTTTTCCGCCTTCCAGAATACCTGCTTTTCCCATTATAGAAACGGATTCTACGTTGAGTAAAGTTTCTTTTTTATACGGTTTCAATAACTCGTCAATGCATTCATAAGCTTGCTCACCAAAAGCATAGTCCATGACAATAATTACGGGTTGTTTATCCCCTAAATTAGATTTTGGAAACGATGATTTAGCCCAATCAATTTTGGCAGTATCAAAAATTTGAACATCAATATTAGTTCCTGAAGTATCGGGCAACGAAATCATTCCGTGTTTCAGCGCTACTTCTTCCACTTGATTTCGAACTTCATTTGCTCCCTGCTTGCTCAATTCTTCATAAATAAAGAAATCCGCTTTGCCTTTAAATTTGGTTTTCAAAACCTCGGTTGCAAAAATAGAGTTCATCACACTGTGCATATTGGCACTAATCACATGAATAGGTCGTCCTAAAAGTTCGTTTTCTTTAAGAACTTCCTTAATATTTGTTGCCCATATTTCACCATGAATGTGATGTCCTAAACGTTCTCTTAAAATAGGACTGAACGTTATGGTTCTTTTATTATCATTCACAATCTCTTCGATTGCCAATTTTCCTAACCAAAAAATTACGTGTAAAAAACGATCTGGTGAGGCAGCGGAACCAAATGAATCATAAATGTCTAAAACCTCTTCAAATGTTCGTCCAAGGATATTCGCAGCATGTGAAATCGCTTTCTCTTTTTCTATAAGAGTCAGTTTTTTGTTTTGGGAAACCGCCTGTTCCAGTTTAAACCAATCGCGCGATACTTCACCGGCGTCATCCAGCAAAACTCGATTTCTGATTTTATGGGATTCAATGAAAATAAACGTCAAATGCGTCAAAATATCATAGATGTCGGAACGTCCACGGGTAATTTCTACATTCATTTGTTCCTCGTCAATTCTATAGCAATTACGACGTCTTTTAGGCGGAACAATCGCTTGAAAATGAGATTTGGAATATCCCTCTTCCGAAGTTAAATTAATAAAACGACATTCTTCAATTCCTAAAGGAAGACGTTCAATAACATATAAAAGCCCATTTAATTCTACTTTTTCTTCACCAATATTTCCATATATTTCAGGGCGTAACGCCAATAAGGCTTCGCGTAAAGTATCCCCAGAAATTCCCATTGGTTTATAAAAACCTCTATTGAATAAATGGCGCATCGTGATGTACATTTTTTCAATAGCTGCCGATGATTCTTGTGCTCTGGATCTTGATATATTTTTAGTTTCTTTCATTCTTTTTATTTTCTAACCCGTAAATGTAATTCTTTTATTTAAAGTTTTAATAAATCCACAATCTTCCTGTCATTAGAAAGTCTTGGAATTTTATTCTGACCTCCTAATTTTCCAATGGATTTCATATAATCCTGAAAACCATTTTTTGCCACTTTTGTAAGTACCACTTTTTTCAATACGTTCCCCACAATTAAATCGTCATAATAGATGTTTTGCTTTCTCATGGCATTGTCTATCGCTTCCGCAAAAGCTGCGATGTCTTCCGGTTCGTTCTCAAATTCGATGAACCATTCATGATATGGCAATCCTTCAGCTGGTGTGATTTGCGGCGCAACAGTAAATTCATTAATCCGTATAGTAGTTCCAATTATCGCTTCCTGCAAGGCACTTTCTACTTCCTTGCCAATCACGTGTTCCCCGAAAGCCGAAATGTAATGCTTGATTCTTCCGGAAACAATTATTCGATACGGTTTCAATGAAACAAACTGAACGGTGTCACCAATGTTATATCCCCAAAGTCCCGCATTTGTAGAAATAATCAAAACATAGTTTACGTTCAATTCTACCTCGCCAATGGTATAACGTCTCGGTCCCGTCCCGAAACTTCGGGATTCGGGATCGGCAGAAAATTCGTCACTTTTAATAAATTCGTAGAAAATACCACCATTCAAAAGCAGTAACATTCCCTTTTCTTTTTGGGAATCTTGGCAGGCAAAAAATCCTTCCGAAGCGGGAAATAACTCGATGCTATCCACTTTTCGACCAATCAAATTTTCAAATTTAGCGCGATACGGTTCATAATTCACCCCGCCATAAATAAACAAATTGAAGTTTTTGAAGATTTCACCTACCGGCTTTCCTCCTTTTTGCTGCAATTTTTCAAAATACATTTGCACCCAAGAAGGAATTCCTGAAATCACCGTCATGTTTTCGTTAAATGTTTCTTCGACAATCGCATTTACTTTGGTTTCCCAATCTTCGATACAATTGGTTTCCAAAGAAGGCATTCTATTTTTTTGCAAATACTTAGGAACAAAATGAGCCACAATTCCTGATAATCGCCCCAGCTTGATCCCATTTTTTTCTTCCAGAATTGGACTTCCTTGCAGGAAAATCATTTTTCCGTCTACAAAATCAGCTTTGCCGGTTTCATGAATATAAAGCAAAATCGCATTTCTGGCCGCTTCAATATGATACGGCATCGATTCCTTCGTCAGCGGAATATATTTGGCTCCCGATGTTGTGCCTGATGTTTTGGCAAAATAGAGCGGTTTCCCTTTCCAAAGTACATTTTCTTCTCCATTTACAACCTTATCAACATACGTTTTCAACCCTTCATAATCTCGAACTGGAACATTTTTCGCAAAATCAGAACTTGTTTTTATAGTATCAAAATGATGGTCCATGCCAAATTGAGTTCCCTTAGCTTCGTTGATTAACTTTTGTAAAACTTTGTTTTGGGTTTTAACAGGATTATCGGCCCACTTCTGTGTTTTCGTATATATTTTCTTTGCAAAAAGTTTTGCAGCGACTGATTTTATTGACATTTTTTTTATCTTTTTAATTTTTTTTTGCCATGAAGAATCAAAGGCACCAAGATTTTATTATAAGCTAAAAACCCTATTTATTATTTTGAGTTTTGGCTCGTCCCCTTAGGGTAGGCTGGGTGGGAATCTTCTTTCGTCACTTGTGTTCTTAATTCCAATTCTTCTTTTGACGGAGATAAATTAACCTGTGACGGTACGTCTTCGGTTGCCGCAAGTATCGAATCTTTATTGAATTTTGCAAATTCTAATTCACCCGTTAATACTTTCTGAATTGATTTGATGTAAGCCTCGTTTTTCTTCAAGGCAAATGACAATGAATCCGCTTTTATAGCTAATTGGGTCGCATCTTTTTTAAGTTTTGAGGAAGAATATCCCGGAATAAATTCTCGTAAAGGCGTAAAAGCGATAATAAAAGTGGTAACCGTTATAATAATAATTGTACTCAAAGTAACAAATACGAACACATTCATCAAAGTAAGTTTCAAAGAAAAAGTTTCCTCAAAAGTATCTTCGTTTAGAATTATTAAACGTCTTTTATTGAATAGATTTTCCTTTATTATTTTACGTTTCTGTCTTTTCTTGGACATACAATTTGATTATTGAACAAATATAAACAATTATTGCTATTGCTGGTATTTGAATCCTTTCAACCCTTTGCAGGAAGTTAAAAAAGTATTTTAATAAATTTTTAACGTTGTTGAAACCAAATAACTGCCTTAAAATGAGTTCCTATTAATTTATTCTAATTACCTTTGTCTATAGTTTTTATTACAAATTTGCTTCGGCATAAATTATTCAATCATGGGAAGATTTGGTGTTACAGAAATCCTTGTTATATTAGCCGTTGTTTTATTACTTTTCGGAGGTAAAAAAATCCCGGAATTAATGAAAGGTTTAGGAAGCGGAATTAAAGAATTCAAAAACGCTGCTAAGGATGATAACCAGCCTGCTGATAAAAAAGTAGACGAAGAAACAAAATAAAAAAAAGGCTTTTCTAAATTTGAAAAGCCTTTTTTTTATAGTTTAAATTATCATTGTCAACTGAATCCGTTTTCTATCTTCATCAACTTCCGTTACTTTTACCTGAACGTGTTGGTGTAGTTTTACCACTTCGTTTACATCACTCACAAACCCCGCTTTAAGTTGCGAAATGTGAACCAAGCCGCTTTCTTTCACGCCAATATCCACAAAACAACCAAAATTGGTGATGTTATTCACAATTCCCGGTAAAATCATTCCGGTTTTTACGTCTTTAATGGTTTTTACATTGGGATCAAATTCAAATACTTTAGCCGATTTTCGCGGGTCCAATCCTGGTTTCTCCAATTCTTTGATGATGTCTTTCAATCCTAACAAACCAATTTCTGGTGTAATGTAATTTTCTGGTTTTATTAAAGTCGTTTTTTCTGTATTGGCAATTAAATCATTCACCGTCAATTTCAAATCCTTGGCCATTTTCTCCACAATTCCGTAAGCTTCCGGATGCACAGCGGAATTATCCAACGGATTTTTGGCATTCGAAATTCGAATAAAAGCAACGCCTTGCTGATAGGCTTTTTCACCTAATCTCGGCACTTTTTTGAGTTGTTTTCGATCCGTAAATGGACCGTTTTCCGAGCGATACTGAACTATATTTTCGGCCAGCTTCTCTCCTATTCCACTCACATAACTCAACAAATGTTTACTCGCCGTATTGATATTGATACCTACGGAATTCACACAACGAATCACGGTATTATCCAGTTCTTCTTTCAACTTATTTTGATCCACATCATGCTGGTATTGGCCTACGCCAATGGCTTTCGGGTCAATTTTCACCAATTCTGCCAAAGGATCCGAAAGTCGTCTCCCAATAGAAATCGAGCCACGAACCGTCACATCATAATTAGGAAATTCCTCTCTTGCAATTTTCGATGCGGAATAAACAGATGCGCCAGCTTCTGAAACAATGAAAACCTGAACCGGTTTGTCGAAAGCTATTTTCTTGATAAAAAATTCGGTTTCACGCGAAGCGGTTCCGTTTCCAATGGAAATCGCATCAATTTTATAAGAATTCACCATCGAACGAATTTTTTTCATCGCCATGGCTTCCTCTTTTTGTGGCGCATGCGGATAAATCGTTTCATTGTATAGTAAATCTCCTTTTTCGTCCAAACAAACAATTTTACAGCCACTTCTAAACCCTGGATCAATCGCTAAAATTCTTTTTTCACCTAAAGGAGGCGCTAACAATAACTGCCCCAAATTATTTGCAAAAACCTGAATCGAATTGGCATCAGCCTTCACCTTTGCTTCTTGTAAAGCTTCGTTTGAAATTGCCGGATTTAACAATCGTTTGTAACTATCCTCTATCGCTAATTGTACGTGTGGTGTGGTTTTATTTTGACTTTTTAAAACTAACGCATCAATAATATCATACGCTTCATCAATATCGACTTCGACTTTAAACTTAATAAAACCTTCGTTTTCGGCACGAAGCATCGCTAGTAATCTGTGTGAAGGTGCTTTTGTCAAAGGTTCTGACCATTCAAAATATTGATTGAATTTCTGTGCTGCTTCTTCGTCTTTCTTCGTTTTTACTACTTTGGTTGTAATGGTGGCTTTGCGTTCGTACAATCTTCGGAGTTGTTTTCGAACATAAATATTTTCATTAATCCATTCGGCAATAATATCTCTGGCTCCTTGTAGTGCTGCTTCTTCATTGCTGACATTTTCGTTTAAATATTGTGTTGAAATAAAGTCGACATCATCATTATTTTGCGCCATGATGATTTTAGCGAGCGGTTCCAATCCGTTTTCACGAGCAACATCGGCCTTGGTTTTTTTCTTCTTTTTATAAGGCAAATAAAAATCTTCCAATTCCTGTAAGTCAAAACTGTTTTGGATTTTTTTCTCTAATTCTGGACTAAGCGCATTTTGTTCCTGAATCGATTTTAAAATCGCTTCTTTTCGTTTTACAATGACTTCGTAATCTTTTTGGAATTTGGCAATTTGTTCAATAAAAACTTCGTCCAGATTTCCGGTTTTGTCTTTCCTGTAACGGGAAATAAATGGAATCGTACAATCCTCTTTTAATAATTGAACTGTGTTTTGAATATTAATTGCTTCAGTAGAAACATATTTAGCTATAAATTGTATATTGGTCATCCTGTAATTAGATAATTTTAAACGTATTAATCTGATAAATTTTTAATTAGAAAAATGAAATCATCTAATTAATTTTTAGCTAAAATAATAGCTTTTAACTTCAAATTTATATCAATTATGACTTTATTATATAGTTTTTTGACCTTGAATATTTTAGCTTTTATAATTACTGCTTATGACAAACGGTTGGCGATTGTGCATAAAAAAAGGATTTCCGAAGAAACCCTTTTGACTTTTGCTGCTTTTGGCGGCACCATTGGTTCGGCATTAGCCATGTATTTTTTCAATCATAAAACATCTAAAAAATATTATCTTTTTAAGTTTTATAGAATTGTATTTATCCAAATTTTAGTGGTTTTGGGATTGTTATATCTTGACTTTCTAGAGTATGAAATCTAAATAATTACTCTTATTAATTACTTCAAAAGTCGCATCTGGGTAGGCTTTTGCGAAAGCGGTCGGAATTTTGACTTTTTTCTTTTCGTTCCATTTAAATTCAAAACCGTGAAGTTCCTCTCCTGTTTCTTCCAACCAATCTAGTTCTTGCTGATCGTAAGTTCTCCAAAAGTAATTTTTAGCTTTTATCTTTTGATAATTTTGCTTTTTGACTCTTTCTGAAGCGAGATAATTTTCCCATAAATCGCCAATATCGGTTCTGGAATCCAAACGATTAAAGTTATTGATGATACCATTCCGAATGCCATTATCATAAAAATACCACCGGCTCGATTTTACAATTTCCTTTCGCAGATTCCTGCTAAAACCTTCCACTTTGAAAATTATAAACACTTTAGAAAGCAAATCTAAATAGTTGGCAACTGTATTTTTAGACATTTGTAATTGAGTTGCCAACTCTAGCAACGAAACCTCTTTACCTAATTGATATG
This sequence comes from Flavobacterium sp. CG_23.5, assembly GCF_017875765.1. Classification (NCBI taxonomy): domain Bacteria; kingdom Pseudomonadati; phylum Bacteroidota; class Flavobacteriia; order Flavobacteriales; family Flavobacteriaceae; genus Flavobacterium; species Flavobacterium sp. CG_23.5. Next base: position 2,251,914 of record NZ_JAGGNA010000001.1, on the reverse strand, counting down.
CAATCAAGCGCAACAAATCGTATATTTTATCGGAATGCTTGATGCCATCAAAAATCAAAATGTCTTTTAACAAATAGGAGTTGATGATTTCATACAAATACTCTTTTTTATCTTCCCAATCAGTGTATTGCTCCAATTCCGGATAACCGCCAAAGAGCAATCGTTGTTCCAAATTTTCGGTAGTTTGTTTGTAATTTTCATAAGGAGCAAGCTCCATTTGTGCCAATGGAAAAAGATATAAAGTGTTTTTTCGACCCACTAATGGCTCGCCCAGATTATTATTCAAATCAAATATTGAAGAACCTGTTGCAATAATTTTTATACCAGGAATAGAATCAACAATCAGTTTTAAAATCAAACCGATATCAGGAATAATTTGAGCTTCGTCTATCACCAATAAATCGATATTTAACAACAATCGTTGATAATTACTCACGGAACGTTCCTTGAGTAAATTGGCATCATTAATATCTTCGCCGTTGAGTTTCAAGTAGCTTTCACTAGGAATGGTTTGAAGATAATTTGTTATGAGTTCCGTTTTTCCAACACGTCGCGCCCCTAATAAAATCAGTACTTTATTTGGAAGTAATTTTCGGTTAAATTCTTGGACAATGGCTCTCTTAAAATAATTTCCCATACTACTTGTTTTAGAAATCTAGAACAAATATACATAAAAAACGCTAATTCGGTCAACGTACTGACTGAATTAACGTTAATTCAGTCAATGTACTGACCAAATTAATATAAATTCAGTCAATGAAATTAAAAAAATCAACTGATGAAAATAAAAAATCGTGCAATTATTTCAAAATAATTGCACGATTTTTTTAAGATAATAGGGTATAGTATCCTATTTTATTTACTAACAGCTAATTTTATCTACTCTATTTTGATGTCTACCACCTTCAAATTCAGTATCTAAGAATGTCTCGACCATTTCAATTGCTTGTGGTATAGAAGTAAAACGCGCTGGTATACTTATAATATTGGCATTATTATGTTGGCGAGCCAAAGTTGCAATTTCCTTCATCCAACATAAAGCGGCACGAACTTTCTCGTGTTTGTTCGCTGCCATGGCGATTCCATTACCGCTTCCGCAAATAATGATTCCAAAATCAGCTTTTTCATTTGACACATCATTTGCAACAGCATGCGCAAAATCAGGATAATCTACACTGTCAGTTGAATCCGTACCGTAATTAGTTACTTCGTACCCTTTTGCTTTAAGCATTTCAACAATAGCCTTTTTGTATTCCGGGCCAGCGTGATCATTTCCTATGGAGATTTTCATTTTTTATTTTATTAAGTTGTGTGGGGCAAATTTAACCAAACAATTTTATATATATGGTTTAGTGAATTTGTTTATTTGTTAAAAATAATTTGGTTGAAGACAATCATTTTAAGACCGAATTCTAACTATCACATTATTAAAAACATAGCATTATTGTACATTATGTTATTTATATAAACCGTTGTTAACCAATACATATAATATAATAGAATTGTTAATTTTTTACATTGTTAATAGCAAAACGCAATCACTTGATATTCAGTTAACTTTAAATTAACATAGATTGTTCATAAGTTTAGATAGAATATTAGAAGTTTTTTTGGGTGGTAAACAAAAAATAAGTAATCCAAAACGCACTTTAGAAATCCAAATTTTGTTTGGTGAAATTTTGGAATAGTTATCAATATAAAAAAGTTATTTATTAACAAAAATTTTAGAAATAGTTATTTACAAAAACAATTCCGTTTAGATTATTAACCATTGTTAATTAAAATTTAAAAACACTTTAAAACTAATCCTTTAAGCTAAGATAAGTATGTTGATAACTCTATATAACATCTTAAAAGTTCATTTCAATACATTTTAAAATAAATTTATTGTAACTATTAACAAGCTATAATAACAACTAAAAAATAATTTAAATTTAATTTTTCTTTTTGTTTATTTAAATAGATGTTGATAACATTTGAGTTTTTCAATTTCAAAACCATCTTTAAAAAAAGTAAAAGGTCTGTTTCTTTATACTATTCGAAGATTGTTATTGAGGTTGTCTAATATAACTTGAACGGCTTGAAAATCGTTTGGATGTATTTTTAGTTTGATTCCACCTAAAGCGGCAGAGTAAAAAGGAACGACCGCCAACGTAGTTTCATTTTCGAAAAAATAATGAATTCCTTCTTGATCCAAAATATGTTTCAGAACTACAATTTCATGCGAATAATTGAAAATAGCGATAGTTTGAAAGTCTTCCATTTTAATTGTTTTTATAAAGATACAATTTTTCTTTAAAGTTATATTTTCTTTAAAACTAGCGGCTCCTTACTAATAAACGTTAAGTATTTCGTAATTTTATAGCTTTAAGAACAGATGTATGAGTAAAAGATTAAGAAAGCCGATCAAAAAAGAGAAAGATTTCTCTGATAAAATATTAAAAATATTATCGCAAAGTGCTAATAAAGCATTCAATTATAAACAAATAGGAGCAAAGCTGGAACTGGATGACACCCAAAGCAGAAATCAAATTATTAAAGATTTGAAGATTCTGGCATCTCAAGATAAAATTATAGAATCAGAACCCGGTAAATATTTAGTAAAAGCAGTAAGTAAAGATTATTACGAAGGTAAAATTGATATGACCGGTCGTAAAACGGCTTATTTTGTTTGTGCTGAACTGGAAGAAGATGTTTTTATTCCAACCAATAATTTAAATCACGCTTTAGACAAAGATATTGTTAAAGTCTATGTTTACAATAGAAGAAAAGGAAAGAGACCTGAAGGCGAAGTCATTGAAGTAATTGAAAGAAACAAAACTGACTTTGTTGGTGTAATTGACATTCAAGCTAATTTTGCTTTTGTTTCTACTGCCAATCCAAAAATGTATACTGATATTTTTATTCCAAAAGATAAAATAGGAGAGGCAGAGCAAGGAGATGTAGTTTTGGTTCATATCGAAGATTGGCCAGCCAGAGCGGATAGTCCTTTTGGTTCTGTAATCAAAGTTTTAGGGAAACCAGGAGAACATGACACGGAGATTCATGCTATTCTTGCCGAATATGGATTGCCATCTGAGTTTCCTATTGAAGTGGAAACTTATGCTCAAAAAATAGATACCTCGATAGAAGCAAGTGAAATTGCCAAACGTCGTGATATGCGCGATACGTTGACTTTTACCATTGATCCAAAAGATGCCAAAGATTTTGATGATGCTTTATCCTTTAAAAAATTAGAGAACGGAAATTACGAAATAGGTATTCATATTGCCGATGTTTCTTATTATCTGGAAGAAGGAACTATTCTTGACGACGAAGCGTATCAAAGAGCAACTTCGGTTTATTTAGTAGACAGGGTAGTGCCTATGTTACCGGAAGTGCTGTCTAATTTTGCTTGTTCGTTACGTCCAAATGAAGAAAAATATACATTCTCTGCTGTTTTCGAAATAACAGAAACAACACAAGTGGTAAATCAATGGTTTGGTAGAACTGTAATTTATTCGGATCAGCGTTTTGCTTATGAAGAAGCGCAGTACATCATAGAGACCAAAGACAATACAATTCCAGAAGAAATATCTATTACCGGAAGTTCATATGTAGTTTCAGATGATATTGTTTCTGCGACGCTTAAAATGGATGAATTAGCTAAAATTTTTAGAAAAAGAAGAATGGCCGATGGCGCTATTTCTTTCGATAAAGTCGAAGTAAAATTCAATTTGGATCAAGACGGAGAACCTCAAGGTGTTTATTTTAAAGTGTCAAAAGATGCCAATCATTTAATTGAGGAATTCATGCTTTTGGCCAATAGAAAAGTGGCAGAATATATTGGTAAACAAAAGAAAACTTTTATTTACAGGATTCACGATGAACCTAACGAAGACAAATTAATTGCGATGCAAACTTTAATTGCAAAGTTTGGTTACAAAATAGATTTTAGAAACAAAGGAGACATTTCAAAATCATTGAATGCTTTGATGGAAGAAGTGAATGGTAAAAAAGAGCAAAATTTAATTGACACTCTTGCGATTAGAAGTATGAGCAAAGCCAAATATTCTACAGATAATATAGGACATTACGGTTTAGCATTCGAATATTATTCTCATTTTACTTCACCAATTCGTCGTTATCCTGATGTAATGGTGCATCGATTATTGCAACATTATCTGGATGGAGGAAAATCTGCTGATGAAGAAACGTATGAAACGAAATGTGTTCATTCTTCTACCATGGAAGGTTTAGCGACAAATGCGGAAAGAGATTCTATCAAATACATGCAGGTAAAATACATGCAAGATCATCAGGATCAAGAGTTTTTGGGTGTAATTTCCGGTGTAACAGAATGGGGAATATATGTAGAAATTATAGAGAATAAATGCGAGGGAATGTGTAGAATTCGAGATATAAAAGATGATTATTACACTTTCGACGAAAAACAATATGCACTAACTGGCGCAACATCTGGTAAATTATTACAATTGGGAGATGAAATTTACGTTAAAGTAAAAAACGCCGACCTGGTAAAAAAACAATTGGATTTCAATTTTATAAGACGAATTGAAGACATAGCAAAACCGTAAAAATGAAAAAAGTATTTATAATTGCATTTGTGTTATTAACTCAATTAACATTTGCACAGATAACGAGAAACATAGGGGATTTTAATGAAGTCAGAGTATTTGACAAAATCAATGTGAAATTAATTCCATCTTCAGAAAATAAAGTAGTCATTACTGGAAATAGAGCCAATGAAGTGGAAGCGGTAAATAAAAATGGCATATTAAAAGTTAGAATGCCTTTTCCAAAATTACTTTCAGGCAATGATATTATAGTGAAATTGTATTTTAAAAAATTAGAAAACATTACTGCAAGCGAAGGAAGTTATGTGTCAGGAGAATCTACTTTTAAGCAAACTATTTTAAATTTGAATGCCAAAGCTGGAGCAGAAATAAAAGTGACTGTTGATGTAGAAAAAGTAAATGTTATGGCTAATGCAGGCGGAATAATTGACTTAGCAGGAACAGCATTAAATCAAGATGTTGTTATTACTTCTGGAGGTATGCTAAAAGCAAAGGATTTACATACCACACAAACATCAATAAACGTTTCTGCAGGAGGAAATGCAGATATATATGCTACCACATTGGTTGATGCAAAAGTGAAAGCTGGAGGCTCTATTTTCATATACGGTAAACCTAAACAAATTAATAAAGAAGTTTTCATAGGCGGAACTATCACAGAAAAATAATAGTTTTGCAATTCTATTTGATAAATTTTAAATTTTAATGATAAACGATATTTTATCCGGTATTCCGTGGGGAATTTTCTTAAGTTTTATGATAGGTCCTGTCTTCTTTATTCTGCTGGAAACAAGTATTATAAAGGGATTTAGAGCAGCATTAGTTTTTGATTTAGGTGTGATATTGGGTGATATTGTATTTATAGGAATCGCATATTTAGGTAGTTACAGACTGATTCAAAGTCTAAAAGATAAGCCTGCTCTTTTTATTTTTGGCGGTATATTGATGTTGGTTTATGGTATTATTTCTTTTTTACAGTTAAAAAAGGAAGAAAAAGTAAATACTGATATTATTGATAAAGAGATTATTAAAAAGAATTACGGAAGTCTATTTTTAAAAGGATTTTTTTTAAACATTATTAATATTGGAGTTCTTGGTTTCTGGTTGGCAATTATTATTTCAGTTGGTCCAAAACTGGAAATGCAAACTTCTAGAATGATCAGTTTTTTTGCTGCCGTAATTTTATCTTATTTGTTTGTTGATTGCATTAAAATTTTATTAGCCAAGCAGTTAAAAAACAAATTAACTCCTTTAAATATTTTAAAAATTAAAAAGGGAATTAGTATTGTTTTAATGATTTTTGGAACGGTTTTGATAACCCAAGGTTGGTTTCCAAAAGAAAAACAAATGGTTAAAAATGCTTTAGAAAAAATAGAAAAATAGTTAAATAAGTTTTATTTCAAAAATATTTAGCCTAAATCGGATAGTAATATTCCGATTTAGGCTTTTTTGTATTTATGATTCTCTAAAAATATGGGTAATTTCAGTAGGTCGATTTACAGTTTATATTTGTTGTTTAGAACAATTTTTTTGTCATTCCAACGAAGGAGGAATCTCATTGTTTTGAGGAATATTTTCGATGAGATTCCTCCTTCGTCGGAAAGACAGACTTGATTAATATTTGCTAATTATATCACATCCATTCCAGTAAATTCATATGTATTTTGGTATTACTTAATTTTTCTAAAAATTAGACATAAAAAAACCTCCAAATTTCTTTGAAGGTTTTAGAAGCATCTCCCGAAGCTTCGGGACGGATTCGAACGTTATCTTTACTTAATTTTTCTTAAAAATTAGACATAAAAAAACCTCCAAATTGCTTTGAAGGTTTTAGAGGCATCTCCCGAAGCTTCGGGACGGATTTGAACGTTATCTTTACTTAATTTTTCTTAAAAATTAGACATAAAAAAACCTCCAAATTGCTTTGAAGGTTTTAGAGGCATCTCCCGAAGCTTCGGGACGGATTCGAACTATATCTTTACTTAATTTTTTCTAAAAATTAGACATAAAAAAGCCTCCAAATTGCTTTGAAGGTTTTAGAGGCATCTCCCGAAGCTTCGGGACGGATTCGAACTATATCTTTAATTAATTTTTTCTAAAAATTAGACATAAAAAAACCTCCAAATTGCTTTGAAGGTTTTAGAGGCATCTCCCGAAGCTTCGGGACGGATTCGAACTATATCTTTACTTAATTTTTTCTAAAAATTAGACATAAAAAAACCTCCAAATTGCTTTGAAGGTTTTAGAGGCATCTCCCGAAGCTTCGGGACGGATTCGAACTATATCTTTACTTAATTTTTTCTAAAAATTAGACATAAAAAAACCTCCAAATTGCTTTGAAGGTTTTAGAGGCATCTCCCGAAGCTTCGGGACGGATTCGAACTATATCTTTAATTAATTTTTTCTAAAAATTGTCTAGTCCTAAAAAAACGATACAGGATTAATAAAAATAAATATACAAATTATTAAACAGTAGTAAGCAAAAGTTTACTGCTGTTTTTTGTTTTATAGGTTCTCATTTTAATTTGATTCTGCACATGCATTTGGTTAGGTGTAAGCATAAAATTAGAATAATGGGGTCTTTTATTGTTGTAGATTTCAACAACTTCTTTTATTATTTGTTTCATTACAGGCAAGCTCTGGCTGTATTTATCAATATTAAATTCTTGCTTTAAAATACCATTTATTCTTTCTGCCACAGCATTTTCATAAGGATCTGAATTTTGCGTCATGCTACATTTTATTTTGCTTTTATTGAGTAGTTTTTGATATTCGTTAGCACAATATTGTAATCCCCTATCAGAATGATGTATTAATGGTAAATCCTTGTTTTTTCTATACTTTACTGCATTTTCCAAAGCAGCCAAAGTGCTTTCTGTATTCATATTATCAGCTACATTGTAGCCCATTATTTTCTTAGAATACGCATCGGTTACCAAACTTAAATAGCGAGGACTTTCTCTTTTGCCAATATAGGTGATGTCCGATACCCAGACTTGTTCGGGCCGCTGTATTTGCAATTCTAGAATTTGGTTTTGATGTTTCCTGAATCGATGATGCGAGTTCGTTGTTATATGATAGGAGCGTTTAGGCGTAATTAATAAATGATTGGCTCTAAGGATGTTGATAAATTTATCCCTGCCTATTTTTAATTGTTTTAATTCATTATTCAAAAGAAAATACAACTTTTTTGCTCCAATTCTAGGCATAGTTTGTCTGATTTCTAAAACCATAGAAACCACTTTTGAAGCGTTAGATTGTCTAGCTATTCTTCTTTTTATTTTTCGATAATAAACCTGTCTATCTACCCCAAACAAAGTACAGGCAAACATTACTGTTTGTTTTTGTTGTTCTTTAAAATGATCGATTGTTCGGGTGATGAGTTTTTTCGTATGTCAATTTGATATTCTTTTTCTGCAATATCAATCATCATATCAAAAATGATAGCTTTCTTGTCAGCGACAAAAGCGTGTCGCTCAAGAAGCGCTTTCTGTTTCTCTAATAATTTAACTTGAGACTCAAGTTCCATTATCTTCTGTTCGGGTGATTTGGGCATATTAAAAGGCATTTGATTTTCCCAATCAAAGTTACCAAATTTTCTAAGCCAATTAACGACAGTTTTTCTACATTGAATCTCATATTTCTTTGTAGCTTCTGTAGCAGTAAGTTGTCCTTGCTCAATTTCTTGAACAATTTGTAATTTAAAAGACATTGAATAGTCTTTTTGAGTTCGCTTTAAATAGCGAGTTACTTCTAGCTTTTCCATTAGGATACTTTTTTGTGTATCGCTATTTCAGGACGGGACAAATTAGACATAAAAAAACCTCCAAATTGCTTTGAAGGTTTTAGAGGCATCTCCCTAAGCTTCGGGACAGATTCAAACCATAACTTTATTTAATTTTTCCTAAAAATTGAAACAAAAAAAAAGAGATACATTTCTGTATCTCTTTTAGAGGCATCTCCCGAAGCTTCGGGACAGATTCAAACCATAACGTTATTTAATTTTTCCTAAAAATTAGACATAAAAAAACCTCCAAATTTCTTTGAAGGTTTTAGAGGCATCTCCCGAAGCTTCGGGACTGATTCGAACTATATCTTTAATTAATTTTTTCTAAAAATTAGATATAAAAAAACCTCCAAATTGCTTTGAAGGTTTTAGAGGCATCTCCCGAAGCTTCGGGACTGATTCGAACTATATCTTTAATTAATTTTTTCTAAAAATTAGATATAAAAAAACCTCCAAATTGCTTTGAAGGTTTTAGAGGCATCTCCCGAAGCTTCGGGACAGATTCAAACCATAACTTTATTTAATTTTTCCTAAAAATTGAAACAAAAAAAAGAGATACATTTCTGTATCTCTTTTAGAGGCATCGTCCGGATTCGAACCGGAGTAGGAGCTTTTGCAGAGCCCAGCCTAGCCACTCGGCCACGACGCCAATTATTTATTGGTGTGCAAATATAGTAAAAAAGTTAAAAAAGGAAAGCCAATAACCACAAAGTTTTAAAAATTCGTGATTCGTAATGGGTAACTCCTAATTAACTTAGTTTCTATCTTCTTCTAACTCTACAGTAACTGCTTCAACATCACCGCCCATAGGAGGATTTAATTTTGATACTTGTAAAATTACCTTAGAAACCGATGGTAGTTCTTTGAAAATTCTTGTCATAATACGTTGTGCCGCATGTTCCAGCAAGTTAGATCGAATAGCCATTTCTTCTTCCACAATTCGATTTAAATGCACATAATCCACCGTTTCATTCAGATCATCTGAAAAGGACGATTTCCGTAAATCTGTTTTTATTTTTAAATCTACTCTGTAATCGGAACCTATTTTACTCTCTTCCAGCAAACAACCATGATAAGAGTAAGTTCTGATGTTTTTTAATTTTATAAATCCCATTAATTTAATTTTTTTGTTTAAAATTTAAAGCGGAATTGCTAACTTTTCATAGGTTTCTATGGAAACATTAAACATTAAACCTTAAACTTTTTTATCTTTGCTAAAATTAAGAAAAAATATGTCAACCGAAGAAAAATCGCTCCATTTTATAGAACAAATTATTGAAGACAGTTTATCAAGCGGTTTTCCTCAAGATAAATTGCGTTTTCGTTTTCCACCGGAACCTAATGGTTATTTACATATTGGCCATGCCAAATCGATCTGCTTGAATTTTGGTTTAGGATTAAAATATAATGCGCCAGTAAACTTGCGTTTTGATGATACTAATCCAGCCAAAGAAGAGCAGGAATACGTAGACGCTATCAAAGAAGATTTGAAATGGTTGGGTTTTGATTGGACTGAAGAATTGTATTCTTCTGATTATTTTCAGCAATTATATGATTGGGCTGTTGCCATGATTAAAAATGGTAAAGCGTATATTGATAGTCAATCCTCTGAGGATATGGCTATCCAAAAAGGAACGCCTACACAACCTGGTGTTGATGGACCTTATAGAAACCGTTCTGTAGAAGAAAATCTTAGTTTATTTGAAGGAATGAAAAACGGTGATTTCCCCGAAGGAAGTCATGTTTTACGTGCTAAAATTGATATGAAATCAACTAATATGTTGATGCGTGATCCATTGATGTATCGAATTTTACACCGCCATCATCACCGAACCGGAAACGATTGGAAAATCTATCCGATGTATGATTATGCACATGGCGAAAGTGATTACATCGAACAAATTTCGCATTCTATTTGTACGTTGGAATTTGTGATGCATAGAGAATTATACAATTGGTTTTTAGACCAAATTTATGATGATTCAAAAGTAAAACCACATCAATATGAATTTGCGCGTTTGAACTTGAATTACACCGTAATGAGTAAACGTAAATTATTGCAATTAGTTCAGGAAAATATAGTAAACGGTTGGGATGACCCAAGAATGCCTACGATTTCCGGCTTGAGAAGAAGAGGGTATACCGCTGCTTCTATTCGTAAATTTTGTGATATTATCGGAGTTGCCAAAAGAGAAAATGTCATAGATGTTTCACTTTTGGAATTTTGTTTGCGTGAAGATTTAAACAAAACGGCTCTCAGAGTTATGGCAGTTTTGGATCCGATAATATTGATTATCACTAATTACCCGGAAGCAAAAGAAGAATGGTTGGAAGCCGAAAATAATCAGGAAGATGAAAACGCGGGTTTCAGAAAAGTCCCTTTTTCAAGAGAATTATACATTGAAAGAGAAGACTTTTTAGAAGAGGCGCCGGCTAAATTTTTCCGATTGAGTTTAGGGAGAGAAGTGCGACTAAAAAATGCCTATATCATTAAAGGCGAAAGCGTTGTTAAAGATGCTGCAGGAAATATCACTGAAATTCATGTGACGTATGATGAAGACAGTAGAAGCGGAAGTGGGAGTGAAGCCAGTCAAAGAAAAGTTGCTGGAACCTTACATTGGGTTTCTATAAAACATGCTTTGGAAGCAGAAGTTCGTTTGTATGATCGTTTATTTATTGATGAAGCGCCGGACAGTCATAAGGAGAAAAATTTCTTAGATTTTATGAATCCTAGTTCTTTGCAAATTGTAAAAGGATTTGTGGAACCAAGTTTATCTGACGTAAAATCAGATGAAAAATTCCAGTTTCAACGTTTGGGTTATTTTAATGTCGATAAAGACACATCCGAAGGTAAAATTGTCTTTAATAAAACCGTTGGATTGAAAGATGCCTGGGAAGAAAAAGGCAAGAAAGAAGAAAATTTATTGATGAATACCCAAAAAGAAATCAATAAATATGTGAAGGAAAAGGACGAGAATAATGCGGTTTTGATTTTAAATTCTATTATTGAAAACATAAAAAGTATTGATAATTACAGTTTAATTATTCAAACTATTGTTAAGAATATTAAAAATGATAATAACTCCTTGTTGTTTTCTAATTTGATTTTGCACTATTCTGATAAAGTTAAGATTAAAGACATTGAAGAAGAGTCATTGACTAAATTATATACAATGTCTTTAAAAAGTCAAATGACTGCCGTTAGAATTTTAGCTATTCAAAATTTACAAAATGATTTGAATAACTATACGCATTTCGAAGCGCAACTTATAGAAATGAAAAGTGGTGAGAAAAACGAGAAAGTTTTACATTTATTAAATGATTTAAAAATATAACACTCGCTTAACCATATAGATTTTTTCAATCGAAAGCGCCTTAACAGGACGCTTTTTGTTATTATAGTAATTCGTTATTAAAATTATAAAAAACATAAAATTTATCAATCAAAAACAACGTATATAAATTGAATTTAAAACGACTTTTTAAGTTTTATGACTTCTTTTATGTTCGTTGATTTTTTATTCAATGAGGCGCTTTATTTGCTTTTTTAGACTAATCAAAAGCAATTTAACGGCTTGTTAACAACGCTATGTTAATAGAATGCGTAACTTTAGGTTATTAACTATAAAAATTGAAAATTATGTCGAATAAAGCTGGAAGTACATTGATGGGTTTAGTAACTGGTTTAGCTATTGGAGCGGGTTTAGGAATTTTATATGCACCAGACAAAGGTTCCAGAACTAGAGAAAAAATTAATGATGGGTATGATGATGCCAAAAATAATTTGAAACTCAAATATGATAATGCATCTGATGAGTTGAAAAATAAAATTTCTCTTTTCAAACAAAATAATTTACAAGACACTTATGATGATATGATTTCAAATGTGAGTCATAAAGCGGAAGATGTAATTTCATTTTTAGAGCAAAAATTAGCTGATTTGAAAGAGCAAAATGCTAAGCTTCAAAAATAATATTAGTTACCATTATTAATTATATTAAAAAATATATTTATGGCTTTTGAAGAATTAAAAGAAAACACAGAGCATATCCAAGAACAGATGCAATCTTTCTTGGAAAGCAATGTGGCTTATTATAAATTATGGGGTTTTAAGGTGGCGATGAAATCAACCACCATGATTCTTAAATTGACCTTGATTTTTATTTGTTTTGGCATCGTATTATTATTTTGTTCTATTGCCGGAGCATTAGCGATTGGGAAATACATGGATAGTTATCCGATTGGATTTTTAATCGTAGGAGGAATATATTTAGTCATTACAGGACTTTTATTTACCATTAGGGATAAATTTTTTGAAGGATCAGTATTGGAGAACTTTTCAGAAATCTTTTTTAACGACTAATTATGGAAACTAAAAAATACTCATCCTACGCTCAAATCGACAGAGAACTGGAGATTTTGAGAATTGAAAAAGAAATCAGTTATCAAAAATTAGTCTTCGGGATTAAAAAAACCAAGGAAAGCTTTACGCCCAAAAACATTGTTAGTGGGGTTATAGGTTCATCTTTAAATGCTTTCTCAGGGTCCTATGGACCATTAGTCAGTTTGGCAATTCCATATGTTGCCAAAGCGGTTCCGTTTGTTTCAAAAGCAATTCCATTTATATCTAAATGGGTATCAAAATTAAAAAGAGGCAAATAGCCTCTTTTTTTTATGTTTTTTATTCTTCTATTTCGGGTGTTTCCGGCGGCTGTGGTGGGAGAGGAGCTTTAAAACCAGGATCATGTTCATCTGCTTTTGGTTTTCTCTTTTTATTCTTATTTTTCATCATTTCGCCCACTTGATTAGACGCGCTAAAAGAAGCGACCATATTATTCAGCATGTCACTACCGGCTTGAGGAGAATTAGGTAGTAATATTAAATTAGAGTTGGCGTCTGCGCCAATAGCCTGTAAAGTATCATAATGTTGAGTTACAACAATAAGCGCCGAAGCCTCCTGAGAGTTTATCCCAACTTTGTTTAATACATCTACACTTTCTACTAAACCTCTTGCAATCTCGCGGCGTTGATCCGCAATTCCCTGTCCTTGTAAACGTTTGCTTTCTGCTTCTGCTTTGGCTTTAGCCACAATTCTAATTCTGGATGCTTCTGCTTCAAATTCTGCTACCGTTTTTTCTCTATCTGCTGCATTAATTCTGTTCATTGCATTTTTTACTTGAATATCAGGGTCAATATCAGTAACCAATGTATTGATTATGGTATATCCATAAGTGGTCATTGCTTCATTCAATTCTCTTTTTACAGCAATGGCAATGTCGTCTTTTCTTTCAAAAACATCATCCAGTTTTAATTTTGGAACTTCGGCGCGAACTACATCAAATACATAAGAAGTAATTTGATCATGCGGATATTCGAGTTTGTAAAAAGCATCATATACGGTTTCTTTGATGACCATAAATTGCACCGAAACTTTTAGTTTTACAAAAACATTGTCTTTCGTTTTGGTTTCGATGATAACATCTAATTGCTGAATTTTCAGATTAACGCGTCCGGCAATTCGATCAATTAAAGGAATTTTCAGTTGTAGTCCCGATTGTCTGACACTTAAAAATTTTCCGAAACGTTCAATAATGACTGAGGTTTGTTGTTTGACAGTAAAAAAGGAAGAAAGTAAGATAAATAATCCAAAGACAAGGAAGATAATTAACGTAATGTTCATAGTATTAATAATTTAATTAAAAAGTTAGTGTTAAATTACAAAAAAACTTTAGGTTTGCGCTGATTAAATTTTAAAACATGAAAAAGATAGGTTTAACTACTGTTTTTATTCTCCTTTCAGTGGCTGTTGTTGCCCAATATAATTATCGGGATTCGAATCGAATTGGAATTACTTTTGGCGTAAACCAATTCACAATGAACACTAATAACTTTCATTCCACGCCAGATATGGGTTGGAACGCTGGGCTTTCCATAAGAGGGAACTTCTATAATGATTGGGATATGGTTTATGCCTTGCAGTTCAGCGAAAACAATTTTAAGGTCGCTACTAAAAGTCCTTTTTTATCAAATAAAGAGGTCAATTATAAATTGCCATCAGCACAAATATCGCTGCAGTTGAGTTATAAATTTATAGAAAATCATTTGAGTGTGGAGTTTGGTCCAATAGTACAAGTGAATGGAAAATTTAATATTGATGCTGAAAATGAAAACAACATCATTTCTGGAACCACATTGTTGGCCAAAGATATTGTTGATATTTCTAAATTTAATTTCTATCCCACGGTTGGAGTTACTTTTGGGGTTCGTCATTTTCGGGCAAATGTTTCGTATCAATATGGTTTAAACAATATGCTGGAAAACCTGAACAGCAAAAACTTAGGGGTAAATTTCAAAGGAAATCCCGGAATCATTAACGGAAAGCTTATTCTGTATTTATAAATTTACACTTATAGGAAAAATTTTATTAAAATATCAGGAAAAATCAAAATAGAAATCACTCAAATGTTTTACATTTGAGTGATTTCTATTTTTAACTTAAAAACTAAAATTATTTATGAAGAAGCCACTTTTTTATTTTGTATTACTTTCTAGCATTTATATGAATGCTCAAACCACGATTGTAGAGGAAAAATTTGAAAAGGACAACACTCCAATGCGATACCATTATCTAACAAAAAGCGACAAAATTGTTATTGAAAAGGGTGGATATGTTTCTATGTCTATTAACAGAAGGATAAATAACATTAGTAGTTATGATAGTAATGGAAAAAAAGAAATTTTAGCTGATAATTTTGAAACCGCGGAATCTACATTTTCAATCACCGAAAATACATTTCAATTAGTTGATTTCACAAAATTTTCAGGTGCTAAAACATACAAATATGTTGTTGATGGCAAAGAAACTCCTTCATTAAATTTTTCAGATCAAAGAAACAGTAATCATAGAGTATTTAGGCCTCAATTTTTTAACGATAAATATGAATTAGGGTTTACTGATGAAAAATTCAAAAACAGTATTAATTTTAAAAAAGATCAACTTTTATTAGATGTAACTGATATCTTCACAAAAAATAATAAGAGAATAAGTATTGAAAAGCCGGAGATAAACAGGTTAATAGGAGATGGGTTTATAAAGGCAGATGTAGATTTAGGGTTTGTTGCAAATATTGTTGATAATGAAAAGTTTGAAATTATTACCAAATCTATTTCTAAAGATTATAAAACAACTATTTTATATAGAACAAATTATAATATGGAAGGGAAGAAACTTAATGAAAAGTCTTTCACCGTTAATTTACAAGATAGTTTTTTAATTTATTCTTCAAATGACGGAGGATTCAAAGGAAGTGTGCAGGGATTGCCATTTACATTTCCTAATAACCCTAATGATCCTTCTTATATTAATATTAAAAGAACTGCTACAAATTCAGCATCTATTTTTATGGATGATTTATCAATTAATAATTTTTGTGAGGATTTTAAAACTGGAGATGTTTATATCTATGGTTTGTTTGGTATTAAAGCAGAAGAATTAAATGATATGAATTCGCCATCTGGGTACTATATTTTTAAGTTTGATAAAACAGGAAAAAAAATATGGGAATCAATTAATAAAATTGATGATGTAAAAGAATTTAACCATAAATTTTATTTAGTGGGTTTGTTTTCAAAACTTTCAATGTATAATGACAATCTACTTTTTCAAACTGGAACGGATAATACTTTTGACTATGTTCATTATGGTTATTTGGATAAAATGACGGGGAAAATTTTAAATAAAAATAAGATTTCTTATAAAGAAGATAAGATATATACATTTAAAGGAGACTACAGGGCTTTCTTGCTTTCTTTTTATCAATATGAAGGATATAAAAACAAAGTATTCGATTATGATGGTTTAGTAGCTATCGATACAAACAAAAAAGTAGCAGATTATTTGAAAAATATAGATTCAAAAAACAAATTATTTTTTAATACTATTATTTCTGACAAAGGAATTTGGTTAATGGAATCTGATAATGAAAAGTATTATAAAGTAACTTTCTTTAAAGCCTAAGCGTAAAAATGGTTCTAATTTAAAGCTTCCAGCCTTCAAAAGGCTGGAAGCTTTTTTTTA
The DNA here is from genome assembly GCF_017875765.1 of Flavobacterium sp. CG_23.5. Taxonomy (NCBI): domain Bacteria; kingdom Pseudomonadati; phylum Bacteroidota; class Flavobacteriia; order Flavobacteriales; family Flavobacteriaceae; genus Flavobacterium; species Flavobacterium sp. CG_23.5. The sequence goes on along the minus strand of NZ_JAGGNA010000001.1, from coordinate 2,235,473 downwards.
TTCTTTTTGTTTTTATAAGGTAGCAATTGCGTTTTGGATTCTCTTAATCGTTTCGTCTTTTCCAATTACTTCAACAATATCATATAGGTGAGGGCCTTTCAGCGCGCCAACCAGACTCAAACGAAAGGGTTGCATTACTTTTCCCATTCCAATTTCGTTTTTCGTCATCCAGTCTTTTACGATGGTTTCGATATTCATGGACGTAAAATCCGTTATTTCCTCCACAACAGAGATTAATTCCTGCATTAATGCTGGTGTTTCTGTTTTCCAGTTTTTGCTTGCTTTTTCATCATACGATGTTGGAGCCACAAAAAAGAAATCACATAGTTCCCAAAATTCTGAAACAAAATGTGCGCGTTCTTTGATTAAGGAAACTACTTTTGTAACTATTTTTTCAGAAACGTTGAAACCTTTTTCAATCAAAATAGGAGCGAAGGCTTTCGCCAAATCTTCATCTTTCTGTTTTACCAAATATTGATGATTGAACCATTTGTTTTTTTCCGGATCAAATTTAGCTCCGGCTTTATGAACTCTGCTCAAATCAAAAGCTTGAACTAATTCTTCAAGCGTATATAATTCTTTTTCCGTACCGTCGTTCCATCCTAATAATGCCAGGAAGTTGATAACTGCTTCGGGGAAAAATCCTTTTTCTCTATAACCAGATGAAACGCCTTCTTCGGTTTTCCAATCTAATGGAAATACAGGGAATCCCATTTTGTCACCATCTCTTTTTGATAATTTTCCGTTACCGACAGGTTTCATAATCAATGGTAAATGGGCAAATTGTGGCGCTTCCCAACCAAAAGCGCTGTATAATAAAACGTGTAAAGGCATCGATGGCAACCATTCTTCACCACGAATCACATGGGTAGTTTCCATTAAATGATCATCCACAATATTGGCTAAATGATACGTTGGCATTCCATCGCTTTTAAACAACACTTTATCATCCAAAAGATTTGTTTCAAATTTTACGTCACCACGAATGATGTCATGCATATGTAATGTTTCGTTTACCGGAGTTTTAAAACGGATTACATAATGTTCTCCGTTAGCGATTCTTTTAGCCGTTTCTTCAGCAGAAATAACCAAAGAAGTATCTAGTTTTTCTCTGTTGTGATGATTGTATATAAAGGTATTTCCTTGTTCTTCTTCTAGTTTTCTTTGTGCGTCCAAAGACTCAGCAGTATCAAACGCATAATACGCATTACCGGAATTGATTAATTGATCCGCATATTCTTTGTACAAATGTTTTCTTTCGCTTTGACGATAAGGACCAAATTTCTCATTCTTTCCAATCGTTTCGTCTGGTGCAATTCCCAGCCATTCCAGTGCTTGCATGATATATTCTTCGGCACCTGGAACATAACGGTTTTGATCCGTATCCTCAATTCTCAGGAAGAACACACCATTATTTTTTTTGGCAAACAAATAATTGAATAAGGCGGTACGAACTCCGCCAATATGTAAAGGTCCAGTTGGACTTGGTGCAAAACGCACCCGAACTTGTTTAGACATTATTGTTGATTTTTTGCAAAGATACAACTCTAATTAGACAATGAGTAAATGTTTGTAATCCAATAATTCCGACAATTTCTCCGTTTTCTAATTTTCTCATTGGTAAATTTTCTAATTAAAAATTAGTACTTTTATTGGTTATTACAAATAAGTTAGAAATTTTGGAAACAGGAAATGTTATTTTTCAAAAATTGGAGGCTTTTATCAAAAAGTATTATACCAATGAACTGATTCGGGGAATATTATTCTTTATCGGTTTAGGGTTGTTGTATTTTTTGTTCACGCTTTTTGTAGAGTATTTTCTTTGGCTTAAGCCAATGGGACGACGGTTTTTGTTTTGGACCTTTGTTGCTATTGAAGTTTTCCTGATGTTCCGATTTATTTTGTTTCCAATCTTTAAATTGTTCAAACTCCAAAAAGGAATTGACTACAAACAGGCATCAACCATTATCGGAAATCATTTTGCCGAAGTAAACGATAAGCTGACTAATTTTTTACAATTGTCAAATGATGCGAATCAATCCGAATTGCTATTAGCGTCGATAGAACAGAAAGCGAAAACCTTACAGCCAATTCCTTTTGGAAACGCGATTAATTTAAATCAGAACAAAAGGTTTTTGCCTTTGGCGTTACTTCCTGTTTTGGTTTTAGCTGTTTTTTATTTGTCGGGTAACAGTAGAATAATTTCCCAAAGTTTGAATAGAGTAGTGCATTTCAATTCGCCATTTTTACCTCCGGCACCATTTCAATTCATACTATTAAACAGCAATCTGCAAACCGAACAAAATAAAGACTTTATTCTGCATGTAAAAACGGAAGGGAAAGTTGTTCCAGAAAATGCTACGATTTTTATAGACGATGAAAGTTATTTTATGGAAACTACTAAATCAGGTGATTTCCAATTTAAGATTTCGAAACCTTCAAAAGACGTAATGTTTCACGTGGAGGCCAATGGAATATCTTCGGAGGATTATGAATTGAAAGTAATAACAGTGCCATCTATTTCTAATTTTGAAATGATATTAAACTTTCCGTCGTATTTGAATAGAAGATCGGAATTTATCAAAGGAACGGGGAATGCTATTATTCCCGAAGGAACCAGAGTTACTTGGAAAATGAGCACGCAAGCGACTCAAAATGTGGTTTGGAAAGATGCATCATCCGTTTTTTCTTTTGCGAAAGCAGAAAACAACTTTACTTTATCTAGAAGTATCTTGCAAAACACAGAATATCAAATCCTTACCTCTAATAATAAAGTAAAAAACTATGAAAAGTTGGATTATCAGCTTTCAATAATCAAAGACCAGTTCCCAACGATCAAAGTCAGTAATGCTCCTGACAGTTTGAAGGTGGAGAAAAATTATGTATTGGGTCAAATTTCTGACGATTATGGATTGTCTAAACTGCAAGTGGTATATTATGAAAGAGAGAGGCCACAAACCGCCAAACGTGGAACAATTGTTGTGAAGTCCGGAGTATATGATCAATTTGTTTTTACTTTTCCAGGAAATCTTCCTGTGGTTCAAGGGAAGTCGTATGATTACTATTTTGAGGTTTATGATAATGATGCCATTCATCGTTTTAAAAGCACCAAATCTTCTGTCTTCTCGAATCGTGTTGCCACAGAGGAAGAGAAGGAAGATCAGGTTTTGAAACAACAGAACGACAATATCAACAGTTTAGAAAAGTCCTTGAAGAATCAGGATAAACAAATTTCTGCTATTGAAAAAATTCAAAAGAGCGGAAAAGAAAAATCAAATTTGGAATTCAATGATCAGCAAAAAGTAGATGATTTTATTCAGCGTCAAAAACAGCAGGATGAAATGATGAAGGAATTTGCAGAGAAAATGAAAGATAATCTGGATAAATTTAAAACGGATAAAAAGGACGAACTAAAAGAAGATTTGCAAAAACGTTTGGATAAAGCCGATAAAGATTTAGAGAAAAACCAGAAACTATTGGATGAACTTAAATCTTTAAATGATAAAATTAAGAATGAGGACTTGCTTGATAAATTAGAAAAGTTCAAACAAAACAGTAAAAACCAAACTAAGAATCTAGCACAATTAGTGGAACTGACTAAGCGCTATTATGTAGATAAAAAGGCGGAACAAATCGCCGATAAGTTAGACAAGCTTTCTGAGAAACAAGATAAATTATCGGATAACGAAAAGGAAAACAAACAAGAGAATCAAAAAGATATCAACGACGCTTTTGACAAAATTGAAGAAGACTTAAAAGATTTGGAAAAGGAAAACGCTACGCTTAAATCTCCAATGGATATTCCAAAAGATGCCGAGAAAGAAAAAAGTATTGATGAAGATTTGAAGAAGGCTGCGGAGGAATTGCAAAAGCAAAATCAAGCTAAAGCAAAACCAAAACAAAAAAGTGCTTCTAAGAAAATGAAAGAGATGTCTATGAAAATGGAACAAAGCATGGAAGGTGCAGAAAAGGAACAACTAGAGGAAGATGTAAAAATGCTGAGACAAATTTTAGATAATTTATTGGCTTATTCATTGTCTCAGGAGGATGTAATGCTTCAATTCAAAGGACTCAAAACAGGATCGCCTTCGTTTAATAAGAACATTAAAATCCAACAAAATCTTAAGCAGGAGTTCAAGCATGTTGACGACAGTTTGTTTGCTATGTCGTTGCGAAACCCAAAAATAGCCGATGACGTGACTAAGGAAATTGGAAACGTTCAGTATAATATTGACAAGTCGTTAGAGACTTTGACGGAATCTCAAATCCCCAAGGGGTTATCCCATCAACAGTACGCTATTTCAGCAGCCAATAAACTTGCCGATATGTTGAGTGAAACGTTAGCCAACATGCAAATGTCATTGTCTGGAATGGGCTCGGGAAAACCCAAACCTGGTCAAGGTCAGGGAATGCAATTGCCGGATATCATTAAAAAGCAGGAAGGTCTTGGTGAGAAGATGAAAGCGGGAATGGAGAAAGGGAAGAAGCCTGGGGAAGGACAGAAGCCAGGAGATGGAGAAAAAGGGAAAAAGGGTTCTGGACAAAATGGAGATAACGGCGAAGACGGTGAAGGAGATGCTAAATCTATTATGGAAATTTATAAAGAACAAAAGCAATTGCGTGAAGCGTTGCAAAACGAATTAAACAAACAGGGATTGGGTGGAAATGGACAGAGTGCTTTAGAGCAAATGAAACATATAGAAAAACAACTTTTAAACAAAGGATTTAAAAACGAAACGCTTCAAAAAATCCTTAATGTAAAACAAGAATTGTTGAAATTAAACACGGCAATTCAGCAGCAAGGACAGGAAAATAAACGAGAATCAGAAACCAACAAAAAGGAGTTTACGAATCAATCTAATGCATTGCCTGCGGCTTTATTAGATTATTTGAATAGCATCGAAATATTAAATAGACAATCCTTACCTTTGCGGTCGAATTTTAATCAAAAGGTTCAAGAATATTTCAATAAAAAATGATCAATTTTAATTACGAAACTGACTTTAATTTAGAAAACGAAGAAGCAATTGCTGCCTGGTTGTCTAATGTGATTGTGTCAGAAAAGAAGAAAGAAGGAGAGATAAACTATATCTTTTGCGACGACGAATATTTACATAAAATCAACTTAGAATATCTCAATCACGACACATTAACAGACATCATTAGTTTTGATTACACGATGGGGAATGAGTTAAGCGGGGATATTTTTGTTTCTGTCGAAAGAGTTAAGGACAATGCTAAAGATTTCAACGTTGTTTTTGAAGAAGAACTGAAGCGTGTTTTGGTTCATGGCGTTCTGCATTATTGCGGATATAAGGACAAAGGCGAAGCGGAGGAACTGTTGATGCGTTCTAAAGAAGATGAAAAAATCGCACTGTTCCACGTGGAACAGTAAGTGAATTTTGAAATTTAAAACAGTATTGTTTCACGTGGAACATGCAATATAATGTTTTGAATCGTTTTAAAATGTTTCACGTGGAACAATAAATAAAATCAAGTTTTGAGCGGTTTAAATTCCGCTTGAATCTTAATCCTGAGTTTCTCGGGACAAATTAATAAAAAGATGTTTCAAGAAGAATATGATGTAATTGTTGTTGGTGCGGGTCACGCCGGTTCTGAAGCGGCGGCGGCGGCTGCGAATTTGGGTTCCAAAACTTTGTTGGTGACAATGAGTTTGCAAAACATTGCGCAAATGTCCTGTAATCCTGCGATGGGGGGGATTGCCAAAGGGCAGATCGTCCGCGAGATTGATGCTCTGGGCGGGTATTCTGGAATTGTTTCCGATAGGACGGCGATTCAATTCAAGATGCTGAACAAGTCAAAAGGCCCTGCAATGTGGTCGCCAAGGGTTCAAAGTGACCGTATGCGTTTTGCAGAAGAGTGGCGTATGATGTTAGAAGGAACGCCAAATCTTGATTTTTATCAGGAAATGGTGAAAGGATTGATTATAGAAAACGGAAAGATAAAAGGAATTCGCACTTCGCTTGGAGTGGAAATAAAAGCTAAATCGGTTGTGTTGACCAATGGAACTTTCTTAAATGGATTGATTCATATTGGAGAAAAACAATTCGGCGGAGGAAGAGCAGGCGAGAGCGCTGCTTACGGCATCACCGAAGATTTAGTGAATGCAGGTTTTCAAGCAGGAAGAATGAAAACAGGAACGCCGCCAAGAGTCGATGGGCGTTCTTTGGATTATTCTAAAATGAATGAAGAAAAAGGTGACGCTAAGCCAGATAAGTTTTCGTATTCGGATATTACTTCGCCATTGATTCATCAAAGGTCTTGTCACATGACGTACACTTCTCTTGATGTTCATGATATTTTGAGAGAAGGTTTTGATCGTTCGCCAATGTTTAATGGTAGAATAAAAAGTATCGGACCACGTTATTGTCCGTCTATTGAAGATAAAATTAATCGTTTTGCCGATAAAGAAAGACATCAATTATTTGTGGAGCCAGAAGGGTGGAATACGTGCGAGGTTTATGTAAATGGTTTTTCTACTTCACTTCCGGAGGATATTCAATTTAAAGCGTTGCGCTCCGTTGTGGGATTTGAGAAAGTGAAATTTTTCCGTCCGGGTTATGCAATCGAATATGATTATTTTCCTCCGACACAATTGAAGCATACCTTAGAAACCAAACTTGTTGAAGGTTTGTATTTCGCAGGACAAATAAATGGAACTACAGGATATGAAGAAGCGGCTTCTCAAGGATTAATGGCTGGTATTAATGCGCATTTAAAAGTGCATGAAAAAGCACCTATGATTTTAAAAAGAGATGAAGCGTATATCGGAGTTTTGATAGATGACTTAATTACCAAAGGAACGGAAGAGCCATACAGAATGTTTACTTCTCGTGCGGAATACAGAACGTTACTTCGTCAGGATAATGCCGATTTCAGATTAACACCAATGTCGCATGAAATTGGTTTGGCTTCCGAGAAGCGTTTGCGCAGAATGGAACACAAACTAAATCAATCTGAAAAAATGGTAGCTTTCTTCAAAGAAACAAGTGTTTCTGTAGCGGAAGCAAATCCTATTTTGGAATCAAAAGACACAGCGTTGATTTCGCAAGGAGATAAAATGTTTAAAGTGTTTTCTCGTCCGCAAATTGATTTAGAAGATATAATGAAATTTGAAAAGGTGGCAACGTATATTTCGGAAAACGATGTGGATCAGGAAATATTAGAGCAAGCCGAAATCCAAGTGAAGTATTCCGGTTACATCGAAAAAGAAAGAAACAACGCTAATAAATTATTGCGTTTAGAAGATGTGAAAATTCCTGAAAATTTCGATTACAATAAAATCAAATCGATGTCAATTGAAGCCAAACAAAAATTAAGCAAGATTCGACCGGTAACTATTTCTCAAGCTTCACGAATTAGTGGGGTGTCGCCAAGTGATGTTTCGGTTTTATTGATATATATGGGACGTTAAGGAGTTTTCAGTGATCAGTTTTCAGTGATCATCGTATCTGAATACTAAATACTGAACACCGAACACTAATTTTGTTCCACGTGAAACTATCTTGTGAAGCCTTGCTATTATTGGATAATTCCAAAATAAAAAATTTCAACCCTGAAAGTATTTAAAAGTGCTTTCGGGGTTTAGTATAAAAACAAAAACAATATACATAAAGGGATTTAGCTGCAAACTGCGACTGAAAACTGAAAACTAACAATATGGACATTTCAAACAAAAAACATTTTTTAACCGTTAAAGATTATTCCGTTTCCAAAGAAACATTTGATTTATATCATGACGAAGAGTTGGACATGTTGGTTACCTCTCCGCAACCCAGTTTAGATGCTTTAGGAAAGTATTACGAAAGCGTAGATTATATTTCGCATACGGACAGCAAACGGTCGTTGTTTGAAAAAGCATATCATTTCGTAAAAAGCATAGCTTTAAAAAACAAACTCAATTTAATAAATTCACTGCAATCTGATAAAGGCAGGATTTTGGATATTGGAGCAGGAACTGGAGATTTTTTATCGGTGGCAAAACAAAACGGTTGGCAGACAATAGGAGTGGAGCCAAGTGATAAAGCAAAAGCGATTGCAAAAAACAAAGGCGTTTCTTTTGTCGAAAAAACAACTGAATTGGAAAATAACTCTTTTGATGTTATTTCGATGTGGCATGTTCTGGAACACGTTCCGAATTTAGACGAACAAATAAAAGAACTGAAACGATTATTAAAACCAAACGGGACTTTAATTATTGCGGTTCCAAATTTCAAATCTTTCGATGCAAAACATTACGGGAAATTTTGGGCTGCTTATGATGTGCCCATTCATTTTTGGCATTTTTCCAAAACCGCTATCCAATCTCTTTTCGAAAAAGAAAAAATGAAACTGGTAAAAGTGCTTCCTATGAAGTTTGATTCTTTTTACGTGGCATTGCTTTCAGAAAAATACAAAACAGGGAAAATGAATTTTATAAAAGCCTTTTTCGTCGGATTACAATCCAATTGGAGAGCAAAGAAGGATTTTGAGTATTCTTCGCATATTTACATCATAAAAAACAACTAAAATCTATTTTAAAAGCATTTAAGCGCTGATTTAGACTAAAACCAAGCTGAATATTGTCTTTTTTAAAAAAGCTGCTCATTTAAAAGCTATTGGATTCGATTGCTATAACCTTAAATTATCAATAATTCCTTTACAATAACAAAAACTGATATCATAAATAAATGTGTATTTTTCAAACTTTATGTCAATGCTACTTATTTTTTTATATTTTTGTCACGCATACATAAAAAATTAGAAATTCATCAAATGAAATCGAAGATTCACGAATACCAAAAAAGAAATATTAAAAATATGAGTAATAAAGCATTAGTAATTATCGCACTTTCAATTACAATACTATCTTGTAATAAACCAGCGCCACAAGTAAAGGAAGTAAAAACAGCTTATGTGGATACTTCAGTGTTAATGAAAGAATATACCGAAGCAAAAGACCTTGAAGCTAAATATAAAGCAAAATCAGAAGAGAAAGGAAGACAACTGGACGCTGAAATTTCAAGATTTAAGCAAGATGCTGCTAATTTTCAAAGTCAAGCACAAGCAAATGGACAAGCGTGGGCACAACAAAAAGGAGCTGAATTACAAAAAAGAGAGCAACAATTAGGTCAAGCGCAACAAGCATTGGCTCAAGAATTGCAACAAGAAAGCGGTAAAGAAATGGATTCTTTAGTTAGCGGTGTTAAAAAATTCATCAAAACCTACGGTAAAGAAAACGGATATTCGTATATCTACGGTACTGGTGACGCTGCCTCTGTTTTATATGCTGAAGATAAATACGATATTACTAAAGTGATTGTAAAAGCTTTAAACGATAAATACAAATCTCCTGAATCAAAGGAAGAAGTTAAAAAATAATTTTTTTATATATTAATTCAAAAAACGGCCTTCATCTAAATTTTAGAATGAAGGCTTTTTTTTGGAGCTTTATCCCGCTTTTCATTTCAATCTCTCAGTCGTAAAGCGTTTTTTCTTAACCATAAAAGGAGCTTCCTGCGGTCGCTCTTTTCTGTTTAGAAAAAATCGCTTTTCAACTGTCAAGGATTTCCATTTCAATCGGGGCTAAAAACGACCGGATTTAAAATTAAAATTGTTTTCCAAAAATGAAAATACTATTCCTATTTTCAATATTTTAGCTATCTCTATACACGCCAAATGCAAACAATCTCTGAAGCCGCTGCTTACACCTTACAATTTATTAATCAAACACATCGATCGGTATTTCTTACCGGTAAAGCAGGAACCGGGAAGACCACGCTTTTAAAGGAAATCATAGCAACCACGCACAAGAACACAGTTGTCGTGGCGCCCACGGGAATAGCGGCTTTAAATGCAGGAGGTGTTACGATTCACTCGATGTTTCAGTTGCCGTTTGGAGGATTTATTCCTGCCTTTAATGTCGATTCCCAATTCACGGATACGGTAAAATTTGAGTCGAAAGATACCTTGCGCCGGCATTTTAAAATGAGTGGATTGAAGAAATCGGTGATTCGCAATATGGAATTGTTGGTGATCGACGAAGTGAGTATGCTGCGCGCTGATTTGCTGGATGCAATGGATTATATGATGCAAACGGTGCGAAAGAACGCAACTCCTTTTGGCGGAGTGCAGGTTTTGTTTATCGGTGATTTATTGCAATTGCCACCGGTGATTCGGGATGAGGAATGGAGAACGCTGCGCAATTATTACAAAGGAAAATTCTTTTTCCATTCGCATGCTGTTCAGCAAAATCCGCCTTTATATATTGAGTTATCCACAATATACCGCCAAACCGACACGGAGTTCATCTCGGTTTTGAATAATTTACGGAACAACCAAATCACCGCAGCCGATGTTCAGGCGCTGAACAAATACGTAAAACCTGATTTTGATTTAAAAAATAACAAAGGCTATATCACACTTACCACCCACAATGCCAAGGCCGATGCTATGAACGCACAAGCTTTGGAAGATTTAAAAGGGGAGTTGATAACCTACAAGCCGGATATCGTGGGCGATTTTCCCGAGAAGATTTTCCCGATTGAGGAACGCTTACAATTAAAACTGGGCGCACAAGTAATGTTTGTGAAAAACGATCTATCCTTCGATAAAAACTATTTCAACGGAAAAATGGGAATCATAAAATCCCTTTCGAGCCAGGAGATTCTGGTTCATTTTCCGGAAGAAGACAAAACCATAGAAGTCGAAAAATACGAATGGCAAAATATCCGCTATAAAATTGATCCCGCCACAAAGGAAATTGAAGAAGAGGTTTTAGGGACTTTTGTACATTATCCAATAAAATTGGCTTGGGCGATTACGGTGCATAAAAGCCAGGGATTAACTTTTGACAAGGCTGCGATCGATGTTTCGCAGGTTTTTATGCCGGGACAAGCGTATGTGGCATTATCGCGTTTACGCTCGTTAGAAGGGCTTATTTTGCTATCTCCGTTGCGTATGAACGTGATTTCTAACGACCAGGATGTCATGGATTACTCTTTAAACAAGGCTTCGGAAGAATTATTGAAAAATTCACTGCATTTTGAAACCAAGAATTTCATCCATAACTATTTGATGCACAGTTTTAACTGGGCTGATTTAGCACAGGAATGGCGCAATCACAAGTACAGCTATGGGGATAAGTCTGAAAATTCAGCCAAATCGAAACATGCGCGCTGGGCAACAAACCAAATGGAAGCCATCGATTCCCTTTTGGATCCCTCCCAGAAATTCATGGCGCAGCTCAACAAAATCTTCAATAACGAAACCGTGGATTTAATCCATGTTTCCGACAGGATTCAAGCCGCTTTCAACTATTTCTTAAAGCCATTGGACGAGATGGTTTTTGAAATTCTCTGGAAACTCGAAGAAGTGAAGCGAGAGAAAAAAAGTAAGACTTATTATGAGGAACTGATTGTGCTCGAAGAATTGCAGACTAAAGCCGTTTTGCGATTGATGAAAGCCAAGCTTTTGATTGAAACCGTGGTTGCCGGTGAAACCATTTCGAAGGAAAAACTAACCTCTGACGAAATAAAGAAATACATCACTAGAAAAACTGAAGCGATTCAAAACCAATTTAAGAAAACACATGTCACTTTGATTGAAGACGAAGCCGACTTGGAACGCTATACGTCTAAAAAAGCGACCAAGAAAGCACCCAAGAAATCGACCGTGGAGGAAACCTACGACTTGTGGATTGGCAAAAATTCGATTCAGGATATTGCAAATATCAGGAAATTAACCACCCAAACTATAGAAAGCCATTTGGTCAAACTGATCCAATCCAAGAAAGTAAGCGTCCAAGACATACTGCCACAGGACAAAATCAAGGAATTGAGCCAAGCCTTCAAGCATTACAAAGAAGAATCGCTGAACGGCATGAAAGAGCAATTTGGCGACAAATATACTTGGGACGAATTGAGAATGTTCAAGGCGAGTTTGAATTAGGAGCAGTGTGTTCATGGTTTTTAAGAACGAATCCTCCCGCTATGCGTTGCAATCTTTTCTTTTTTAAAGAAAAAAAGAAAAGGATTTCCACTGCTATCGGGGCTACGGAGATTGTTTGGGTTTTTAATTAACAATAGTAAGATATTTATTATATATTTGAATGTAAATAAGGTATGATGGAAGTGAGACCTATTTTCACATATTGGTTTGGTCTTACTTTATCTGAAATATATGTACGGTTACCGACAATCTATCATAATGATTAATTTAAAACCGTTCGGAAGCACTCTATTTTAATAAATACAATGAAAAAAATATTTTATATACCATTCTGTTTTTTCAGTCTTATATCTTTTGCGCAAGAAAAAAACAAATTCTTTGTAAATTCAGGACTAAGCATTTATCCGAATATGAAAGAAAATCAAAGAAATTTCAATATTTCAGTCAGTTACCACAGACAAAGAAACGAAAAGTGGTCCATGGAATATTATTTTTTATATTCTCAAAACGATTACTTTCCCAGTTTTTATGGCAATGAAAAAGAATTGGATCGATTTATATTAACTGGGAATCCTGAGACAATTTTTGAAGACACCGAATGGGATTATGTGAAAAACCATGAAATAGGAGCTAAAATTCATTATTCCATTTACAAGAATAGAAAAATAAACCTATCCTGCAACATGGGGTTGGGAATTATTGCATATAAAGACAAATTATTTCGACTTTCATCGATTCAGGTCGATAAAAATAATGTCATTTATTCATATAGTTGGTTTGAAGTTAAAAATGTTGACGGTTATAGTTATACCGCTGGCATATTCCCTGGTTTACATCTAGATTATAAAACAGGTAAAAATTTTCTTATTGCCTTAGACGGTGGCTATCATAAAACGATAGATAATTTTAGTTTTTGGAATTTTTCTTTAGGAATAGGTAGGAAGTTTTAAAAAATTAAAACGCTGTTTGAAAATTTTTCAAACAGCGTTTTTTAATGGTTTTCTTTCTAACACTAGATTCCTCTGCTCTGGTGCTTGACTGCGTCGAGTACCTACTTAAATTGAAAAGACAAAACGTAGCGTTTGCAACGCGATTATGTAAATTGTAGTTATAGAAATTATGAAAAGGACAATACTATTTTTTGTAATGTAAATGTTGAACCATCGTGGTAAATGAGCCGCGTTGCAAACGCTTTGTTTAGTGCTAAAAAGAAAGTAGGTACTCGTTGCAAACGAGCACCAGATTAGCGCGATTATGTAAATAGCAGTTATAGCAATTATGAAGAAGACAATACTATTTTTTATAATGTAAATGTTGAACCATTGTGGTAAATGAGCCGCGTTTCAAACGCTTTGTTTAGTGCTAAAAAAAAAGTAGGTACTCGTTGCAAACGAGCACCAGATTAGGATATCCTATCTCACAAACTTTGTACAACATTTGCAGCAACACCAAGAATAAAAATTAATTACAATAAATCAAGGTTTACGACACACAATTTACCTTTGGTCGACTTCTTGTGTGTTTATAAAACAATCACGCATTAAACCGCTTAAAAAAGGCTTATTTGGTATGTCGGAGGTACTTGTTATTCGAATACCTAGCCCAGATAGAGGCGGCATCCTCTTTTGCGCGCAGCGGCGGGCACAAGAGATATAGCGGATAGCTGGAGATTGCTCCTAAAAAAATACCCCCAAATAGCTTTTTGCTTTTTGGGGGTAGTCTAAACCGTAAGGATTTTTATTTTATAGCGATTGGATTAAGATCCAAGCTTCCGGATTGTGTTTTTTCTGAATTTCCTGTTTTGCTTTTTCGGCTTCTGCAATAGTGGCATAACTTCCGTAAAGGACAGGGAATAATCCGTGTCTGTTAGGAGCGATTCGGCGGGCTTTGTATCCTAAGCGAGTTAATTGATTAAATGTTTTTTGTGCATTTTTTTCTTCTCTATAAACGCCTGCCATGATATGATACGACATTTTTACTTCCGTAGCTGATTTAACGGATAGCGTTACAGCGGGAATTGGAGTTTCGATAAAAAAAGTAGCTTCTTGTATTTTATTCTGAACCTGTTTTTGAACGGCCGTTTCAACAAGCGTAGTTTGAGTTGTGATTTGATTTTGGTAAATTGGATAGCCAACACCTGCTGTTAATCCTAATCCCAGTACAAAAATGGCAGCATATTTTAAATATGGATTCATTCTTCTTGCTTCCTCTGGAATCAAAGCAATGGTTTGATTTTCCTCGATTGCTTCAATTTTTTGTTCGAAGATTTCTCTTTTCACAAGTGGCGAAACAAACGGACTTAAACCAAATGAATTTGTCAAATAATTGGTTTGATCATATGGAGTAAATACTAAATTAGCATCGGCGTTCAGGCAAAAATCACCTACATTTTTTATCGAGAAAATGGCGTTTTCTTCCAATGCTTTTTTCCAAAGAAAAACTTCATACTGAATGGCGCTAACGGCATATTCATAAGATGTTTTTTCTGCTTGGGCAATATGATTGGCTAATAAACCATCATTGTTCTTCAAATTGGCATTGAAAGAAATCATTTTCTTTGGAGGAGAAAACGAATTCGAGCTTTCATTCAGTTGAGCCGATTGAATTTCGGTTAAAAAAGCTCCGAAACCTGGAACGGTTACACATTGATAACGGTATAAAAGCTGCGCGATGTAAGGTTCGATTTTCATAGTAACAAAGTTATACAACGAATATAGTTATCAAAATTTTATTCACAATTTTTATTAACAATCTGCTTTAAATTTTATACATTTCAATTTCAAACAGTTATTCGGAATTAATAAATGAGAAATTATCAGGAAAGAGTTCTCGATACATTTTTTTATTCCATTTCATTTCACAAAAAACACTCGAACCGACGTTTTGTATTGCCAGTATTCAATGAAATTACATTTAAAAATATAAAAGACGAACAATTTTCAGCTATGTTAGAACAGGATTTATTTCATTTATTGGCGTTGCAAAGGGTAGAAGGAGTTGGCGATATTATGGCCAAAAAACTATTGACTCATTTGGGAAGCGCCGAAGCGGTTTTCAAAGCCAAAGCGTCACAGCTTGCCGCTATCGATGGCGTTGGTTCGATTTTACTAAAAAATCTAAAAGACCAATCTGTTTTCACAAAAGCCAGTCAGGAGCTGGAGTTTATAAAAGCGAACGATATTAATGTGGCCTATTTTCAGGATGAGAATTATCCGGAGCGCTTAAAACATTGCATCGATGGTCCCGTTTTGTTGTTTACATCGGGGAATATCAATTTAAAAAATAAAAAGATAATCAGTATTGTGGGAACGCGCCAAATCACGTCTTACGGAATGGAGTTCTGCCGAAAACTGATTGAAGATTTGGCACCGCTTGATCCGGTAATCGTAAGCGGATTTGCTTATGGCGTTGATATCGTGGCACATCAATTGGCGATGGAACATAATCTGCAAACGATAGGAGTGGTGGCGCATGGTTTGAACCAAATTTATCCTAAAACCCATAAAAAATACGTCGCCAAGGTCGAGCAAAACGGCGGTTTTATGACCGAGTTTTGGAGTTCCTCGAATCCCGATAAAGAAAATTTTGTTCGAAGAAACAGAATCGTTGCAGGAATGACCGAAGCAACCATCGTAATAGAATCAGCGGATAGAGGCGGATCGTTAATTACCGCCAACATGGCCAACGATTACAACCGCGATGTTTTCGCCGTTCCGGGACGCGTAACCGACAAGTACAGTCAAGGCTGTAACAACTTAATCAAAACCCAGAAAGCAAATGTGCTGACCAGCGCTGCTGATTTGGTTTATATCCTGAATTGGGATCTTGAAAAGGAAATGAAACCCGTGCAAAAACAATTGTTTGTCTCTCTTGACGATGACGAACAAAAAGTCTATGATTTTCTTCTAAAAACCGGCAAAGAATTGATGGATATTATCGCTTTGCGTTGTGATTTCCCTATTTATAAAATCTCAGGAATGCTGTTGAATATGGAATTGAAAGGAGTTATTAGGCCATTGCCGGGGAAATTGTTTGAGGCTATATGATTTTAACATAATAATACTGCTAATTATCTGATTTTTAAATTATCTGCGAATTAGCAGTCTTCTTAATACTCATTCTTCTAATATGTCTCATTTGGATTGAAAGCTTCATGGGTTCGGATCCATTTGCCTTTTATTTTTTTCATAATAACAACAAATTTACTTCCGCCTGATATGCAAATTTTTAAATTTGTGAAAATTAGATGTTTTTTGTTTAGATAATACATAGGTTCAGAAAAACTATATATACAAACATCTGATTTATCGTACTTCTCAATTATTAATTCTATCCCTGTTTTTGTGTTCATACTTTCAAAAATAAGTTGACTGTGGCTAAAATCATTTTTGCCCCAATATTTATGGGTATCCCAAATTCTATTATCTTGGATAGGTGGATCCTGATTTTGTTTTTTAAATTTTTTCCAGTCTTTTTCGTTAAATAAATGTGTGTCCGGTTCTATATTTCCTTTTAAATCAATAGCTTGAATGAAATTTTGTTTAAAAATTTCTAATGTTAAATTAGAATTGAGTTTTTCTTGGGCAATGAATACTACTCTATTACTATCTTTTACAATTGTTATAAAATAATCATTGATGGCTTCAAGCTTTTCTTTTTCATCTTTTTTTAAAGTACTTTTAGTTTGCGAATAATTAGTAGAGGCGATGCATAGCGATAAGTATATTATTATGTTTTTCATGATATAGATTTTAATTACAGGGTAGTTCTAAATAGATATATTCCCGCTGTTACAGTTTTAATAGTAAGCCCCGTCAGTTATTTCTTTAACGAATATCCATTCGCCTTTTTTCTTTTTCATAATTACAAATGACCTCGGATTTATAAATTGTCGCCCTGTTGTTGTTTCTGAAATTGCAAAAACAGCATATATTTTTTTGTAGATCATTGGCTCTGAGAATGAAAAAGCAGATCGTTCTGGGATTTTACCCATATATTCATTATATATATAGGGTTTTGGAAAAACCTTTTCGGTCATCATTTTAACTTTTAAATTTTTAAAATCTTTTTGTTTCCATAGTGAGTTTCCCAACCACAAAGAATCAGTATTATGATTTCGGTATTTTTCATTCATTTCATTCCAATATTTCTCTTCATAAATTCTTGGATTTTCATCAAGACTATTTTCTAAATTATTATGATTTACATCAATATTTACTCTATCCTTCCACAAATTCAATGTGTAATTATTATTAATTTTGTTTGTAATAATGACGATGGTATCGTTAGTTTTTATGGCCTCTTTTAAATATGCATTTATAGGAGCAATTTCCTTATTTGCAGAAGAACAGCCATAAATAATAAGCAACAAACTAACTATATAAATATTTTTTTTCATATTATCTTAATTACAAGGTTTTCCTATTATGGTTTGTCCATTTACAGTACGACCACTACTTTCAGCATCATATCTTCCTTTTATTCGAAGATATGATGCACTCCCTACATAAATACACATAAATTTGCCTGTTAAATTTTACATTTTTTCTTGTTTTTTATCATAGAATGCGCTATCCGTATAAGAGAAATTTAGTGAATATTGGAGCAGTCGGGTTGTTTATTAAATAATTTTAGAAATGGGTCAAACCTCTAATAGCATTACATAATGATTTAGGCTCAACATTTATATATAAATCTTCAACATCATTTAGGCAAGCAGTTTTAGAAACGTCCACAAAATATTCAATTTTCTGATTTGAATTAGTTTTATCTTCCATTTTTTTTCTCACTATTACTCTTGAGAGATTTGCACCTATTCGCTTTTTATCTACTGTATTCAGAAAAGCTTTAATTATCTTAATACATTGGTGGCTTGTAGAGATATCTGTTAGAGATAAAATATAATAATCTGTATATTCTAATTTAAATTTTTGGCATATTCTTAAATTAGTTTCTATAGTTTTTAAATCTTTAGAAGAACAGACAATTATTTTAAATGGTTTGCTGTAGCTACTCTGACCCCAACTAAAATGTAAATAATTATATTTTTGACTATTAAAAAAGAATCTATCTGTATTTCTTATTTCTTGGGAATAAGAAATTAAATTTGATAGAAAAATCAGAGAAAACATTAACTTTTTCATACTTTTTAATTTAAAATCCAAATTCTTATCGATTTAACGCCTCCATTAGGCGAGGTATTAAACTTACGACTACTTCCAAAATCTTTTCCATAATTATTTATTTTTAATATTTTTTACTGAGACACAGCAAATTTTGCCAGTTACTTTATTCACTAATAATTCAATTAATTTCCTTTGTTTTATACCAAATTCTAGTACTCTCAATTTAATACCAACATTTATATAACCTAATATTGTAATTTTCGCTTGTTTTTATCATAGAATG
Organism: Flavobacterium sp. CG_23.5; assembly: GCF_017875765.1. NCBI lineage: Bacteria > Pseudomonadati > Bacteroidota > Flavobacteriia > Flavobacteriales > Flavobacteriaceae > Flavobacterium > Flavobacterium sp. CG_23.5. The sequence continues at coordinate 2,217,116 of NZ_JAGGNA010000001.1, read as the reverse complement.
TAGAGAAATATCTGGGTTATCAGTTGAATTTTACACGGTGGGTTACACTTTTTTTTGAATTTATTTAAATTAAAAAAAGTTGATTGAAACGGATATCAATCAACTTTTTGGAACATTATATTTAATAGTACCCAGAAAGGGTTTCATCAACTATTTTGGACTATTAAACCTAATATTCAATATATTAATTTAGTGAGATTAAAATTGTATATGATTTACGCTGATTAAAATTTCCAGATGTAATATCAATTTTAATGTTTTTTTTATCCTCATATACTTTTACAATATTTATATTGATAAAATTCTCCAATAAATATAATTTGCAAATTGGCAGTTCTCCAAATTCGCATTTAGATAAATACAAATTATTGGAAACTTCACCTGATTCTTCATTTTTTGCGCTTCCTACCTCGTTTTTTGTGATAACGATATTGATTAAATTATCAGTTAAAGCGTAAGATTTAAAATAACTTATATTTCCAATTAAATTATTTAATTCTAAATTGTTTACTTCTTTAGCTTCAAAGTTTTGAGATTTACAACTTAAAACTGTCATTATAGATAATAGTAAAATAATATTTTTCATAATTGTATTTTAAGGATTAATAACTTTGAACTGATACATGAATGTGGTCTTGGTGACCGCCAATAGGCCAATTCAGATTTACAGATCCGTTAGGAAATGTCTTGTGTTTAAAAGAAGGTCCGAAATTCTCTCTGATTGACGGATAGTTATCAAAAGCATCTTGCAGGGCTTTAACTTGAATATTATTACCTAAATTAATCATTTTTGTGCCATTTATTCTACTTATGTCAACCGCAGTGCCTCTTGTATGATTACTTGTAGAGGAATGAGTGCCATTTGTTGTGGCAGCAATATATATTGAGGTTATTTTATTAGAATTTTCTAGGTTGCTATTTGCTAAATTTATTGCAAATTTTATACTATTAACTAAATCTACAGCAACCTCATTGTTTGAATTTTTATTGTCGCTTTGAGTGGTTCCAAAGCTTATTATTAGTGTAGAACCATCGTTCAGAATAATACTCTTTGGAATCAACTGTTTAGGGCCAGAATAATCAATGTTATCGTAATCAGTGTCCCCCATAAATCCGTCAGAAGAATAGCCATAATTATTTACCATTGAATTAATCATTTCTTTAACAAATTGATTAATTGCAGGAACAATAATCCCGTTAAAACTATTTCCAGATAAATAATTAAACATTTCTTGTGCAAAAACACAACTTTCGTCCGACCAATTTTCATCGATTTGATATTGAATAATTTGATTAAAAGCATTCATATTATCTTGATTACTGGCAAAAAAACCTTGTGCTGCATCTCCTAAATTAGTCCAAACATACGACCTCTTTACTGCATTAATATAGTTTGGGTCGTCATATACAGGATTGTCATAAAAATTAGGTGCGTAAGCATAAGGATCCGCTGTGCCTCCGCCATCAGAAGTATTGCCTGGGTCAGACGACCCTCCGCCGCCACTACCTCCTCCGCTGGCACAAGATTCATAAGTTATGGTTGTGCTTGTGCATAAATAACATAAATCACAGATGCCAGTTCTACTGCACTCTCCGCTATTTGTACAGTGATAACTAGTAGTTTCAAAAGTACACATTTCTAAACTAGTAGTTTTTGATGTCAAAGAATTAGCGACGGTTCCTTCATATATCCGTTCTATTTTTTCAAATATTTTTTGTTTAGTATCACTTTTCGGGAATTTCTTTAAGTAAAAAATGGAGGTTTCCCATGAATTGTTGACTTTATGATATACAAGATTATATATTTCATTTGGTTGCGCTACTGTTGTCAATGGGTAAATACGAAAAGTATAAGTCGTTTTATTAGTTTCACTAACGTGTTTTTTTATTGCCAGCGTATCAATTATAAAATCAGAAAAGCGCATGGTTTCTTTAGCTGTATTGTTTTTTTTAGCTGCTGTATTGGATTGCATTTGCTTGGGATTGAGCTTTGTTTCGTTTTTGAATTGAACAAGCGAAATTTTGTCTTTATCAATAGCATTGTGTTGCTCTTTATTTTCAAGGAGTTCTTCCTCTACTTGGCAATTGCTAAACGTTATTGCTAAAACAAAAAGAATAAATTTGCTAATGTAGCTTTGTGCTTTGTGCTTTGTGCTTTGTGCTTTGTTTCATAGTTTTATGATTTAAAGTTAGTGCTATTTTTTTAAATAGTCTTTACCAAAAATATGGATTGTAAATCTTATAAGAAATACCCACTTTTAGTGATATTTTAAAAAAAAATCCCTTTCCAGTCTTTGAACTAAAAAGGGATTGCTATAAATATGATTTTAACATATAAGTCATTTAAGCTTTTGTGAAATAGTAATAAAACTATAAAAAACTTAAATGACTTCCATGTTTTAAAAATAGATTATTACACCTCAAATCCTAATTTATCTCTCACTCTTGCTAAAACGCCATTAGCTACAGCCGAAGCTTTCCCAGCACCAATTTTTAGTAAAGCATCGACCTCAGGAAGGTTATTCATGTAGTAATTGTATTTCTCTCTTTCGGTTTTGAAGGTCTCCGTGATTAATTCAAACAAAGCTTGTTTGGCGTGACCGTAACCGTAATATCCACCAAGGTAATTGGCAGTCATTCTGGCTATTTGTTCTTCATTGGCTAATAATTTATAAATCGCAAATGCATTACACGTTTCCGGATTTTTAGGATCTTCCAGTGGCGTGCTGTCGGTTTCGATGCTCATCACTTGTTTGCGTAAGGACTTATCATCAAGGAAAATATTGATGATATTATTTGCTGATTTACTCATTTTTCCTCCATTGGTACCGGGAATAAGCATGCCGTCTTTTTGTATTATCGCTTCGGGAATTACAAAAGTTTCTCCCATTTGGTGGTTGAAACGAGATGCTACATCGCGAGTGATTTCAAGGTGTTGCAACTGGTCTTTCCCCACGGGAACAAAATTTGCATCGTATAATAAAATATCGGCAGCCATTAGCATTGGATACGAAAACAAACCGGCATTAACATCTTCCAGTCTATCCGCTTTATCCTTGAATGAATGTGCCAATGTCAAACGTTGAAAAGGGAAAAAACAACTCAAATACCAGGATAATTCCGCCGTTTGAGGCACATCCGATTGTCTGTAAAAAACCACTTTATTTACATCTAAACCACAGGCAAGCCAAGCAGCAGCGGTGCTGTAGGTATTTGTTCTTAATGTTTCGCCGTTTTTTATTTGCGTGATCGAGTGCAAATCGGCAATGAAAAGAAACGATTCATTTTTGGGATTATTTGATAAAGCTATTGCGGGAATGATTGCGCCAAGTAAGTTTCCTAAATGTGGTGTTCCTGTACTTTGAACGCCGGTAAGTATTTTTGCCATTGTATTTTTTAACGTTTTACCGCAAAGGTTGCAAAGTTTTTCGCAAAGTTCGCAAAGATTACTATTTTTTTCTAACACTAAAGTTGCCAAATTTAATTCTTTTACCGCTATTTACATCCGATTCCTTACTTTTGGCATTATGAAAGGATTAAAAATTATTTTTTGGACACTGTGGCGCGTATGGTTTTACATTTTAATGGCTATTCCCATTCTCGCTATGTTTCCTTTTTTGGTGCTTTCCATTTTGACCGAAAGCGGATATCCTTACTTTTTTAAGATGGCTCGAATTTGGGCAAAATTCATTCTCTTTGGAATGGGTTTTTATTATAAAGTTGAAAAAAACCAGGAACTGGAATCCCATAAAAGCTATATGATTGTTGCCAATCACACTTCCATGGCCGATATCATGCTGATGCTGGCCACCATTAAAAATCCTTTTGTTTTTGTTGGTAAACACGAGTTGGCCAAGATTCCATTATTTGGATTTTTTTACAAACGAAGCTGTATTTTAGTCGATCGAGGCTGTCCAAAAAGCAGAATGGAAGTTTTTAATCAGGCGCAGAATAGAATTGATAGAGGATTGAGTGTTTGTATTTTCCCAGAAGGCGGCGTGCCGGATGATGAATCGGTATTGTTAGACACTTTTAAAGACGGCGCTTTCAGATTAGCGATTGAACATCAAATACCTATTGTTCCAATTAGTTTTGCCGACAATAAAAAAAGATTTTCCTATACTTTTTTTAGCGGAAGCCCAGGAATTATGAGGGTTAAAATACATTCGCAAGTAGATACCTTTGGTAAAACCGGAAGCAGTAGAAAAGTAATTCGGGAAGAAGTTCGAAATACCATTTACTCTCAATTGCAGGAATTTGAAAAGACCGAAAATGAAAATAAGTTTGCTTTTTAATAAATAGTATATAAAAAAAGAGTCCACCGTAGTGAACTCTTTTTTAGTTTTATGCTTCAGCTAATTCTTTTATTCTTGCTTTTATTTTTAATTCTAATTCGTCTGCTAATTCTGGATTGTCTTTGATTAAAGATTTTACCGCATCACGACCTTGTCCTAATTTGGTTTCACCATAACTAAACCAAGAACCCGCTTTTTTGATGATTTCAAATTCTACAGCAAGATCTAAAATTTCTCCTGTTTTTGAAATTCCTTCACCATACATGATGTCAAATTCAGCGATTTTAAATGGCGGAGCCACTTTGTTTTTCACCACTTTAACTTTGGTTCTGTTTCCAAGTACATTATCACCATCCTTGATTTGTGTAGAACGACGAATATCTAAACGTACTGAAGCGTAAAACTTCAATGCATTTCCTCCAGTTGTAGTTTCTGGATTTCCGAACATTACTCCAATTTTCTCTCTCAATTGATTGATAAAGAAAACAGTACAATTTGTTTTGCTGATGGTACCGGTTAGTTTACGTAATGCTTGAGACATTAAACGAGCATGAAGTCCCATTTTAGAATCTCCCATTTCCCCTTCGATCTCACTTTTTGGAGTCAAAGCAGCAACCGAGTCAATTACTACAATGTCAATTGCACCTGAACGAATCAAGTTTTCGGCAATTTCTAATGCTTGTTCTCCATTATCTGGTTGAGAAATGATTAGATTTTCAATGTCTACTCCTAATTTCTCCGCATAATTTCTGTCGAATGCATGTTCCGCATCAATAAAAGCAGCAATTCCACCTGCTTTTTGAGCTTCAGCAATCGCGTGAAGTGTCAATGTTGTTTTACCAGATGATTCCGGACCGTATATTTCAATAATTCTTCCTCTTGGATAACCACCAACTCCTAAGGCTAAATCAATCCCTAGAGACCCCGAAGAAATAGTTTCTACTTCTACAATGGCTTTGTCTCCCATTTTCATCACCGTACCTTTTCCGTAGGTTTTGTCCAATTTGTCTAGCGTAAGTTGTAACGCTTTTAATTTTGCTTCTTTCTCTGTACTCATCTTCTCTTTTACCTTTTCTTTCATCTATTTGTATTATTTTTTATAATCGTAAGAAACTGGCAGGATGAATATTTCTCCTGAAAATTTCATTTAGAGCAACATATATTTTCGTAAAAATACTTCTTTTTTTGATGTGAATTTTCTCTTTATAAAATATTTTTAAATCCTTAATTTTCATCAAAAGTTAATCAGTTATTCTTTTTTTTACATGAACAACGCTTTCAATTCAGTGGCATCATGAGGGTTTAATTTCCCTGCTAAAACCAAACTGAGTTGTTTGCGGCGCAAAGCAGCGTCAAAACGTTGTTTTTCCAGTTCTGTTTCCGGGATTATTTGAGGAACTTCAACAGGTCTTCCGGTATCATCTACGGCAACGAAAGTATAAATTGCTTCATTGGCTTTGGTGCGGTTTCCAGATTCTCTGTCTTCTACCCAAATATCAATAAAAATTTCCATCGAACTCTTGAAAGCTCTGGAAACTTTGGCTTCGACCGTAACCACACTTCCTAATGGAATGGCTCTATTGAAAGCTACATGATTTACGGAGGCTGTAACCACAATTCTTCTCGAATGTCTTCTTGCTGCGATACTTGCTGCACGATCCATACGAGCTAGAAGTTCGCCACCAAAAAGATTATTTAAAGGATTTGTTTCACTTGGCAAAACTAAATCGGTTAATATTGTTACGGATTCTGAAGGATGTTTTGGTATCATTTTATTTGTCAATGTAATTACTTTTTTTCTGATTTTATTTTTAGTTTAACCAATACACAGCCATTATTGCTGGTATGAAATAGATAACTATAGTTCTTGCGCCATCATAATCTTTAGCCAATCGCTGTCCGAATAGTAACATTAGTAAAGTAATGCAAGAAAAAACAGCTCCATAAAAACCAAAAATTCTTCCGTTGTTTACAAATAATTCGATGCAGCCAACCACACATAAAATACCTGAAATCAACTCTAAAATTAATATATTCAATAAGGCTAATGGCACAGCATTTTTCAACGGTGTTTTTGCAAAATGACCTTTTAACCAATCCACATTATCTTTCCAATAAAACAGTTTATCATATCCGGATTGAAGAAAAGTAATAGCTAAGAAAATTAGAATTAAAATCGAAGTAATGTTGTTCATGTTTTTATTTTTTGTGAATTAATCGGGTAAGTTTTATTGATAAATCGGTTAAGATTATTTTTGCATTTCCGTTGCGTTCAATATGATACATCGCATCCGAAAGTTCCTGAAAGATATCATTAATATTATTGCCATTGACAAAAGGGGCGAAATTCTCCATTTTGAATTTCTCGACTTGCGGTTCTATGTAAACTAAACTTTCGGCTTGATAATTCAATAACAAAGCCTGACGGAACATATCAATACAAAAGTGTAAAAACTTCTTTTGAGTCTCTCTTCCCAAACCGGCAATTTGTTCGCTCCACTGAATTAAATCCTGAATTGCTGCCGCATTTCCTTTTGCTCTAAAAGCGGCACGAACCCAATCTACAAACCATTTTTCGAAAAAAACAGATTCGCTATCCGGTTGCAACAATTGTAGTGCTTTGTTGTAATTTCCTTGCGCTTGGTGCGCTATTTTTACGGCCGTTTTAGTTTCAGTATTTTCACGTGAAACTAAGGCTTCGGCAATAACTTTTTCGGGTAAACCATTAAAATGCAAGACTTGGCAACGGGAACGTATGGTTTGAATAAGATCTTCTTCGTTTTCCGAAATCAGTATGAAAACCGTTCTGTCTGTTGGTTCCTCCAGTAATTTCAATAATTTATTGGAAGCGGCGATATTTAATTTATCTGCCATCCAAATGATCATTATTTTGTACCCGCCTTCATAGGATTTCAAAGCCAAAGATTTCAGGATTTCCTGTGCATCGTCGACTCTAATTTCGCCTTGTTTATTTTTAACGCCTAGCATTTGATACCAATCAAACAATCCTCCATAAGGATTTTCAGTTAAAAATTGTCCCCATTCTGTAATGAAATCAATACTTTTTGGCTTTGTTTTTACTTCTTCGGTGCTTACGGTTGGATAAACAAAATGTAAATCGGGGTGCGAAATTTTATTGAATTTCAGATTACAAGCCTCATTTGAACCCGAATTTTCCGAGTTTTGATTGCTGCAAATAATGTATTGGGCATAAGCGATTGCCATAGGTAACGTACCGCTTCCCTCAGGACCCACGAACAGTTGTGCGTGGGGAATTCTTCCCAAATCAGCACTTTTTGTCAAATGACTTTTAATGTGTTCTTGTCCTAAAATTTCTGAAAATTGCATAAAGCAAAGATATAAGAAAATGGTTTAGTCTAAAATTTTCAGCTGTAAAATGATAGTTAAGCATCCGATGTTTTAAATAATAAAAATTTAACTTCCTTTAGAATAAAAAACACTTAAAACATTAAAATGAAACATTATTTATTTATTTACATCGATTTCGTTGCTTAAAACAGAATTTATTTGATTTTTTCAAATTTATTAATAATTTAAAAGTTCTATATTTGTTATTCTTTCAAAAAAAATAAACTAAAAAAAGGCCTAATGAAAACTTTAAACGATTTCAATTTCAAAAATAAAAAAGCTATAATCCGTGTTGATTTTAATGTGCCATTAGATGAGGATTTTAACGTGACTGATGCTACTCGTATCGAAGCGGCAAAACCTACAATCGATGCAATTCTTGCACAAGGCGGAAGCGTAATTTTGATGTCACATTTAGGAAGACCAAAAGGTGTTGAAGGCAAATATTCATTAAAACATATCTTAAAAACGACTTCAGAAGTTCTTGGAGTTCCTGTTCAATTTGCTTCAGATTGTGTTGGTTCGGTAGCCAAAGATGCTGCAGCAAAATTACAGGCTGGAGAAGTTTTATTATTGGAAAATTTGCGTTTTCACAGCGAAGAAGAAGCCGGAGATGTTGCTTTCGCAAAAGAGCTAGCGTCGCTTGGTGATATTTATGTAAATGATGCTTTTGGAACAGCACACAGAGCACATGCATCTACAACTATTATTGCGCAATTCTTTCCTACTGAAAAATGTTTCGGATTATTATTGGCTAAAGAAATTGAAAGCTTGAATAAGGTTTTGAAAAACAGTGAAAAACCAGTCACAGCAGTTCTTGGTGGATCAAAAGTGTCTTCTAAAATTACGGTTATCGAAAATATTTTGGACAAAGTGGATCACATGATTATTGGTGGCGGAATGACCTTTACTTTTGTGAAAGCATTGGGCGGTAAAATTGGAGATTCTATCTGTGAAGATGACAAACAAGAATTGGCATTAGAAATTTTAAGATTGGCTAAGGAAAAAGGAGTTCAAATTCATATTCCGGTTGATGTTGTTGCAGCGAATGCATTTTCAAATGATGCGGAAACGAAAATTGTAGATGTTAATGAAATTCCAGATGGATGGCAAGGACTTGACGCAGGACCAAAATCATTAGCTATGTTCGAAAAAGTAATTATGGAGTCCAAAACCATTCTTTGGAACGGACCATTAGGTGTTTTTGAAATGGAAAAATTTGCAAAAGGAACTATTGCTCTTGGGAATTATATTGCGGCTTCTACAGAAAAAGGAGCGTTTTCTCTAGTTGGTGGTGGCGATTCAGTTGCGGCAGTAAAACAATTTGGTTTAGAAGATAAGATGAGTTATGTTTCTACAGGCGGAGGCGCTATGCTTGAAATGCTGGAAGGTAAAGTATTACCTGGAATTGCGGCTATCTTGGACTAATTGCGACATACTAAAACTACTTTTTGTAGTTTACCTGAAAACCCATAAATAGTGTTACAAGCATTATTTATGGGTTTTTTATTTTTATCCATTGCGAATGCAAAATTTATTTCTAGTAAATTGAAACAGAGCAGGAGGAATAAATGATTGTAAACAGACTGAAAAAATGGAATGATATTCGCTGCAGAAATAGTAAACCTGTAATGAAGCGGATAATAAAAGAAATAGCTATAAATTTGGGTTTTATTTTTTAATTAAATAATAATGAAGAAGGCTCAATTTTTATTTCTTTTTATTTCTTTTATGTTCTTTTCCTGTGCCAAGAAAAGTGATAATTTACCTCGGAAAACTAATGGGAAAATCAACACGATTTCCGTTATTATCGATGATCAATTGTGGAATGGCGAAGTGGGCGACAGCATCCGAAATAAGTTTGCATCACCAGTTATTGGTTTACCACAAGAAGAACCTCTTTTTAACATAAATCAATATCCAATTAAACTTCTGGAAGGATTCATGACGGATAGCAGAGCAATTATAGTGGTTAAAAAAGAAGTAGAAAACAATTTTGAAATAAAAAAAAATCAATATGCATCACCTCAAAATGTGTTTTATATCTCCGGAAAAACAGGGGCAGACATTATAAAATGTATAGAAAAAAATGCTCCGAAAATGCTTCAGTTAATCAAAAAAACAGAAATAGCTGAAAGCCAGAGAATTAATTCTCATTCACTACTCAATCCAAAAGTTATTGCTAACAAATTCCATATTTCACTAAAAATCCCTTCCAACTATGCCTATGTACTTCATAAAAGTAAATTTATGTGGTTGAAAAAGGAAATTAACGGGGGAAACAATAGCCTTTTGATCTATCAGGTTCCTATAAGTTCCATAAAGAAGAATTCAAATTTGATTACCAGTATTATCAAAATGAGAGATTCAATTGGGCAATTATACATTAGTGGTACCGAACCAAAATCTAACATGGTTACGGAAGAAGCCTATGCACCGTATCTTTTCAAGACCACGCTTGATGGGAAAAAAACCTATGAGACTAAAGGAACCTGGGAGTTGAAAAATGATTATATGCAGGGACCATTTATCAATTATGCCATTGTTGACAAGGAAAACAGCAGAATTCTGGTTCTGGAGGGTTTTTGTTATGCGCCTTCCATTGAAAAACGCGATTTGATGCATGAGTTAGAATCCATAATAAAATCGGTTGTTGTTTTGAAAAACTGATTTTTATTTTCTTTAATTTGCAATCTATAAATAGAATAAAAAGCACACGATGTTAAAATGGAGTATAAAGCCTTTTGAGGCACTTTCTGTTCACGAACTATACGATTTGCTGCGATTGCGAAGCGAAATATTTGTAGTGGAACAAAACTGCGTTTATCTCGATCTTGACGGCAAGGATAAAGTGGCGTTGCATCTTTTTGGAGAATTCGAAGGAAAAATCGTAGCTCATGCAAGACTTTTTAAGGCAGGAATCAGTTTTGATAATGCCTCGATTGGTAGAGTGGTTGTAGATGCAAATTACCGTGACCGGAAATGGGGACATGATTTAATGCGTGAAGCTATTGCTGGTGTTTTGCTGCATTTTGGCGAAAGCCAAATTACCATTGGTGCCCAATTATACCTTAAAAAGTTCTATGAAGGTCATGGTTTTGTTCAAACCAGCGAAATGTATTTGGAGGATGACATCCCGCATATTGAGATGAAACGGGAATAATTATATTTTTACAATAAGAAATTCTACTCTTCGGTCAAAAGCATCCCCTTTTCCAACGGGAAATTTATTGCCACAGCCTTTGTAGGTCATTCGAAGGCTGTTAATTTTTTTTGACATTAAATATTTAAAAACATTCCGGGCACGATTCGTCGAAAGTTTTCTTTCCTGTGTGGCTTCGTCTATGGCATCATCGTAATAACTGGGTGTGCAACAGACATGGCCTCTTATTTCAAATTGAAGATTTTGATTTTTTTGCAAAATCAATATGACTTTGTCTAATTCTTTTTTCGAATGTAAAGTAAGCTCACTTCTTCCTAAATCAAAGAAGATATTTTCTAGATAAATACGATCACCAACCTTATGATTTTCTTGAAAAGAGTTAAAAATGCCGTTTCCAAAACTATTCTTTTTTACAAGAAATAAATCAACACGTCTGTTTTTGGAACGAGTTTCTACTAAGTTTTCCACAGCGTCCGTTTGTATAATCACACGTCCCTTACCTTCTATGATCACAATTTTATTTTTATTAAAACCGTTGGAAGTAAGGATGTCTTGAACGGTATTCACCCTGCTCTTGGATAATTTATAATTATAATCGTTGTCCCCTCTATCGTCACAATAACCATAAATTTGAATCGATTCTATCTTGGTCGTATCTGCTTTTTTAGCAAAATCAATGATGGTTTTTATTTGTTCTTCGCTAAGGTTGTATTTGTCAAATTCAAAAAATACCGTTTCAACCGGTTTTTCTTGAGCTTTTAGATAACAACAAAAAAGTAAAAATAATATTTGGAAAAATTTGTTCATTATAATTTCAAAATAGATTTGTATTCTGAATTATTGTCCAAAATGCTAACCGCTTTTTTAACTTCGGTATTGTTTTTTATATAATATTGATATAATCCTTCTTGGTATTGATACCTTTTTATGATTTCATCTAAGATAAGATTCTTGATCTCTTTTTGATTTTTATCCAATAGCAGATCTTCACTTTTTTGCAATGCACTCAACAATTGCTGGTATTCTGTTGATATGGATTCGTCTACTTTTTCTTTTTTGGCTATAGCCAAAGTATTTTTCAAAGCCAACTCTGTTTCAGTATCAAAAGAGAACTTTTCAGCTTTTAAAAACTGTTTAAAGTCTAAATAATCCGCATCTGAAATCGTTGGAATCTTATCTCCTAAAGTTGGATTTTTATAATAATAATGCGTTACATAATTGAAAATTCCATCATTGCGTATTAATGCGTTGGTGATTGGACTTAGTTTAGTTTCGCTAAGCTCTACATCAGGCTGAATGCCGCCACCATCATAAACAGCTCTTCCTTTTCGTGTTTTGAATGCATTGTAATTTTTTTGCTCGGTTCTAGTGGCTACACCACTTTTGTCTTTATGTGCATAATCTAGGGCTTGAATACATCTTCCGGAAGGGGTATAATAACGGGCAATGGTTACCTTTAGTTGCGTTCCATAGGTTAATTCTACTGGTCTTTGCACTAATCCTTTTCCAAAACTTCGGCTTCCCAGTACCACGGCACGGTCTAAATCCTGTAAGGCTCCCGAAACAATTTCTGATGCGGATGCGCTTCTTCCATTGACAATTATAATTAATGGAATTTCGGTATCAATAGGTTCATTGGCAGTTTTATAGGTAGTATTGTGTTTTTCGATTTTCGATTTTGTAGTTACGATGATTTCATTTTTTGGAACAAAGAGATTGCAAATATTCACTGCTTCATTCAAAAGTCCGCCTGGGTTGTCTCTTAGATCCAAGATAATTCTTTGCGCACCCTCCCTTTTTAATTGTTCTAATGCCTCTTTGGTTTCGACGGAAGCTTTTTTATTGAAATGGGACAAGACAATATAACCGGTTTTTTCATCAATTTTCCCGAAAAATGGCACTGATTTTATTTCTACTTCATCCAATACAATTTGGGTTGTGTTGGTTTTTCCTTGTCGAATGTATTTGATGTCGATTTTAGTATTTTTTGCCCCTTTAAAAAGTTGTGAAGCATCTTCTTTGAATGCAGATAAAAGCACATCACCTATTTGAATAATTTCGTCACCAGGCTTGAGTCCAGCTTTATCCGCAGGGAAGTTTTTATAAATTTCTTTTACCGTTAGTTTCTCCTCTTTTCTTGTTAATAAAGCACCGATTCCAGTATATTCTCCTGTGTTATTTATTTTGAATCGTACCACCTCCTGCTCGTTGAAATAAACAGTGTAAGGGTCTAGACTGCCTAACATTCCTTTGATGGCTTTGTCCATTAAATCGCCAGGATTTGTCTCGTCTACGTAATTTTTATTCAACTCCTTAAATAGCGTAGTGAATATTTCTATCTGTTTTGCAATTTCAAAAAAATCGTCTTTGAAACTGGTTCCAATGAATAAAAATGCCGAAGCGACAATAGGAATTATGAATTTTTTTTTGAAAAAGAAGTTCATGGGTTTCGTATAACTAAATTTGTAACCGCTAAAATAACAATAAAACGTCAATATTAATTAAAGTATTGTATATAAAGGTTCTATTGCTTCATTTGATTGAATTGCAAATTATAATTTTTCTAAATCTAGGTTATTTTCTGACAAAGTAGTTTTACTATTTTGTTGCAAAAATTTCTCAAACAATTGAATAGTTTTGGTGTTGATTTCCTCATAAGACAAACGGTCTTTGCTTTGGTAAAACAACATAAAAGCATAGGGTTTATCCAGATTATCCAATAGTAAATGTTTGTTGAGACGATAGGTTTCACGAAGAACGCGTTTAAAATAATTTCGGTCAACCGCTTTTTTAAAATGTTTTTTTGATACCGAAACTCCCATCTTTATATTTTGCCCCGAAGTGTCGGGATTGTCCAAATTACCAGAATAATAGACTAATCGTAAAGGATATTTAGACACTGATTTCCCTTCGGAAAACAATAATCCAATGGTGATTTTACTTTTTAGTTTTTCGTTTTTTGGATAAGTGAAGTTCATTTTTGGATAAAAAAGACATGGATTTTATTCTGCAAAGTTACGATTAAACACGAATTCTATATATTGTTTGTGATTTAAATCCGACTAAAAATATATTTCTTACTTTTGTGGCTAATATTTTAAGAATGCAAAAACTGATTTCCTATCCTATATCCATAATTTATTATTTGTGTTTTGGTCTTATATTGGTCCTGTTTCATCCCATTCAATGGACTTGCTTTACTGTTTTTGGTTATCAGGCTCACAAAAAGAGTGTGGATTATATGAACTTTTTGTTGGTAAAATGCACCAATCTTTTAGGAACAACCTATAAATTTGAAAATATAGATAATATTCCTAAAGATGCCCCTTTGATTTTTGTTTCTAATCATCAAAGTATGTATGATATTATTGCAATGATTTGGTATTTACGTCGTTTTCATTGTAAATTTGTCAGTAAAATGGAATTAGGAAAAGGAATTCCAAGTGTTTCTTATAATTTGAGACACGGGGGTTCGGTCCTTATTGATCGCAAAGATCCAAAACAAGCTATTCCTGCAATCAAAGGATTAGCAGAATATATTGAAAAATACAAACGCTCGGCAGTTATTTTTCCGGAAGGAACTAGAAGCAAGAACGGAGCGCCAAAGTCGTTTTCCCAAACCGGATTGAAAATATTATGTAAAAATGCACCATCTGCTTACGTGGTTCCGGTAACGATAAACAACTCTTGGAAAATCGTTAAATATGGATTTTTCCCCTTAGGTTTAGGAAATCACCTTACCTTTGTAATACATAAACCATTAGCGGTAAAAGATTATGGTTATGAGGAACTATCAGAATTAACAGAAAAAACTGTAGTACAAGGAATAAAAATTTAATTTATATATAATGTCAATAAAAAACATTCGATTAGAAGTAATGCAGTTTTTGGAAAAAAACGTGGATAGCTTTGTTGATCAGTACCTAATCCCAGTGGAAAAAATATGGCAACCATCAGATTTTTTGCCTAATTCTGAAAGTGACACCTTTTTTGATGAGGTTAAAGAATTACGTGAAATAGCAAAAGAATTACCATATGATTTCTGGGTAACTTTAGTGGGAGATACAATCACCGAAGAAGCTTTGCCAACCTACGAATCCTGGTTAATGGATGTAGATGGTATTGATAACGTGGAAAGAAATGGCTGGTCTAAATGGATCAGACAATGGACTGGTGAGGAAAATCGTCATGGAGATTTGCTGAATAAATACTTGTATTTGTCAGGTCGTGTAAACATGCGTGAAATCGAGATGACTACACAACATCTTATTAATGATGGTTTTGATATTGGAACCGGACGTGATCCTTACAAGAATTTTGTATACACTAGTTTTCAAGAGTTAGCTACTTATGTTTCTCATAATAGAGTGGCGCAAATGGCGAAGAAATATGGAGATAACAAATTGTCTAAAATGTGCAAAATGATTGCTGGTGACGAGATGCGCCATCATCATGCGTATAGCGAATTTGTGACTAGAATTTTTCAAGTGGATCCAAGTGAAATGATGCTTGCTTTTCAATATATGATGAAAGCAAAAATCGTTATGCCTGCGCATTTTCTGAGAGAATCTGGACAAAAAATCAGTACTGCTTTCGAACAGTTTTCTGATTCGGCGCAGCGAATAGGTGTTTACACTGCTTCCGATTATGTTGATATCATGCAAAAACTGGTTGAAAAATGGGAAATTGAAAAAATGTCTGGTTTGACAGATGAAGCGGAGAAAGCCCGTGATTACTTAATGAAATTACCAGGAAGAATGGCTAAAATTTCAGAACGTATGGTAATTCCACAAGAATCCCATATTTTCAAATGGGTAGAACCTGCTTTAGCACGATAGATTTTTTAAGTTCTAAATAAAAGAATAAAAAATGTTGAGTTTTGAAGTTATTGTGCTTCAAGATTCAACATTTTTGATTAAGACCAATATTAAAATGATCAAAGAAGATATAATTGACAAGACGATTCTTTTCGTTAAAGAAAAATTAGAAAATGCCGAAGGCGGACACGACTGGTTCCATATTGAAAGAGTGTATAAAAATGCTGTTTTAATTTCTAAAAACGAAGCGTGTGATGCAACAATTGTTCGTTTAGGAGCGCTACTTCATGATATTGCCGACAGTAAATTTCATAATGGAGACGAGACTGTTGGACCCACCGTAGCCCGCGAATTCTTAGAATCAGAAAACGCAGCAGAAGAAACGATAGCACATGTAATAAATATCATTGAAAACATCTCCTACAAAGGCGGTAATTTCGAAAAGAAATTCTCTTCCATTGAGCTGGATATAGTTCAGGACGCGGATCGTTTAGACGCCATTGGCGCCATTGGAATTGCCCGAACGTTTAATTATGGGGGTTTTAAAAACAGAACGATCTACGACCCTAAAATTGCTCCGAAAACGAAGATGTCAAAGGAAGAGTACAAGAATAATGATTCTCCAACGCTCAATCATTTTTACGAAAAGTTGTTACTGCTAAAAGACAAAATGAATACGGTGACCGGAAAACAAATTGCACAAGAAAGACATAAATACATGGAAGGATTCCTGTCGCAATTTTATGCGGAATGGGAAGGGGAGAAATAATATTTTAGATTTCAGATAAACGATTTTAAATTTCAAATGTTTCTTGTTGCTGATTTTTAAATCAAAAATCAGCAATCGTTAATCAAAATTCTTAAATCGAAATTCCCTTTTCTTTCACCTCAATAATTACATCACAAACATTTTTAAAAGTCATAATTTGTTCAATAGTACTTCGCATTCTTTTTTTATTAATTTTAAGGACCAATCCATTTATATTGAGAATTAGATTTTTTTTAGACGAAATGTTTCTTTTTAGATGATGAAGGAAAATAGTGATTCCACATACAATTTTAATAATAATCGCTTAAAAAACAGTAATTTGAGAAAAACAATATTAAATTATTAGAAAAAAAACATTAAATTTGATATTCGTTTTTAGATCGAATTACTCCAAATCTTACTGGCTTGCCCCGCCGAATTTAATTAATGGTCTATATAAATATGTATTTATTAACCTTTAAATATAGTAATTATGGCAAAGCCAGTAACAATCACATTAAGTGTTCAAGCAAATTATCTTTTTGGATTAACTAATCCAACAAAAGCACAGATTAATGAAATATGTGTCTTATCTGATGACAACAACGGTAATTCTCCCAACGGAACTTTACCAGATTTCACCTCCATCGTATTTATAAATAACAATGTGAAATGGGTTGGTGTTACAGGTGATAACGGATATACCATAGCAATCACCAGCATTGTCTTTGACTCAGAAGACGGCGATACCAATTTCTTTACTGCCAAAACCATTCAAGGTTCAGCTGGGAGGTCAGGTAATGTAAATGCCAACGTTAAAAACGATAATAGGTTAGCTGGTTTAGAAGATATTTACCTGATTAATTTCAGCATTTATGATTCACCTTCTAATTATAAATCGTTTAGTATTGATCCAAAATTAGCAATAAATCCGCAATGAAATTGAGATTTTACAAGTGTATTGTAGAAATCTCCGGTGCGTTGTGTTTTCTATTTTTCCTGTCTGAAACTGCTTGGGGACAAGAGCAAAAAGTAGCCGACAGTTTAAAGCTGATTTACGCTAAAGGGAATCTCAAAGGAACTGAAAAGTTAGAACTGTTGAGAAATTTAGCATTTAATGAAGTTGATAATCTGGGACTTTCACTACGATATGCCGACGAACTTATTGCATTATCTAAAGCGGAAAAAAACTATTTATACCTTCACAGAGGATATTATCAAAAAGGAAATAAACACAGACTTGCCGGAGATTTAGATAAGTCTTTGGATGCTTTTATCAAAAGTGAAGAAGCAGCTACAAAAGCAAAATTCGTTGTTGGACAAGGAACAGCGTATTCCGCCATTGCCGATATTTATTCGGTGATGGGTAATGCTAAAAATGCAGATATTTACTATAACCGAGCGATCCAACTATTAAGAAAAACAGATAATGCTATTGCCTTAGCAAGTGCTTTATTAAATGCCGGAGATCAATATTTAAAAAACAAGCAATACAATCGGTCTTTACGCTATTTCAATGAGTCGGGCGCCATTTTCAAAAAAGCGGATTATTTGATTGGCACCGCTTATAGCTTGGGGAATATTGGACTGGTCTATGCAGAAAAAGGCAATCAAAAATTGGCGATGGAATATCTCGGGAAAGCGACGGCCATTTTGGAAAATATGCAAGATTATTATGGAATTTCCGATTATCTAATTCACATGTCGGATATTTATTTGAAACAAAATGATTGGACAAAAGCGTTGAATTATGCCAACCGAAGTTTGGAACTAGCCCAAAAATATGGTTTGAAAGACCAAGCTAGTACGTCCAATCTAAAACTGTCCCAACTCTATGAAAAAGCCGGAAATTCAGCAGAATCTTTAAAATATTACAAGAACCACATCTCTTATCGCGACAGTGTCACCAATCTCAAATCAGTGGAACAAATGGCTGATTTACGGACTAATTATGAAGTTAATCAAAAACAAGTTCAGGTTGATTTACTCAAAAAAGACAAAGAAATTCAGCATCTAAAAGCCAAACGCCAGCGCAATCTTATTTATGCCACAGTTTTCTCTTTTTTCCTTATTTTCTTATTGGCAATCGGATTGTACAGACGCTATAAATTCATTAAAAGAACCAACATTATAATTGAAGAAGAAAAAAACCGTTCAGACAATTTACTACTCAATATTCTTCCTGAGGAAACTGCTCAAGAGCTAAAACAAAATGGTAAAGTGGCCGCAAAACGGTTCGAATCGGTTACAGTATTGTTTACAGATTTCAAAGGATTTACGGAATACGCCAATTATTTATCTCCTGAGAAGTTGGTAGAAAGCGTGGATTACTATTTTTCTATGTTTGATACCATTATGGAAAAATATGGATTGGAAAAAATCAAAACCGTAGGCGATAGCTATATGTGTGCTGGCGGATTACCGTTTCCTACAGCAGACCACGCCCATAAAATGGTGTCGGCCGCTTTTGAAATCGCCGCTTTTGTACACAAATCATTAAAGCATAATCCACAAAATGAAACCCGTTTTGAAATCCGTATCGGTATTAATTCTGGACCAGTGGTTGCTGGAGTTGTAGGAACTAAGAAATTTGCCTACGACATTTGGGGCGATACCGTGAACATTGCTTCTCGCATGGAATCCTGTTCTGAACCTGGAAAAATTAATATCGCTGAAAATACCTTTGAACTCATCAGAGATAGTTTTGACTGTGATTATCGTGGTGAAATTGAAGTAAAAAACAGGGGTATGATGAAAATGTATTTTGTGAATGGGAAGAAAGAGGCGTGCTGATTTGATTTATCAGAACGAGACAGTCTTAATTTGGTTAACAGCGCTACAAACATCATGCTTTACTAATGCATCGAATAGATACATTAGTTGCATTTTTATATGATTCCCTTCGCTTTCATTTCTATAATTACATCCGACGCGTTTTTAAACGTGGGAGCTTGTTCAATGATACTTGCGACTCTTTTCTTATTAAGTTTAAAAGTAATATCGTTCTCAGTCGTAAATAAAAGTGCCGTTAAAAAAGGTTTATTCATAAACGGAGCCAATACCATAAAGGTTTCATCCAATGTATGAAATGATTCTATTTCTTCTGTTTTGGAACGTGCCGTAACCGAAAGCGCAAACACATCATTCTCGAGTAAAACGGGACGAACATAGATGTTTTTTAATTCAGTATCGCCTATGGTCTTTGCCAAAGTTAGCTTTGCGTAGGTTCCATCTTGAATACTTTGTTTTACACTTTCCCAAAAAAGGGCAAATACGGGTTGGTAGGACATGTTTTTTAAAATTAAAATTTGAAACTAGCTCGCAAAATTAGGGTTTGTTGTCCAAAGAATCCATTAATGCAAGAAAAAAAATTGTTTTAGAATTCGATTCAGTTTTTTTGGGATTGTTCCAAAAAACAATATCCTTTTATTACACGGTAATAATGGTGTAATAAAAAGATATTTATAAAAAACATAGTACCATATTAAAAACTATTTCCCAGTAAATACCGCTTTTCTTTTTTCTAAAAAGGCAGTTGTCCCTTCCTTAAAATCTTCAGTTCCAAAACATTTTCCAAAAGCTTTTATTTCCGTTTCAAATCCGTTTTTACCTTCTTTGAAGTTGGCATTGACTGCTTTTATGGCTTTGCCAATAGCGTAAGGGGAGTTTTTCATTATTTTTTGTGCAATACCTATACAAAATTCCAAAAGTTCTGCTTGCGGCACCACCTGATTTACCAAGCCAGTTCGGTATCCATCTTCGGCAGATATCATTCCTGCGGTCATAATCATTTCCATTGCACGACCTTTACCAATAAGTTGAGGTAAACGTTGTGTCCCTCCATAACCGGGAATCAATCCCAGTGAAACTTCCGGAAGTCCCATTTTAGCATTATCAGAAGCAACTCTGAAATGACATGACATCGCTAATTCTAAACCGCCACCAAGAGCGAAACCATTAATAGCTGCGATTACGGGAGTTTTTAGATTTTCTATATAATCAAATAATTTTTCTTGCCCTTCAGCAGCTAATTGCATCCCTTCTTCGATAGAATAATTGGCAAATTCTGAGATATCTGCTCCGGCAACAAAAGCTTTTTCACCACTACCAGTTAATATAATAACACGAATTTCATTGTTTTTCCCTAATGTTTTAAAGGCTTTATGCAAGTCAGAAATAGTGCTTGCATTTAAGGCATTTAGTTTTGAAGGACGATTGATGGTAACCGTTGCAATATTATTTTCGGTTGCAATTAAGATATTTTCGTAGTTCATAATTATGATTTTTAGGAGTTAATTATTGGAAGGGAAACTGTAAAAGTAGTCCCTTTTCCAAATTCAGTTTCAAAGGTAATCGTTCCTTTATAATTTTCGATAATGTTTTTAATAATACCGAGACCAAGACCCATTCCGCTGCTTTTAGTGGTGAATTTTGGTTCGAATATGCGACTGATATCTTCCGGTTGAATCCCGATTCCGTTATCCGCAACGGTAATCAAGACGTTGTTCAGCTCTTTTTGTATGGTAACAAGTATTGCTTTGTTTTGTTGATTTTCAGGAATAGCTTGAATGGCATTTTTAACTAAATTGGTAATGATTCGAATGAGTTGGGTTCGGTCTATTTTAGAAATAATTTCAGGCGAATCGCTTTTAAAAACAATATACTCTTCGTTGAAAATATCCAATGCCAAATCAACTACATTAACGACGTTCAATGTTTCATTCTGTTGTGCCGGCATGGAAGCAAAATTAGAAAAAGCTGACGCAACGGCACTCATCGTATCAATTTGTTGGATTAACGTCTCCGAGTAATCTTTCATTTTCTGCTTTATATCGGTATCATTTGGGTCAAATTTTCTTTGAAAACTTTGCACCGTCAATCGCATTGGCGTCAGCGGATTCTTGATCTCATGGGCGACTTGTTTTGCCATTTCGCGCCAAGCCTCTTCACGTTCGCTTTGCGCTAGTTTTACAGCGCTTTTTTCCAGTTTATCTACCATTCCGTTGTATGCTTCTATCAACAGATTTATTTCTTTGCTGCTGGCTTCTAATACAATTTTTTCGTTTTTTTGATTCAAACTGGTTTCGCTCAACTTGTCTGAAATCGTTTTCAAAGATTTAGTGATATAAGTCGAAAGAAAATAAGCCAAAGCAAAAGCCACAATTAACATAAAGGAATACACTTGGCCTAAGCGAATCAGGAAACTGTTTAATTCATTTTCGTAAAAACCATTATCTTCCACATAAGGCAAATTCAAAACCCCGAGAGGTTTGAATTTATCATCTTTTATCTGGCTGTAAGACGATCGATTCTTTATTCCATCTATAGTTTTAATGTCAACATATCTTTTTTCAATGGAAGACCGAACTAATTTCAGAATATATTTTGGGACGGGAGGCGACACTTTATCTACTGAAAAAGATTCCTTAGAGGATTTCAACAGTTTTCCGTCGAGACTGTAAATATTGATTTCAATACCATGAATTTGCGCTAGTTCGTGGATTTTATCTTTAAAAATTAATCCTAAGTTTTCCGTTTTCAAAGGATACGTTGTGGTAGAAAGCACGTAATTGATGTGTTCTTTTATCGCATCTTCTTTTTTTTCTAAGCGTTCTTGGTGGTATTCTTTGGCTTCGTTTTTAAATTGTATAATCGAAATTGAAGCTAATAAAACGGACGCCATAATAATCAATACAATCATGGAAAGGAAAATCCTGATTCGTAAGGAAAGCATCGACATTTTAAAGTTCTCTAGCATTTTTTTTAGTTTACAGTCTCCGTCTCAGTAGTCAGTTACAGATTGGAAGCTGCGACTGCGACTGATAACTATTTTTTTTCTCGAATGCGTTTATAAAATTTAAATCCGAGCATAATTAGAATCGAAAAAAGAAAAATTCCAACTACTCCATAAATCCAGTTTACAGCATTTTTTAAAATCACCAAAAACACCACTGCAAAAAGTATAATTGTGGCTCCTTCATTCCACAAACGCATAAAATTTGTCGTGTATTTCACTTCATCATTTTGCAATTGTTTGAATATTTGTTGGCATTTTCCATGATATAAATACAGAACAAATACAAAGCCAAGTTTCACGTGCATCCAAGGCATTTTTAACCAAGCTTGCCCTAAATCAGTAAATAACAACATCCAAAAAGCAAATATACTTGCTAAAATTGCCGATGGCCAAGTGATAATATACCATAGACGATACGTCATTATTTTGTACTGCTTTTGCAAAATTTCTTTCTCCGGAGATGGTTTTTGTGCAGCTTCAATTTGATAAACAAACAAGCGAACAATATAAAATAACCCGGCAAACCAAGTAATAACAAAGATGAGGTGTAGAGATTTAAGGTAATTATAATATTCCATCGGTAGTTTTAATCAATTTTATATTCATTTCTTTTTTTAGATAATAGCCAGTTAATATTGTTGACAAAACATCGGCTATGGGGAATGCAATCCATACTCCAAAAATACCTAAAAAATTTGGTAGTATCAGCACTAGTGGAATCAGGAAAAATCCTTGCTTACTTAAGGTCAAAAGCAATGCTTTTTTTGCTTTTCCGGCGGCTTGAAAGTAGGCTGCACCAATTAACTGAACGGCAATAATTGGAGAAGCAGCAAAAACCCAACGAAGTGCATCAGGTGTTTCTGCAATTACTTCTGGGTCAATAGTAAAAATCGCAACTATAGGTTTAGCAAAAACTAAAATAACGATGAAAATTAATGTAGCTAAAAGCGCGGAGTATTTTATCGAAAGCTGTACCGTTTCTTTAACTCGTTCATAATTTCCGGCGCCATAATTAAAGCCAGCAATGGGCAGAAAACCCTGGGTAATTCCCAGAATTGGAAACAAAGCAAACATCAACATCCGACTGATAATTCCATAAATAGCCACCGAATGTTCGCCTCCATACGTATATAAAGTATGATTCAGGATAATGGCTAAAATACTCACGACGCCCTGCCTCGAAAAAGTGACAATGCTCAATTCAGTGATTTCCTTTATAATTGGCATTTTAAACTTAAAATGTCTCGCTCTTAGTGTCAGTTCACTTTTAAAGACAAAAAACCAAAGCACAAAAAGAAAACACATGAAATAAGAAATTGCCGAAGCCATTGCCGACCCAAACATTCCCAAATTCATGAATTTTATAAAAACAATATCTAAGGCAATATTTGCAAAAGCGGGAATAATCATGGCAATCATAGCAAATTTCGCTTTGCCTTCGGCCCTGATAATATTGTTTCCCATCATACAAAGCGCCAAAAAAGGTACTGAAATGATGATGGGAAAAAAGAATTCTCTTGCAGGTTTCATGATGGCTCCTTTTGCGCCAAAAAGCACCAACATTTCAGTACTAAAGAAAAGGCCAAACACGACAAAAACAAACGACAATAAAAAAGTCATCATGATTTGATTGGCAAAAGTGTCTATTGCTTTTTCGCTATTTTTAGCGCCCAAAGCTCGCGAAAGTACAGAGCCGCCACCTACTCCAATCGCCATTCCTAAAGAAGAAATCAAAAAGGTAATAGGCAGAACAACCGTTACCGCAGCGATTGCTAAGGAACCAATCCATTGCCCAACAAATATAGTGTCCACCAGAATATTAACCGACATAAATAAAATGCCAATAGAAGACGGAACCGCTTGTTTTATCAAGAGTTTTTTGATGTCTTGTGTTCCTAATTCTTCGGCAGAAACATTCATTTAAGCGTTTGCTTTTTTAGAACCAATCGCTTCTTCTTTTGAGTCTAATGGCAGAGCCCAATCGTTAATCCAATTACTTACGGTTTTGCACCAATCATCACCATCATTTAAACATGGAATGGCTAGAAATTCTTCGCCTCCATGAACTTTAAATTCGTGATTGGCTTCCATGGCAATTTCTTCTAATGTCTCTAAACAATCCGAAACAAAAGCCGGTGTTACAACTGCCAATTTTTTAATTCCCTTTTCAGGCATTTTATTCACTTCAACATCCGTGTAAGGCGTAAGCCATTTGTCTCCTGCCAATCGGGATTGAAATGTCTGACTGTATTTTCCTTCGGGTATTCCCAATAGTTTTACAACTTGTTTGGTCGTTTCGTAACATTGGTGACGGTAGCAAAATTCATGCGCTGGTGAGGGCGTGTTGCAACAAGAACCATCAATTTTACAATGTGATTTGGTGATATCCGTTTTACGAATGTGTCGCTCCGGAATTCCGTGGTAGGAGAATAATAAATGGTCGTAATCATAACCTTCCAAATGACTTTTTATAGAATCAGCAAGGTTTTTTAAATAATCCGGTTTGTTGTAAAATGCAGGAACAATCGTGAATTTCATTTCTGGGAAATACTTTTTGCGGTGTTCTTCAGCTAGTTCTAAAATGGTAGTTGTAGACGCCATCGCATGTTGAGGATACAAGGGAAAAAGCATCACTTCATTCACGCCTTTATCATGCAGTTCTTGTAAACCAGATAATAGAGATGGATTTCCATAACGCATGGCCAATGAAACAGGAACGTCAACGAGTTGTTTCACTTTTGCGTGCATTCTTTTTGATATAACGACAAGTGGTGAACCTTCGTCCCACCATATTTTGGCGTAAGCCGCAGCTGATTTTTTAGGTCTGGTTTGCAAAATAATTCCGCGAACTAACAATGCTCTCAACAAAAACGGAACGTCAATTACGTATTTGTCCATTAAAAATTCATCTAAATAAGGTTTTACATCTTTTGGAGTTGGACTTTCCGGGGAACCTAAATTGACTAATAATACACCTTTCATGTTGCTTTTTTTTTATTGCTATAAAAGTAATCAAACTTACTTTTTGATAAATTGCGGTTAACTATTTTTTATTTATTGTTTAATATAAGAAATCAATACCAATCTACATATTTGGATTAATGGACATTAAATATTTCTTTGGCGTGGTGGCAAATTTCTTTTTGAATGCAGCAATAAAATGACTTCCGGTGCTATATCCAATTTTCAATCCCACTTCATTTACATTATAAGAACCGCTATCCAGTAATTTTCGGGCAAAATCCATTTTGTAATCAAACAGAAAACCATAAACGGTATCGCCATAAATTTGTTTGAAACCCATTTTCAGTTTCTTTAGATTCAAACCGATTTCATCAGCCAATTCCTGTAATCCGGGTGGTTCGGCCATATTGGCAATGATGATTTCTTTGGCTTTTTTAATCTTCATTACATTGTCTTCATCTATTAAAAACGGACATTGTTCTGCATTTGGATCTTCGGTTCGGTTGAAATACAAACTCAATAATTCGTATCCTTTTCCTTTGTAATAGAGGTTTTTTATCGACGGATGCAGGCTGTAATGAAACAATTGAGATAAAACAATAGCCATCGACGGGCTAATATTTCCCTCGTTGTAATATTTTTTATCCTTGTTGTCTGCACTTAAAAAGGTGATATAATCGGCTTCTGTCGAAAATAAGGCGTGAAATTTTTTGATGGAAATAATAACGGAAATTACCCAAGAATTAGGCGCTAATTCCAGATTTAAAGGTAATTCTTTCTGAGGATTGTATAAAAGCAACGATTTTTCTTCTTTTAGTTCCAAAGCGTAATTCCCTTGATTGAAGATGAATTTTGCATTTCCTTTCAATCCAAAATGAAACTGAATCAATCCGCTGCTTACTTCGCGTTGGGCTTGAAAGGCTTCAGTGCTATCATTCTGAAAACGAATTAGGGTAAAGTCATCTTCAATTTTTATAATTTCCTGAGAACCCATAGCGATGTTTTTTTAAATTAAAAATGATATTTAGCAAATCACTTAATTTAGAAACGCTCTAAATAAGGCGATAAAAAATACCTGTTTCTGCTACAAAAATAAGGGTTTTTATAATAAAACAACGTTTTAAAACCAAAAAATCACGTAGCGACACAAAAAGAACTTCTAGCGTTATTTTTATAAATAGTATAGTGATAATTTTGTTCCACTTTCTGGAAAAGTGCAAATATGGAAAACAATAACACATCAAAGCATCATTATTTTTACGCAGTTGGATTGAGCTATAAAAAAGCAGATGCTGAGATTAGAGGTAAGTTTAGTTTAGATGCCGCGGCAAAAACGCGTTTACTGGAACAAGCTAAGACCGAAGGAATAGAGAGTTTAATAGTTACTTCAACCTGCAACCGTACTGAAATCTATGGTTTTGCAGAACACCCTTTTCAATTAATAAAACTAATTTGTGAAAACAGTCAAGGTTCTGTGGAAGCATTTCAAAAAGTTGGTTTTGTTTATAAAAATCAAGAAGCAATCAGTCACATGTTTCGAGTAGGAACAGGTTTAGACAGTCAAATTCTGGGTGATTTCGAAATCATTTCTCAAATAAAAACCAGTTTTATCCAATCAAAATCTTTCGGATTAGCCAATACTTTTTTGGAGAGATTGGTCAATGCTGTAATCCAAGCCAGCAAAAAGATAAAAACAGATACGGAGATTAGTTCTGGTGCCACTTCGGTTTCTTTTGCTTCTGTTCAGTATATTATCAAGAATGTGGAAGATATTGGTAATAAAAATATTCTATTGTTTGGAACTGGAAAAATTGGTAGAAATACGTGTGAAAATTTGGTAAAACATACTAAAAACGAGCACATTACTTTAATCAACAGAACCAAAGATAAAGCCGAAAAATTAGCCGGAAAACTGAATTTAATTGTAAAAGATTATTCAGAACTGCATCTGGAATTACAAAAAGCAGATGTTGTAGTCGTTGCTACCGGAGCACAAAACCCTACGGTTGACAAAGCAATTCTGAATTTGAAAAAACCATTGTTGATTTTGGATTTGTCTATTCCAAAAAATGTCAATGAGGACGTGATGGATATAGAAGGAGTGACGTTAATTCACATGGATTATTTGTCTCAAATGACAGATGAAACTTTAGAAAATAGAAAAAAACACATTCCCGCTGCGGAAGCGATTATTGAAGAAATAAAAGAAGAATTTATTACTTGGACGAAAGGCAGAAAATTTGCTCCGACAATCCATGCTTTGAAAGCAAAATTGAATGCTATAAAAATTTCAGAATTGGATTTCCAAAGCAAAAAGCTTCTAAATTTCAATGAAGAACAAGCTGAAATTATCAGCAATAGAATTATCCAAAAAATAACAACTCACTTTGCCAATCATTTGAAAGATGACGATACTATGGTGGACGAAAGTATCGAATGGATTGAAAAAGTCTTCAAGATTGGCGCTACAGCGAAATAATTTCAATTTAAACTTTAATCTTTTGAACCATTAAGAAATTAAGGGTACTAAGAGGTTAACTTTGAAAAGTAGCATTAAATAGGGTGTAAATTGATAAAAATCAAAGCTAGTGTAGCATTTAGTAAATTAGTATTTTAAAAGGCTAGACACTAAATAAAAATTAAATGAATCTTAATTTCTTAATGGTTTTTAATTTTAAAGGAACTTTTTTGAATTCAAAATATAAAAATGGCAGAAAAAGTTATTAGAATAGGAACTCGCGATAGTGAACTCGCGCTTTGGCAAGCCCACAACGTCGAAAAAAGACTCAACGATTTAGGATATAAAACCGAAATTATAGCTGTTAAATCTACTGGAGATATCATTCTTGACAAACCACTTTATGAATTAGGAATTACAGGAATTTTCACCAAAACACTTGATATTGCTATGATTAACGGTCAGGTCGATATTGCTGTACATTCGATGAAAGATGTCCCTACGGCTTTGCCAATAGGGATTGTACAGGCAGCAGTTTTAGAGAGAGCAAGCACCTTAGATATTTTAGTACATAATGGCAATCTTGATTTTCTTAATGAATCAGGAACTATTGCTACAGGAAGTTTGCGTCGTCAGGCACAATGGTTAAATAAATACCCTACTCATAAAGTAGTTGACTTACGCGGAAACGTAAATTTGCGTATGAAAAAGTTGAAGGAGGGAGACTGGAACGGAGCTATTTTTGCGGCTGCTGGTTTAGAAAGAATCAACTTAAAACCGGAGAATTACATTAATTTAGACTGGATGATTCCCGCACCCGCTCAAGGAGCTATGCTCGTTGTTGCTATGCAAGATGATGCGTTTACATTAGACGCTTTATCTCAGTTAAATAATATTGAAACCGAAATCGTAACGTATATAGAACGTCAGTTTCTAAAAACTTTAGAAGGTGGTTGTACGGCGCCTATTGGAGCTTTGGCAATCTATAATGAAGAGGAAGATAACATTCATTTTCAGGGAGTTTTATTTTCGCTTGACGGAAAAGAAAAAATTGAAGTGGACAAAATTGTTCCTATCGAAGAATGGAAAAAATTAGGTTTCTATGCTGCTCAGAAAGTCTTAAATAATGGCGGAACAAAATTGATGACGGAAATTAAAAATAACTTAAAGAAATAATGAGTCAAACAAGCATTTTATCAACCAAAACATTGTCAGACGAGCAAAGGCAAGCATTTCTTGCGGCTAATTTTGATCTTTTAGAACAAGATTTTATCGAAATTAAAAACAACCTTTTTGAACTGAACACCATAAATACTAATTTGATTTTCAGTAGCCAAAATGCGGTTTTGAGTTTAATGGAACAAAACGGTTGGGAAGCTCTTAAAACCAAAAGTGTGTTTTGTGTAGGTATTAAAACCAAAGATTTACTGGAACTTAACGGTTTTAAAGTAGATGTTTACATGGATTACGCCTCAGAATTAGCGGAAATCATCACCTTAATTTACAACAAGGAAAGCTATACTTTTTTAAGCGGAAACTTACGTAAGGAAACATTACCGCAAGCCTTAAAAAACGAGGGAATAACTTTTAATGAAATCGAAGTGTATCAAACCAAGTTGGCACCTTTTAAAATATCTGACCAAGAAAAATTTGATGGGATTCTATTTTTTAGCCCATCTGGTGTGGAGAGTTATTTGACAAACAATAAAATCAAAAATGAAATTTGCTTTTGCGTGGGTAATACTACAGCCAAAACATTAGAATTAAATAAAGTTAAAAACATTGTAATTGCCGAAACACCAACCATCGAAGAGGTGATCGAGGAAGTTATAGAATATTATAAAACGGAGGGCATCTAGCAATCTGCTAAAAATTAAATACATGATCAAGAACGACTTATTTTTAAGAGCATTAAAAGGAGAAACAGTACAACGTCCGCCAGTTTGGATGATGCGTCAAGCAGGAAGATATTTGCCGGAATTCATCGCTTTGCGCGACAAATATGATTTTTTTACGCGTTGTCAAACGCCAGAATTAGCGGCTGAAATTACAGTTCAACCTATTCGCAGAATTGCTCCCGATGCAGCGATTTTGTTTTCGGATATCTTGGTGATTCCTCAAGCAATGGGAATTGATGTTGAGATGAAACCTAATTTTGGTCCGTATTTACCAAATCCTATTCGTACGATTCAGGATGTGGAGAAAGTAATCGTTCCAGATGTCCACGAAACTTTAGGATACGTTTTTGACGCTATCAAATTGACTAAAGAAATGTTGAACGATGAGGTGCCATTAATTGGTTTCGCAGGTTCTCCTTGGACAATTATGTGTTATGCAGTGGAAGGGAAAGGTTCGAAAAGTTTTGATATGGCTAAGGGATTTTGTTTCCAATATCCAGAAGCAGCACACGTTTTATTGCAAAAAATCACCTATACTACCATTTTATACCTAAAAGAAAAAGTAAAAGCAGGAGTAAACGCCGTTCAAATTTTTGACTCTTGGGGCGGAATGTTATCCCCAGTTGATTATCAAGAATTCTCTTGGAAATACATCAATCAAATCATTGAAGCATTAGCTGATGATGCACCGGTAATCGTTTTCGGAAAAGGATGTTGGTTCGCATTAGGCGAAATGGGAAAAAGTAGAGCTTCAGCATTAGGAGTAGATTGGACTTGTTCTCCAAAAAACGCGAGATACTTGTCTGGCGGAAATATTACGTTACAAGGAAATTTTGATCCATCAAGATTGTTGTCGCCAATTCCGGTAATCAAGAAAATGGTACACGAAATGATTGACGAATTCGGAAAAGACAAATACATCGTGAATTTAGGTCACGGAATTTTACCAAATATCCCCGTGGATCACGCCAAAGCGTTTATTGATGCGGTTAAGGAGTATAATATGTAATGAAGTTTTCAGTCACAGTTTTCAGTTCGTTGTGACTGAAAACTGTGACTGCTACTGAAAACTAAAGAATATGTTAAACAAAGGATTACGAGATCAAGAAAGTGAACGAATAGACAATGTGCTAAAGACGTTGCTTTCTTTGGTTTATGTACCCAAAAAAGCTACTGATGAAGATATAATCAATATCGAAAACCAACTCAAAGCTTTAGGTTTAAATATTGAAAGTTTAATCGAAATCGAACCACATAATTTAATCGAACTTTTAGGAAGATTACATTTTGATTGGAATCAACGGGAACAATTCGCTGGTTTTTTGATTGCTTTTTCAAAAGATAATCCGTTTGATTTAAAGGAGAAAGCGATTTCAATTTACGAGCATATTCAATCTGAAAGCAAGACATTTTCTTTTGGAATATTTAATAAAATAGCTTTGGCGAAAGCCAATTCCTAGAATAAATGAGAATCACAGAAAACTTCATTATTGACAAATTGAAACCAACAGATGCAAATCAATTGTATCATTTTATGCTTGACAATAATGAAAGATTATGTAGGTTTTTCCCGCTTACCCTTTCGGGGAATTCAACGGTAGAAAAATCGATAGCCTACATTGCACTTAAGGAGAAAGAAATTCAGGAGAAAACAAATTTCACCTTTGCAATTAGAGAAGTGGATTCTCAAAAAATTGCTGGATTGATTATCATAAAAAAGATTGATTGGGTGAATAGAACAGGAGAATTGGCCTATTGTATCGGAAAAAATTTTGAAGGAAAAGGGTTGGTTTCAAAAACAGTTAAAGCAATTTCAAATTTCGCTTTCAATGAGTTGGATTTGAAAATACTTCAAATTATAGCTCATAAAACGAACCTTGCAAGTGTGAAAGTTGCCAAAAACGCTAACTTTAGTTGGGTGAAAACGTTGCTAAATGAATTCACGCCAACCAATGAAGCTCCATTAGATATGGAATTATATGAATTAACAAGATGAAAAATAAATTTTACTCTTACATACAAAACCTTCAAGACCAAATCGTCGCAGGACTAGAAGCAGTTGAAGGTCAAGCCAAATTCCGTGAAGACCTTTGGGAACGTCCGGAAGGCGGCGGTGGAAGAACCCGAGTAATAGAAAACGGAAAAGTTTTTGAAAAAGGCGGAGTTAATATTTCAGCAGTTCACGGAAAATTACCTGAGGCTATGCAGAAAATGTTCAACGTAGGCGAAGCCGATTTTTTTGCCTGCGGATTGAGTTTGGTTATGCATCCCAAAAGTCCAATGGTGCCAACGGTTCATGCCAATTGGCGTTATTTCGAAATGTACGATGATAACGGAAATGTGATTCAACAATGGTTTGGTGGCGGACAGGATTTAACACCCTATTATCTGTTTGAGGAAGATGCAATTCATTTTCATCAAACCTGTAAAACCGCTTGCGACAAGCATAATCAGGAGTTTTATCCAAAATATAAGAAACAATGTGATGCCTATTTCTGGAACGCACATCGCAATGAAGCTCGCGGAATTGGTGGATTGTTTTTCGATTATTGTAAAGCAACGGACGCTATGAGTATGGAAAATTGGTTTAACTTTGTTTCTGAAGTGGGAAATAGTTTCCTGGAAGCCTATGTTCCCATTGTTGAAAAAAGAAAAGAGTTGTCCTATACTCCAGAACAAAGAACTTGGCAGGAAATCCGTCGTGGTCGTTATGTCGAATTCAATTTGGTTCACGACAAAGGCACTTTATTTGGACTAAAAACTAACGGAAGAATCGAAAGTATCCTAATGAGTTTACCGCCGCATGTGCAATGGGTATACGACCATCACGCAGAAGCCGGAAGTGAAGAAGAAAAATTAGTAAACGTATTAGAAAATCCGATTGATTGGATTTAAGATTGTTGATTAACGATTTGTGATTGCAGATGTGACGCAATTCTTAACTAATGAAATTATAAAAAAATATATAACAAGATTGAAGAGTAATGATTGGTTCGCCAGTTCGCCTTTAAGGCTCGGGTAACGATTTGTGATTTCAGAAGTACAGGAGAACAAATCAAAAATCAAAATTCGTTAATCAAAAATCAAAAATCATATGTTCCCATTACAAAGAGGTAGAAGATTACGCGTCAATGAATCCATTAGAAGTTTAGTTCGTGAAACCAGTTTAAGTCCATCGGATTTTATGTTTCCGATGTTTATTGCAGAAGGTGAAAATGTACAAGTGGAAATTTCTTCGATGCCGGGGATTTTTCGTCGCTCCATTGATTTGACGGTCGAAGAAGTAAAAGAAATATATGCATTGGGTATTCGTGCCGTGAACATTTATGTAAAAGTCAGTGAAAATTTAAAAGACAATACAGGGAAAGAAGCTTGGAATAAAGATGGATTGATGCAGCAAGCAATTCGCGCTATCAAAACCGCTTGTCCGGAAATGATTGTAATGCCTGATGTGGCTTTAGATCCGTATTCTATTTATGGTCATGACGGAATTATTGCAAACGGAGATGTAGAGAATGATTCAACTAATGAAGCTTTGGTAAAAATGGCCGTTTCTCATGCTCAGGCTGGTGCCGATTTTGTCGCGCCAAGTGATATGATGGACGGACGAGTTTTACGTTTGCGACAAGGTCTGGATGCAGCCGGTTTTCACAATGTGGGAATCATGAGCTATTCGGCTAAATATGCATCCGCTTTTTACGGACCGTTTCGTGATGCTTTAGATAGCGCGCCAGTGGATTCAACGGATATCCCAAAAGACAAGAAAACCTACCAAATGGATTATGCGAACCGCATCGAGGCCATTAAAGAAGCGTTGTGGGATGTAGAAGAAGGTGCTGATATGGTGATGGTAAAACCTGGAATTGCGTATTTAGACATCGTTCGCGAGGTTAAGAATGCCGTGAATGTTCCCGTGACCGTATATCATGTTTCGGGGGAATATGCGATGATTAAAGCCGCTGCCGAAAGAGGCTGGCTTGACCATGATAAAATTATGATGGAACAATTAATGTGTATCAAACGCGCGGGAGCAAGCTTAATTTCGACTTATTTTGCCAAAGAAGCTGCGATACTTTTAAATAAATAACCCATGAAAAAATTATTATTTTTAGCAGCAGTTTTAGTACTGCTGTCTTGCAAAAAAGAAAATCAAGAATCTTTTGGAAAATCAGAGAATAAATCTGAGGAGTCAGCCGAAAACATAGCTAAATCACCGGAAGCACTAGGGAAAGAAATTTTTGAAGGAAAAGGAAATTGTGTCGCCTGTCATCAAGTGAACAACAAACTAATTGGTCCGAGCGTTCAAGATATTGCAAAAATATATAAAGAAAAGAATGGCAATATTATCGCTTTCCTGAAAGAGGATGCTGCGCCATTGGTTGACCCAAGTCAATACGAAGTGATGAAAACTAATTTCGCACTTACTGAAGAGATGTCTGACGAGGAATTAAAAGGATTGGAAGCCTATTTTTACAGCAATTTGAAATAATTTAGGCTGAACTTGTTTCAGTATTAGGAGCTATTTCCTGCTGTCCGTTATATCTTTTCTTGTCTCGTCTCGTCTTATGGGACGAGACGAGACAAGAAAAGGATGCCACTTCCATCAGGGCTAAAAAACAACAACCATTCGTCTCAGCGAATGGTTTTTTTATATCCATTATTTTCTTCTTTGTGAACTTTGCGAAAACTTTATGTACTTTGCAGTTCATTTTTATTTTATGGAAACAGCTTACATCAAAACACCTTTAGGAATTGCTACAATCATTGGTGACGAAAATGGGATTTCGGTAATTTCAGTTTCTGATGAAGGAGAAATTTCAAGCACAATTCCAACAATTTTAAAGGATGTCGTTTCGCAACTCAATGAGTATTTCGAAGGGAAAAGAAACGATTTCGATTTTAAATTAAATCCAAAAGGAACTGATTTTCAACAAAAAGTATGGAAAGCATTATTGGAGATTCCATACGGGAAAACCAGAACGTATCTAGAACAGTCCAAAATTTTAGGGGATGTCAAAGCCATCCGAGCTGTAGCTTCGGCCAATGGGAAAAATCCTTTGTGGATTGTGGTTCCCTGTCATCGAGTAATAGGAACTGATGGTTCATTGACGGGTTATGCAGGAGGTTTGTGGCGCAAGAAATGGTTATTGGAACACGAAAACCCAACGATACAACAAAGTTTGTTTTAGAAGCCACACAGATTTATACGAACTATCATATTTTACTTATATTTGGAATATATATATTTCATGCAGCATTTTTTAGATTTACTAAATGGGTACTAATCTGTGAAATCTGTGTTTAAAAAAGAAAGCAATGATAGAAAAAATAAACCTCAATAACATTCTCTTCCTCGATATCGAAACCGTTCCGGAATCCGAAGATTTCAACGCATTAGATTCGGAAATGAAACAGCTGTGGGAAAACAAAACACAATATCAGCGCAAAGAGGAATATACGCCGGAGGATTTTTATGATCGCGCGGGAATTTGGGCCGAGTTTGGTAAAATTGTCTGCATTTCGGTGGGTTATTTTGTTATCAAAAGTGATATTAGAAACTTTAGAGTTACTTCGTTTTTTGGAGAAGAAAAGAAAATTCTTCAGGATTTCAATAATTTATTAAACACTCATTTTAACCAACCACAGCATGTTTTGTGCGGTCATAACGCAAAAGAATTTGATATTCCATTCATCGCCCGACGCATGATTATTAACCAAATTGATATTCCCAATAAGTTAAACCTATTTGGAAAAAAACCTTGGGAAATCCCACATTTAGATACTTTGGAATTGTGGAAATTTGGCGATTACAAACACTACACCTCCTTAAAGTTAATGTGTAAAGTACTGGGAATCCCTTCGCCAAAAGGCGATATCGATGGCAGTCAGGTGGGACATGTTTTTTATGTGGAAAAAGACATTGACAGAATTGTCACCTATTGTGAAAAAGATACCATTGCCGTAGCACAAATTTTTCTTCGATTGCGACGAGAGGATTTGTTGATTGATGACGAGATTATTCATGTTTAGAAGGTAAAATGAAAAAGAGAGAAATCATAGAACTTGATAATTTTAAAAATGCTATTCCTAAAAAGAAGACATGGTATAAATATTTTGATGACACTTTTGTTTCTGTAATATGTACAGAAGGAAGGACATCTCATATTAGGAATAAAAGTCAAAAAGATTATAAGTTTATTGATAATAGAATGTGTTATTGGCACTGTCATTGGCAATATGAGTTAATTGAGGCGGTTTATGGTAATCAAGAAAAAAACATCAAGACCTATGAAAAAATAATTTTTCATAATGACGAGAAGCATATTATAGATAGTGTTGTGAATAATATTAGTATTGAATTTCAACATACATTATCTGTTTCAATTGAAGAAATGGATTCGAGATGGCATTCGCAAAGACATCATAATTATTTACCTTTTCTTGTTTTAGATTTTACAGAGTTTTTATCTCCAGCATTTTTTAAAGAAGAGTTCCAATATTCTTATAATTCAATAAAAAATCTTTTAAAAAGTATTTCTAAAGATACAACTGAATTTAAAATAGCAAAGAGACTTTTAAAATGGACTAATTCTGAATATTTCAAAAGCGGTAATTTATTTATACATTTTGAAGATGAAATGGTTCGATTTAATGATGAAATGTTATTTGGACATATAAAACATAAACAGGAAGAATTTGTAGAACAATTAAATTTTTTAGAAAAGTTATTAACTATTCAAATTCAAAATGATAAAATAGAGAAAGAAAAGAGAGAAGAACTGAAGCAACAAGAACTAAAAATACAAGAAGAAAATAGTAAAATAGAAGAACAAAAAAGAATCGATAAATTAATCTTGGATCGAGCGGTTTTCGAGAGTGAAAGAATAGAAGAACAAAATAAAAATCGAGAAAAACTTTATGAAGAAGAAAAAAGAGAGTTAGAAGAAAAGAAGAAAAGACTAGTAAAAAATAATTTTGATAAAGAAAAAAACTCTGATTTTCACTTTTTTAGAATGATTTTAGAGGAACCTAAAATAAGCAAAAACCTAATTAAGTATAATCTAAATGAAGTGATTTTTCATTATGATCATTTTTCAGAAAATTTAAATAATCAAAAGGTTAAACATCATATTTATTTTTCTGAGGAGTTAAATTTACTATTCATTTATTCAACAAAAGGATTCATTAATAGTTTGAATAAGTATAGTTTTGTTTCGTCAGAAATTAAAATTATAAGGAGAGAATATTGTGAAATAAGAACTTTCACATATAATCAGAATAAAAAAGAACCAGTTAAAATAGTTGAATATAGAAGTGAACTAGTGTTAGGATGTTTACATTCATTATCAAGTTATGCGTTAATTATATATGATATTGATGAAAAACCAATAGATAAAAAACATTTTGTTTTTGGTAAAATAATAGATGATGAATTTTATGAAATAGTCTCTAATTCTATGATAAACAATATGCCATTAGAGTATTTATATGAAGAAAAGGATTTGTCAGATATTAAGATTATAAAAGCAAATGAACTTATAAATTCTATATTTGATAAAAGAAATAGCCCTTTTTCGATTGAAGAAATAATTTCAAATTATGGCATTAATATTAAAATCATTGAAAATTACTATCAAGATCTGGGAATTGTTTTTAAGAATAATCTTTTAGAAAAATTCTACATCTGTAATTATTAATTAAAGTTACTTAGTATAATCTAAAAACTATTTGCTACAAAAAAAATATAAATATTTACATTTACAAAAATTATAGATTATGGTATTAAGTAGATTCTGGTTAGTTATTTTCATTTCGTCAATTGCCTTTATTATAGTCAGTTTGTTTACTGCAAATACGTATACCATTGATTATGTTTTGAATGGAAAAAAAGACGATCCAGTTCTAATTTCTGAAAAATATGCGGATCAACTTCCTGCTTTTATTAAAGATAGCATTAAAAAAGCACCAGATCAAACCATGATTATCAATCGGGATACTCTAAATGCCGACACGACTTATGTTTATAAAAACAAAACCGTAAAAATTTTCAGTGGTGTTCAAAAATCCGATGGTTTATTACCAACATGTAAAAATACTTTACTCGATTTAATACTGCCGCTTATGGCTTATTTGGCTTTTTTCTGTGGACTGATGGAACTTTTAATCATTTCCGGAGCATCTGGAAAATTAGCTAAAGCATTGAGTCCGGTGTTTGTAAAAGTATTTCCGAGTATCCCAAAAGACCATCCTTCCATCTCCTACATGACCTTAAACTTTGCCGCTAATTTCTTGGGATTAGATTCTGCTGCGACTCCATTTGGACTAAAAGCCATGGAAAGTTTACAAGAAATAAACCCCGATAAAGACAAAGCCAGTGATGCGCAGATCATGTTTATGTGTTTGCATGCTTCTGGTTTAACGTTAATAGCTACTTCTATTATTGGGTATCGAGCTGCCGCCAATGCAACTAATCCTGCCGATGTAATGCTGCCTTGTATTATTACTTCTTTTATTGGTACGATTGCCGCTTTTTTAATTGTTGGAATCAAACAAAAAATTAATTTCAAAAGTGCTTCTTTGGTTGTCACCTTGATGGTATTAATCGCTGCAATTGTTGGTTTATTGATGTACGTGAATCATTTGGATTTAATTGGAAAAAACTATTTCACCTCTAATCTTTCCGGGTTGATATTGGTTGGAATTATCGCTTTTACGTTGATTTTTTCATTCATTCATGAGAAGAAATTTGCTGAAGCAAGCACCACCGTCTTTGAATCCTTTGTAGTAGGAGCTAATAATGGAGTTAAAACCGGGGTTACTATTTTTCCTTATGTTTTGGGAATGTTAGTGGCCATTTCTCTATTTAGAAATAGCGGTTTATTTGAAATTATCAGTAATGGGATTTCCTTTGTCTTTTCTAATATTGGTGTGAGTAAAGAGATTACCGATGCTTTGCCAGTAGCGATGCTTCGTCCTTTTAGTTCTGCGGGATCGAGAGGATTTTTGATTGATTCTATGAATACTTTTGGAGCCGATTCCTTAACAGGTCGATTGAGCAGTATTTTTCAATGTAGCGCCGAAAGTACTTTTTATGTAATTGCGGTTTATTTTGGTTCTGTAAACATCAAAAACACCCGTTACGCTTTAGGAACAATGCTTTTGGTAGATTTAATTTGCGTTATCACCGCTATTTTTGTGGCGAGTTGGTTTTTTTAACCTGTACTTTAAATCATAAAAAGGCGGCTTAAGACGAGATTAAAAGAATAGTTTTAACTTGTTGGGTATACTTATCAAAAACGTCAGTTCGAGTGTTTTTTGTGCAATGAAATGAAGCGAAAAATGAATCGAGAACCGTTTTTGATAATAAATTTTCTTGTTCTCGATAAGATTTTCTTCCCGAGGCTTAGGGAGTAAACCACTCAGACTGTCGAAAATTTATCATTAAAAACTAATTACACCCAACAGGTTAGTTTTATAGTTAGATAGTTTCTTAAAATAACTCCATAAAAAAAGCCTCACAATCAAGTGAGGCTTTCCTTTTAATGTATTTAGAACAGGATTATTTCTTAATAAAAGATTTAACAACAGTATCTTGACCATTGTTCAATTCGAAGAAATAGATTCCTTTACTTAGGTTGCTTACATTGATTTCTCCACCAGAAGTTTTCCCAGTTTGAATTTGGAATCCTAGAGAATTGAAGATTTTGTATGAGCTCACTTTGTTTTCTTTAACAGAAACATTCAATACTTCAGAAGTTGGATTTGGATACAATACAAATGCTTCATTAGTAATTTCAGTTTTTGCTGTTTTAGAAAGCGCTGTTTTAGCGGTTGATACATAAGCTGTTCCAACACCTACTGCATAAAATGCATTAGTTGTTGCTATTACCTCAAGAGAACCTGCTCCGTACAAATCGATAGCTGCTTGAATTCCATAAGTTCTTGCATTTGCATAAGTAGAGCTTGATGTCATGTAAACGCTTTCCATACGGTAAGTTATTTTAGCTGCTTTATCAATTCCAATACCAGTTATGCTATAAGAACTTCCTTTATCATTTGTACCTGTTTTACCTTCGGTTAAGATATAAAACCAGTGGTTTAACACACCGCTATTGTTGTGAACACCACATTGATCGTTGTTTGAAGTCGGTCTGCATCTAGTTTGACTAGTCCAATTTATCCCACCATAAGTATCTGGTTGTCCTTCACTTTTAGGATTACTCATAGAACGTAAAGCGAGATGCCCTGCTCTTCTTTCGATGTCTTCACCAATTAACCATCTTTGTTTGTTAGGTGCTGCAAAATATTCGATACATGCTCCCCAAATATCTGAAAGAGCTTCATTCATGGCTCCTGATTCGTTTTTGTATGCTAAGTTTGCTGTGTTTGAACAAACTGCATGTCCTATTTCGTGTCCTGCTACATCAATTGACGTTAAAATGTCGAAATAAGTTCCGCTTCCATCTCCATAGGTCATTACACTTCCATTCCAGTATGCATTGTCATAAGCGTTGCTGTAATGAACATAACTTTTTATAGCTGCTCCAGCATTGTTATAACTGTTTCTTCCATGAACGGTCGACCAGTAATCATATGTTTTTTCAGCTCCCCAATGTGCGTCTAATGCTCCATTGTCTTTGTTTACATTGTTGTATTCAGCGGCGGTCCAGTTGTTGTCTACATCGGTAAAATTAACTGCTGCAGTGTAGCTTGTTCCCTTTTTCATATTGTAAGTCATAACTCCGCTTCCACGAGTTGCGTCAGACAAAATGTATGATGCTCCGCTAAGAGAAGTTTGAATAGATTGTGTTCCGCTGTAACGTGTGTCAGCATTTGCCAATACAAAAGCCGTAGCCAAATTTTTATTTTCTGATTTCTTGTCAACTGATGGTTTTGATCCGTTGCTGAATTCGCCTAAATGTTTGATTGTAGCGTTGTATAATAAAGTTGCTCCGGTTACCGCATCAACATAAATATCTCCACGGCTTACTGGATTTGTAGCGTAGATGTCAAATTTGTATGCTAAACGAAGTTGCTCTGTTTTTTTACCGTTGTTATCTTCATCTTCAAGTGGAAGTAACACTAGTTCTCCTGCAGGTTTTTGATAATCGTTTATTTTAGCTTCTGCTGGTGAATCCCAAAGATATTGAGAAGCTCCAATTTGTTGCAATGCACGACTAAATGCTTGTTCTTTTGATAAAGAAGGACGTGTATTAACATTGTCTAATTGATAGAATTCTCCGCTCATTGATTCTAGTTTCCCAGATTTTGAGTGAAGGGTATAAGTAGAAAATTCTACTTTTACTCCTTGGTGAAACAATTGAAATTTTTCATGTGAAAATCCAAATTTGTCTGTTTCTGATTTAGTTTTAGAAAAACTAGAATTGTTTTTTAAACCTAATTGTTCTGTGAATGCGATTTGAGAATCTGTAGATTTATAAGTTGATTTCTCATTAAAAGTGATTAAAGAAGGTTTCCCTCTTTCGTCATTGAATTTTTGTTTTACATTTTTGCTGCCATCTTGAGCGCTTGCTTCAAATGCAAAGAAAGAAACGGATGCAAACAGCGCAATTTTTCCAAGTAATTTTGTTTTCATTGGTTGGGGTTTTTGGTTAGAATTTATTTATTCAGACAATTAAATTTATTTTGCCAAAATTAACAAAAAACACATACGATGTTGTGTTTATTGGTTTTTATTTTTTGTTTATCGTAAAGTAAAAGGAGTTGTAATGACAAAAATTTTCGGGTAAGTAAATAGGATAAGACTGTTTTATAAGATGAAAGG
This sequence comes from Flavobacterium sp. CG_23.5, assembly GCF_017875765.1. Taxonomy (NCBI): domain Bacteria; kingdom Pseudomonadati; phylum Bacteroidota; class Flavobacteriia; order Flavobacteriales; family Flavobacteriaceae; genus Flavobacterium; species Flavobacterium sp. CG_23.5. Next base: position 2,175,822 of record NZ_JAGGNA010000001.1, on the reverse strand, counting down.
AGTTGTCTTTTTTAAGACAACCCCTTTTTTTATTTAGTAAAAAAGCAAAATTAATTTTTAATAAATTTCTTAGTTATTCTTTTTTGACCGTCGTTTACTTCTAAAAGATAAACTCCTGCGCCTAATTTGCTAACATTGATTGCGTTTTCAGAAATTTTACCTTGCTCAACTTGTTGACCTAAGTAATTGATAACTCTAAAAGAAGCATTTCTGTTATCTGCCATTTTAACATTTAAGAATTCATTAGCCGGGTTTGGAGACATCGTGTAATCAAAAATGTTATTCTCAGTACCCAAATCTCCTGCAAAACTTGTATTAAATGCTGCGATAGCCGCACCTCCAATATTTACAGTATAGTCTTCTACTTCTCCATAAGAAAAAGTTTCACAAGCCGTTTGAGCTGCATTATATTTCATAGAAACTCTCATTCTTGTTGTTCCTGCCAAAGCAGTTGTTGGAACTGTAAAAGTACTTGTTAGGTTAGCGCTACTTGAAGAAGATCCAGAAACGATTTGTTCAGTTGTTTCAAAAATACCGTTTTTGTTATAATCAATCCAGATTTTCCAATACTCAGTGTAAGCTGAGCCGCTAAAACCAGCGCTAAACAAGATAGTGTTTGCACCATAAGGCACATTTCCTGTCAAAGCTGTAAAGTTTCCGTATCCTGCATTTGTACCACTTGTATTAGCAATTCCACCTAAACCAACATAGTCGATGTATTCAGATGTTGCATCGGTTCCTTTAGAAACGCAATACGTAGTTGTAGATCCTGATGTTGTTACGTTTACTACGTTACTAGCAGCAGATAAATTACCGGCAGCATCTTTTGCTTTTACAGAGAAAGTGTAAGCAGTAGCAGCTGTTAATCCCGAAACAGCATAGGTGGTTCCTGTAACAGTGGCTTTTAAAGTAGTCCCTTGATAAACATTATATCCTGTAACTGCTACATTATCAGTAGAAGCTGTCCAAGATAAGTTTGTTGTTGTTGAAGTAGTTCCTGAAGCTGCTAAACCAGCTGGTGTAGATGGTGCAATAGTATCAGCTGAGCCAGCATAAGCGGCACCAACTCCTACGGCATAAAATGCATTTGTAGTAGCAATTACCTCAGCAGAACCAGCTCCGTATAAGTCGACTGCTGATTGGATAGCATATGTTCTTGCATTAGCATATGTAGAACTTGCGGTCAAGTAAACACTTTCTAAACGATAGGCTATTTTTTCCGCTTTGGCTATTGTAATCCCAGTTACGTTAAATGCGCTTCCGATATCATTTGTCCCTGATTTACCAATAGATAAAATATAAAACCAGTGATTTAATACGCCACTATTTGTATGTACTCCACCTGAATCGGCAGTTCCTGTATACCAATATGTACCTTTGTAGGTATCTGGTTGTCCTTCAGCATTAGGATTGCTCATAGAACGTAGAGACAAATGTCCTGTTCTTCTTTCGATATCTTCACCAATTAACCAGGTTGATTTGGTTGGTGCTGCTGAAAACTCAATACAAGCTCCCCAGATATCTGAAAATCCTTCATTCATTGCACCCGATTCATTTAAGTAAGTTAAGTTGGCTGTATTGCTACAAACGGCGTGACCAATTTCGTGACCAGCAACATCTAAAGCTGTCAATATGTCAAATCCGCCGGTTCCACTTCCATCTCCATAAGTCATTACAGAACCATTCCAAAAAGCGTTGTTATTATCCGGATAGCCAGCTGCAATTAGATTATAATGGATATAACTTTTTATTTTTGCTCCGGCGTTATCATAACTATTACGACCATGTTTAGTTGAAAAATAGTCGTATGTTTTTTCTGCGCCCCAATGTCCATCTAAAGCTCCGTTGTCTTTATTTGTATTATTAAATTCCGTAGCGGTCCAGTTATTATCAGCATCTGTAAAATTAGTTGTAGGATAGGTAGCTGTTCTAGCCGAATTATAAGTTTGAACTCCTAAACCACGGGTCGCATCAGATAAAATATAAGATGAACCACTTAATGTAGTTTGAATGGATTGAGTTCCACTATAACGTGTTGCAGCATTAGCAGCAACGAAAGCAACAGTGCTCGCTTTTTCTTTTGACATTTCGGCAGAAGTTGCATGGCTGCCGTTGCTATATTCACCAAGATGTTTGATAATAGCATTGTAGAGTAATACCTCGCCTGTAACAGCATCAATATATACGTCGCCACGACTTACAGGTAATGAAGCATAAATATCAAATTTATATGCTAAACGTAAGTTGTTGTCTTTTAACTTTGAGGTTGGACCATCTAACATAGGAAGTAAAACTAACTCTCCAGTTGGTTTTTGGTAATTCATTGCTGCAGCATCTTCTGTTGAATCCCAAAGATATTTTTTAGCGCCAATTTTTTTCAATGCGCGGCCAAAAGCTTGTTCTTTTGACAAAGTAGGTTGAGTGTTGACTTTATCTAACGAAAAGAACTCTCCGCTCATTGATTCTAGTTTTCCAGATTTGGAGTGTAGTGTGTAGGTAGAAAATTCTACTTTTATTCCTTGATGATACAATTGGAATTTTTCATGTGAAAATCCTAATTTGTCTGTTTCGGATTTAGTTTTAGAAAAATTGGAATTATCCTTTAATCCCAATTGTTCTGTTAATGCTTTTTGAGAATCTGAAGATTTGTAGGTAGATTTTTCATTAAAAACGATTAATGAAGGTTTTCCTCTTTCATCAGTAATTTTTTGTTTTACATTTTTGGCGGCATCTTGTGCATTTGCTTCTAATGCAAAAAAAGAAACGGATGCGAACAACGCGATTTTTCCGAGTAATTTTGTTTTCATTTGTTTGGGGTTTTGGTTAGTTGTCGAAATAAAAATATTTAAACATGTGGGCGAATTTAACTAAAAAATAACATACTAATCATCATTTGTTTAAATTATTTAAATTAAATGCATGAGAAGCACAAAACACGTAGAAAATTATAACTTTTTAAGATTCGTCAGTAATCAGAAATAGGATTAAATTGTAGGCAAAAAAAATGCATCCATTTATAGGATGCATTTTTAGTATTGTAGATTCAAAAAAGAAGTTAATTTTAATCAATAACCATTTCAGGAATTTCGCCATCAATAATTAAAGTGGCTTCGGTTGAAGCTATAATATGTTCCACCGATACTCCGGGAGCACGTTCCAATAGTTTAAATCCATTTGGAGTTATTTCCATCACGGCTAATTCAGTAACTACTTTTTTAACGCAACCAACTCCTGTTAACGGAAGGCTACATTTTTTTAGAATTTTTGACTCTCCAGCTTTGTTGACATGCATCATTGCAACAATAATATTTTCGGCAGAAGCGACTAAATCCATGGCGCCTCCCATTCCTTTAACCATTTTACCGGGAATTTTCCAGTTCGCGATATCCCCATTTTCCGAAACTTCCATCGCTCCAAGAATAGTTAAATCAACATGCTGTCCGCGTATCATTCCAAAACTGAATGCGGAATCAAAAAAACTCGCTCCAGGCAAAGTAGTTATGGTTTGTTTTCCGGCATTGATTAAATCAGCATCTTCATCGCCCTCAAAAGGGAATGGTCCCATACCAAGAATTCCGTTTTCGCTTTGAAACTCAACGTCAATTCCTTCTGGAATATAATTAGCCACTAAAGTTGGAATTCCGATTCCAAGATTCACGTAATAGTTGTGTTTTAATTCTTTTGCAATTCGTTGTGCAATTTGATTTTTGTCTAAAGCCATAATTAGAAAATTTTTCTCACGGTTCTTTGTTCAATTCTTTTTTCATATTTCACACCTTGAAAAATTCTATTTACAAGGATTCCTGGAATATGAATTTCATTTGGATCTAAACTTCCTGCAGGCAACAATTCTTCTACTTCTGCGATAGTTATTTTTGCAGCTCCAGCCATACATGGATTGAAGTTTCTGGCTGTTCCTTTAAAAATTAGGTTTCCGGCTTCGTCACCTTTCCAGGCTTTCACAATAGCAAAGTCAGCTTCAAAAGCATGTTCCATGACATGCATTTTTCCATTAAATTCCCGAACTTCTTTCCCAACTGCCACTTCTGTTCCGTAACCGGCTGGTGTGAAAAAAGCTGGGATTCCTGATTGTGCCGCGCGACAACGTTCCGCTAATGTTCCTTGAGGGATAAGGTCAACTTCGAGTTCTCCCGAAAGCATTTGGCGTTCAAATTCGGCATTTTCTCCTACGTAAGAAGAAATCATCTTCTTGATTTGGCGTTTTTGTAATAATAAACCAAGACCAAAATCATCGACACCGGCATTGTTGGAAATACAGGTTAGATTATTAGTTTCTTTTTTTACTAATTCGGCTATGCAGTTCTCTGGAATACCGCATAATCCAAAACCGCCCAGCATGATGGTCATGCCGTTTTCAACTCCTTGAAGTGCTTCTTTAACGTTATTTACTTTTTTGTTGATCATATGATTAGGTGCTAATTCACAAATTTTAATTTTACTAAAAAACTTGAGTCATTAAGATTATTAAAGTCATAATGGTTACCGAAATTTAAGTTTGGAAACGAATAACCTAGCACTGATAGCAGTGAAAATCCTTTTCCTTTTTTATTCAAAAAGGAAAAGATTGAAACGAATAGCAGGATTAGCTCCAAATAAAATTTCTACAATTCGAATTCTCCTGTGTCTTGTTGTATATCAGTAGTGTCTTTTACTTTTGGGGCAGAATAACAATCTACCTTTATGGAAAGATTAGGCGGCCTGTTAAAATTTTCTTTGGAAACCTTAAGACCTGAATCTGCATAACAAAGTTTCATAAAATACGCCCAAACCGGCAATGCGGCAGTTGCTCCTTGTCCATAAGTAATGCTTTTGAAGCGGGCCGAACGATCTTCGCAGCCTACCCAAACACCGGTCACAAGATTAGGAACCATTCCCATAAACCAACCATCGGACTGGTTTTGTGTTGTTCCTGTTTTACCTGCGATTGGATTTCGGAACTGATATGGATAACCAGTCCAGCGATTGTCTCCGTCTCCTCCATAAGTGGTGCGTAAACGGTCACCAGAACCTCCCTCGGTTACACCTTCAAGTAATTTTATTACTGCAAAAGCGATATCTTTATTTAAAACATCATGAGACTCAGGAATAGGTTCGTAGATTATGGTACCACTTTTATCTTCGATGCGGCTTAGAAATTGTGGTTTCGTGTAAACCCCTTGATTAGCGAAAGTACTGTAAGCGGCAACCATATCTTCAACGGTGATTTCAACAGCTCCCAATGCTATGGATGGTTGTAAAGGGATTTCAGATTTCACCCCTAGTTTATGGGTTAATTCTACCACTGCTTCAGGACCTACTTTATCCATTAATTTTGCTGAAATGGTGTTGATAGAATTGGCTAAAGCTCTTTTTAAAGTTACCATTCCCACATATCTGTTATTGGAGTTTTTGGGTGTCCAAGATTCGGTCACGTGATGACGTCCAACAGGAATTGTAAATGGTGAATCTATAATGGAATCACAAGGTGACATATTCAATTGTTCGATGGCTGTAGCATAAACAAATGGTTTGAAAGTTGAACCTACTTGTCTTGCACCTTGCCCTACGTGATCGTACTGAAAATATTTGTAGTTAATTCCCCCAACCCAAGCTTTTATGTTACCCGTTTGTGGTTCCATCGCCATCAATCCAGACTGTAAAAAATGTTTGTAATAACGGATCGAATCCAAAGGAGTCATGATAGTATCTCTTTCTCCTTTCCAAGAAAAGACCGTCATTTTTGTTTTTTCGTTGAACGATTTTACAATTTCATCATCGCTTTTATCTTGTGATTTCATAACTTCCCAACGGTGTGAAGATTTCATCGCCTGATTCAGAATTCGTTCCGTTTCTTTAGTAGAAATATTTACAAAAGGAGCGTTTTTATTTCTTTTTGCTTCAATGAAAAATTGCTGTTGAAGGTTTGCCATGTGTGCCGCAACCGCTTCTTCGGCATGTAATTGCATTCTGGAATCTATGGTAGTGTATATTTTTAATCCGTCTTTATAAATATCATAATCAGAACCATCCGGTTTTTTATTTTCTTCTACCCATTTTTTCATGTAATCGCGCAGGTATTCTCTAAAATAAGTAGCCGTTCCGTCTTTATGGGTTTCTAATTTAAAATGCAAGACGATAGGTAAACTTTGTAATTTTACTTTTTGATCTTCTGTAATGATATTTCCTTTTTCCATTTGCAAAAGCACTACGTTTCTGCGGTTTTTTACCCCTTCTGGATTTCTAACAGGATTGTATAATCCAGAGTTTTTGAACATTCCAACTAATATTGCCGACTCGTCAATGGTTAAATCCTTTGGTTCTTTTGAAAAATAAGTTTTTGCAGCGGAGCTAACCCCTACAGAATTGTTTCCAAAATCATAAACATTGCAGTACATCGCGATTATTTCGTTTTTGGTGTATTGTCTTTCCAGTCTAATGGCAATAATCCATTCTTTTACTTTTTGCACAATTCTAAAAGGTAAAAACTTAGAACCTTCACCGTGAAACAATTGCTTGGCAAGTTGTTGGGTTAATGTACTCGCTCCACCGCTTGTTCCTACACTTGCAATTGCTCTCAAAGTCCCTCTTCCATCTATACCGGAATGCTCATAAAAACGAGCATCTTCTGTTGCTACCAGAGCTTGGACCAAGTTTTTCGGTAAATCAGCATATTTTAATTGAGACCTATTTTTTTCGAAATATTTCCCCAAAACCACTCCATCAGAAGAGATGATTTCTGTAGCTAAATTGGAATCTGGATTCTCTAAATCTTCAAAAGAAGGCATTGAACCCAAAAGTCCCCATGAGGCGAATAAGAAAAATAATGCGATAGAACCTAATGCATAAAAGAAAATTTTCCAAAATTTCTTTTTATAATAGTTTGCATCTCTCTCTATGTTTTTAGCCTGATTGTTGTTTTTCTTGATAGCCATAATAATATTTTAATCTTTTTTTTCTATTCTAAAACCAACTTCTGTAATTCCATCTAAAAGCTTCACGCCGGGAACTTTTCCAGTTTCTCGAACGGCTTGTTTTATATGAACTTTATACTTTCCTTTAAATTGTTCATTTTCCTTGTAAACGAGTTTACTTTCTTTTATGTCCGAAAAACCATCACCTAGCAAAGACCCGTCTGGATTTGCCATTTGGTATTCAAGCGTATCCACTTTTGTAAAACCATTTTGTTTTTCGATGGAAACAATTAAAAACAGATTGTTGTATTTATAACTGTTATTATCTCTCAAATTGACAAACAAATTATATCTTTTTGTTGAATCTAATTCCGGCAGATCGAAAGTAACAATACTGTCTTTATGCCAAGCACTTCCAACAGATTTGTACTCGTCAAAAACTCTTTTTTTGTCGCATGAAGAAGAGAGGATTACAACCAAAAGAAGTAAAGCGCTATTTTTTATCCACATTTTTAGTAATAATTATAGGTTTTCTTGGTTCAACAGGCTTTTTGTCCACAGGATTTTGTCTGTTGTTATTGTTGGGTTTATTATTTGCAGGCTTAATGGTATTGTTATTATTATTCGAAGGATTAATAGTATTGTTATTATTTGCTACAATTATATTTTCCCCACCCGGTTTGCGTTTTTTGTTTTGTTTTTTCTTTGCTTTTGGTTGGTCAAAACGAGTTAAACTCTCTTGCCCCATAGCATTGTTGAAGTTTTTCTCTGGCTCCACAACAATTTCTATAGCAAAATCCTCCAAAGAGGAAACTTTGTTTTTCAACTTGTTTTCAGCAATAATTTCTTTGACTTGTTCGATTTTCAACACATGCCAATTCGCAAAATTGTTAGTATAAGCAAACCACATTAGTCCTTTGAAAATATCTTGTTTTTGGCAAATGGCATCTCCTTTTTCAGTCACCAATTTTGTTTCAAAATCAGGAAAACCTTTCAAAGCATCCATATAAGTATCTAGTTCATAGTTCAAGCAGCATTTTAATTTACCGCATTGTCCAGCTAGTTTTTGTGGATTCAATGACAATTGTTGGTAACGGGCTGCTGAGGTATTTACACTTCTAAAATCCGTTAGCCAAGTAGAACAGCATAATTCTCTTCCGCAAGAACCAATTCCTCCTAAACGTGCTGCTTCCTGACGGAAACCAACTTGTTTCATCTCGATTCTGGTACTGAATTCTTTTGCGAAATCTTTAATTAAAGCACGAAAGTCAATTCGGTCATTTGCCGTATAATAAAAAGTAGCTTTGGAACCATCTCCTTGAAATTCAATGTCAGAAATTTTCATTTCTAGTTTTTGAGCAATCGCTAATTCACGCGCTCTAACTTTCATTGGTTCTTCTTTATCTCGAGCAGTCGACCAGATATCGATATCTTTTTGGGATGCTTTTCTGTAGATTTTTGGAACTTCGTTGCTCGTAGGATTTACTCCTTTTTTCTTCATTTGAATCCGAACCAATTCGCCCGTAAGAGTAACAATTCCTATATCATGTCCAGGAGAAGCAACCGTAGCTACAATGTCTCCCATACTTAAAGTTAACTTTTCCGTATTGCGGTAAAACTCTTTTCTTCCGTTTTTAAAACGTACTTCAACACAGTCGAAAGGCGCTTCACCATTAGGCAAACTCATATTAGAAAGCCAGTCGAAAACCGTTAATTTGTTGCAGCTATCGGTGCCGCAAGTCCCATTATTTTTACAACCCTTAGGTGCACCACCATCAGAAGTTGAACAACTTGTACATGCCATAATTTTATATGTAGTGTTGCGATAATTGCAACTTAAGTTCTTAAAAAGATTAATGTGTAAAGATAGCATTTTTTAGTTTTAAGTTACAATGATTGAAAATGCCAAATAATCATAAATTTTTTATAAAAAAAACCCATTACGATTGAATCCGTAATGGGTTGATTTCTAATTTTTAACTTCAATTTCCTAAGTATTTTAAAAGAATTTTTTCTTACAAATTTTGAAAATTATCATGAATTAAAATTTTGGTAATTGTTTACATTTATGCTTCTAAAATTTTATACAATTTATCAGACAAACGAATTCTAAACGGTAATTTGAAAGTGCAAGTATCTCCTGAAACTGCTTTTTCTGCAGCCACTTCATTAACAAACATAGCATCGATAATCATTTCCTGTTCTCCAGTTGTGGAACCTTTGATTAATATTTTGTCGCCAATTTTGATTTCGTCATCTTCAATAAGGAATTGTCCAATACTTGGTTTTGGAAAAAAATGAGTTCCTTTTCCGATGTACATTTTCTTAACTTTTTGTTCTTTTTTTATGGCTTTTTTCGGTTTCTCTGCAACAAAAATGCCATGAGTTTCTTCATTATTTTTGAAAGTCAGCACATCTGATTTTCCTTTTTTGAAAATCATATTGCCATTTTTAATACCTCTGCGAATGGCTTTTTGTTCGTCTTCCGGAAGATGAATTATACCCACACATTCTTGAGAACAACAGCCTTCCATTGCAGTTTTACATTCCTCGCATTGGATGAAAAGTAAATGACAACCTTCGTTCACACAATTGGTATGCACGTCGCACGGTTTGCCGCATTGGTGGCATTGAGACACAATATCATCTGTAATTCTTTCGCCCAAGCGGTGATCAAAAACAAAGTTTTTACCTATGAATTTACTTTCCAACCGTTCAGCTTTTACTTGTCTCGTGTATTCGATAATTCCGCCTTCTAGTTGGTAAACATTTTCAAAACCTTTGTGTTTGAAATAAGCGCTGGCTTTCTCGCAACGAATTCCTCCGGTGCAATACATCAATAATTTTTTGTCTTGTTTGTGTTCCGAAAGTTGTTCTTCTATGATAGGTAAGCTTTCGCGAAAGGTATCTACATCTGGTTTTATAGCTTTGGTAAAATGTCCAATTTCGCTTTCATAATGATTACGCATATCGACCACAATCGTATTTGGATCTTCCAGTAATTCGTTGAATTCCTTTGCTTTTAAGTGAATTCCAATATTAGTAACATCAAAAGTTTCGTCAACCAAACCATCGGCAACAATTTTATCGCGAACTTTTACAGTAAGTTTTAAGAAAGAATGATCGTCATGCTCCACGGCAATATTCAACCGAATGCCTTTCATGAAATCATAGGCTTCGATGGAATCTTTGAACGCATAGAAATTATCTGCGGGAAGTGATAATTGGGCATTGATTCCCTCACTGGCTACATATATTCGACCTAGAACCTCGAGAGGATTCCACGCCAGAAATAATTCGTTACGAAATTGTGTTGGATTTTGAATTTGCGCATAAGCATAGAAAGACAAAGTTAATCTTTGCTTTCCGGCATCATCGATCATGATGACTCTTTCTTCTGCGCTTAAGGTGTTATACAGTTGCATGCTATAAACAGTTTTAAGTTGAGAAAATTATTTTTGCAAAAGTAGAAAAAAAGTAGCTGAGTTGCAAAGTTGTCGATAGTCTAAATTTTTAGCCCTGATGGGAGGGAAAATCCTATGCTTTTTAGCATAGATTGGAATGACAGCAGGATTAGCTCCAAATAAAAAAAGTAATTATTGGTTGGAAAAAGTCATTTAGAACCCGTGGTGAATTTGAGTAAATCGTTTCTTTTTCTTGTTGATTTTCTCTAAGATAATATCTTACAATTCTATTTGAAAAGTAAATATAATTGATTAACTTTCAAATGTGTAAGTTTATTTTTGCTACCCTTTTCAGATGTTGAATTTAAAAATTTTGAGCTATGAAAATCTCCTTTGAAAAGCGAATATTCCTTGGGTTCGTGATTAACTTACTTGTTGTTTTTGTATCAGGTTGGATTTTTGTTTCACGGCTGAACAACGAAAAAAATAAAGAAATGAATTCCAGATTGGATTGGATTGAACTTTCCTTATTTGTTCTCTCTTTTGTTTTATTAATTATCGTGTATTTTATTATTCGTGCGCAATTGAACGCCAAAAACATATCACAGAATTTACTTCTTGAAAACAAACAGCTTTTGCAGTCCATAATTGACAATACCACTAGTCCTATTTTTATAAAAAAAATAAATGGCGAGTACATATTGATTAATAAACAATTCGAGTCTTTATTTAAGATTTCTAATGAGGAAATAATAGGCAAAACAGATTATGATTTTCTTCCCGCGACTGTAGCTGATGCTTATCGAAATTCCGATTTTGAAGCTGTCAAAGCGCTCAAAGAATTAAAAACAGAGGAGACGATTCAACAGCAAGATGGTTTGCATACTTACATCGCCGTAAAATTCCCTTTGTTCGATTCAAAAGGAAGGGTATATGCTCTTGGAGGAATTTTTACTGATATTTCGGATCGAAAACAATTAGATGAATCATTTAAAGCGGCGGATAAATTCTTCAATATGTCCTTAGACATGATGATTATCGCGTCCAAGGATAAATTTATAAAAATAAACACCGCAGTCAGTAAAATTTTAGGCTATTCGGAAGAAGAATTGTTGAGCCAGCCTTTTCTTGCGTATGTGTATCCTGATGATATTGAATCTACCAAAAATGAGGTGGTTAAACTGCAAGCAGGAGCTCCATCGATAAAATTTGAAAACCGATATATCTGTAAAGATGGATCAATAAAATGGATTTTGTGGTCAGTGTATCCAGATGTTGCAAGTGGGCTTTTATATGCTGTTGCCCGTGACATTACCGCATTAAAAGAAAGTGAAAAATCGTTAATGGAAGCCGAAAATTTTTTTAAGATGTCCTATGAATTGCTTGTTGTTGCCAAGGGTGATTATTTTATAAAAGTAAATCCGGCTTTCACAAGAACTCTTGGCTTTGACCAAAATGACATGAATAAAAAGACGTTTCTGTCTTTTACTCATCCGGATGATTTAAAATCTTCTATTGCGGCAGTCGAAAGATTGAAGAAAGGGGAGCCTATGTTGAATTTTAGAGCTAGGGCAATTTGTAAAGATGGATCTTATAAATGGTTGGAATGGTCCGGTACAATAGATATGCAGACGGGAATAATGTATGCTGTTGCTAGAGATGTAACCGAAAAAATTCAAAATGAAGAAACCTTGAAAATAGCGAATATGTTTTTTAATATGGCATTCGACATTCTTACAGTAGCCAAGGGTGAACATTTTATTAAAATTAATCAAGCTTTCACTAAAACACTCGGGTATAATCAAGAGGATATGGACCGATTGAAATTTATGGATTTAATTCACCCTGATGACAGGAAATATGCTGACGAGGTGTTGACAAAACACCTCACAGGATCACCGGTTGTCAATTTTAGAACTCGATTTATTTGTAAAGACGGATCCTATAAATGGCTGGACTGGAATAGCAATATGGATGTGCAGCAAGGTGTTTTCTATTCTGTGGCGCGGGATGTTACAGAACTAGTTAAATTAGAAGAAGAAGAGAAAACAGCGATAGATGATCTTTATGAAAATGAGGAGAAATTAAGATTAATAGTGGAAAATATTGGAGAAGGTGTTATTGTTGCCAATGCAGATAAAAAAATAGTTTTGGCTAATGATATGGCCAATGAAATTTTTGGAATCGAAGAAGATGAAAAAATATCATCTCATTTGACGGACCATTTCGAATTGTACTTTCCTGATGAAAAAACGATATTTCCTTCTCAAAATTTACCAATGGAGCGTGCGTTGAACGGTGAAATAACAGATGATGTTGAAGTCGTTCTTTGGAATCCGGTTGCGCAGGAAAAAAAACGGGTTCTTATTAGTGGCAGACCCCTAGTTGATCAAAACAATAAAGTAGTTGCGGCAGTTGTGACCATTAAGGACATCAGTAAATACAAACAACTGGAACAAGAATTGAAAGAAACAGAGTTGAAATACCGGCAATTAATCGGTTTTAGAAAAGGGGGCGATACGGCTGTTTGATTTTTATAAAAAATCTTAAAAGCAGATATAAAAAAACCATCAACATAAGCTGATGGTTTTAGTTTGATTTTTACTGGATTAACAGTATTCGTTGAAAGCGTCTTTTAGATTCTCAGCAATCAATTCAGCTGGGCGACCTTCAATGTGATGACGCTCTAACATATGAACTAATTCACCGTCTTTAAACAATGCGATACTTGGAGATGATGGAGGAAAAGGAAACATAAATCCTCTAGCGGCATCTACAGCTTCTTTATCAACACCAGCAAAAACCGTTACCATATGGTCAGGTTTTTTAGCGTTTTCCAAACTCATTTTTGCTCCCGGACGTGCATTCCTTGCCGCACAACCGCAAACCGAATTAACCACTACAAGAGTAGTTCCTTCAGATTTTATTGCGTTTTCAACTGATTCAGCCGTATGTAATTCTTGAAAACCTGCGTCAGATAGTTCAGCACGCATTGGTTTTACCATTTCTTCTGGATACATATTTTTTATTTTAAAATTTATAATCTCAAGTTGCAAAGTTACAAAGTTTAAAACCAACAAATTTATTTGAACTATAAAGTTTTGTTATAGTTGGATTGTTTTTTATTTTTTGAAAACAACATGAAAAATAGCTTTAATAAATAACATTTTAGGGCATTTTAAAATTACTTTAATATCTTCTATAAAAGTGGTTTCCTCGTCTAAGAATTTAAAAATTAAGGTTGGATTCCCTTTTTTGAACATGGAGGAAAAAATAGAAGAGCCCAATTCATTTTTACGATCTAAAATATCTAAAAGTAATAAGTCGTAGAACCAGAATTTGGTTTTTTTATGAAACTTCGTGAAGTCAGTTTCCGTTTGAAGGAATGAAACCAATTCAGTGGATTTTTTATCAGAGTTTTTGAAAGTGTATCCGGTACTCGCTTTAGTCCAACCACCGGAAGTACCAATATTAATGACGTTTTTGGTGTTGAGTTTCCAAAAAGGATAACATGTCATAGGAATACTACCTTGTTCTTTTTCCATGATTTCGTAATTGTTAATCCCTAGTTTTTCAATGTATTTTTTGATTTCGTTTTCGTATTCTGACTTTTCTAAATGCTTGTGCGAAAAGAGCGTGTATTCCAATAAAGCTTCGGTCTTCGACGTTGGCAAAACATACATAAAACGGGTGTTCCCTTTTTGTTCAACCGAAAAATCCATGAATGTCGCTTCTTCAGGATTAAAAACAGCTTGTTCACTTTTTATAAACCAACCAATAAAATGCTGTTGCAAAACAGGATATTTGGACTGATTTTCAACTTTTTGTTTGTTGTAAATACTGTTAAATAATTTGGAACAGGAAAAACTTTCAGAATCAGTTTCTATCAGAATTAAATTGTCGGATTCTTCAATTTCGGTTACTTTTTGGTGGATGAAAGTGATGTTTCCTTGTTTCGAAATCAAATCAAATACTTGTGTGTAAAAATCCAAGCCCTTCACCATGTTGTATTTATACGGTTTTAAATCCAAATCACGCTTGAAATTTTCATTGGCAAACAAAGCCACATCCCATTTTTTGGATATAGATTTCTCCCAAATCACTTCTTCTTTTGTCCAAAAACACCAAGTTCTGTCGTTGGCTTTTTTAGTGTTTTCATCCAATAACAAAATACTTTTATCATAAAATTTACCGGATTGCACCATTTTATATACAGTCATCAAAGCAGATAAACCGGTTCCCGTGAAAATAAAATCGAAGTGTTTCATTTAGATTGATTGCAATTTTCATCAAAAATAGTCAATTTATAAAGAATTAAAATCAGATTTTGAATCGAAGAGAATAACCTAAAGCAAAATAATATTTTGGCGATGTTTTAGAAAAACCAATGCCACCGGAAATATCCAATTGATGGTTTGGGTTAAATAGATAAGTTAATCCAGCGTCGCATCGATGGTCTGGTTTTTCAATTTGCGGAACAAAACCGTATAACTCAAAATAGCCTCCTATTTTTTCCGTGAACGAATAACCGCTTGTCAGGGTGTAAATAAAGGTTGGTTCTGCTGTTTCGCCATTCCATTCAGCACCTATATTGTAACTTAATGATTGTTTGTCGGACAGGGTGTGTTGCATGGTGAATCGAAATTCAGGAGCATAAAAAGGGGTTTTAAAACTTTTTGAAGCAAACTTTGGGATTGAAATATGCGCGATAAAAGATGTCGTTGGAATAATTCCTTTTTCTTCGAAAAGTCGAGTTTTGAAACCTATGAAAACGGGAGTTAAACCAGAAGTCTTTTCGGAATTGACTTTGTCAATGACATATTCAGTGATTAATCGCAACTCAAAGTGATCATTTATTCCAAAACGAGTCAAGATTGTTGGCGCGACAATCTCATTAGAATTAGCATTAGTTTTTTCGTAAGAAAAGCCATTTTCCATTTGGAAATAATTCTTTGGAACTATAAAGGGACACTCGGTTTGATCAGGTCTATCCGTTTGAATGGAAGGCAAATCTTGCGAAAATGCAATGTTGAAAAAAAGCAACATTTTGATTAATAGTAGTTTATGAATTTTCATTATGTATAAATAAATATTTAGACAAAACTAAAAAATATATTTTGCATATAAAAATTTATTATTATATTTGTTTCGAAAAATATACATCATGGGAAAATCGTTGGAAGAAGTTCACGGATCAGTAACCACACTAAACAAGAAATCGGTATTCCGAAAAATCCTTGCTTTTTTTGGGCCGGCCTATTTAATTAGTGTTGGTTATATGGATCCTGGAAACTGGGCAACAGATATTGCGGGCGGAAGCCAGTTTGGGTATGCCTTGCTTTGGGTATTATTGATGAGCAATATTATGGCTTTGTTGCTGCAAAGCTTGAGTGCCCGTTTGGGGATTGTTACGCAACGTGATTTGGCGCAAGCCTCACGGGAAACCTATTCGCCATTTATCAATTATATATTGTATTTCCTTGCGGAAATTGCTATCGCGGCCTGTGATCTTGCCGAGGTTTTAGGAATGGCAATTGGGATCAATTTACTGTTTGATATTCCGTTGATTGAAGGCGTGTTAATTACCGTTTTAGATACTTTCTTGTTGCTGTTTTTGATTAACAAAGGCATCCGAAAAATGGAAGCTTTTATCATTGTATTGGTTGCTATCATTGGATTTTCTTTTATTTTTGAAATGATTTTTGCGCAGCCGGAACTGGATAAAGTGTTGTTTGGATTAATTCCTTCTATGCCTAATGAAACGGCTTTGTATATCGCTATAGGAATTATTGGAGCTACAGTTATGCCGCACAATTTATACTTGCATTCTTCTTTGGTGCAAACCAGAAAATTCGAGAGAACTACCGCTGGGATTAAACAAGCTTTGAAATATAACTTCATCGATTCTACCATTGCTTTAAACTTAGCTTTTTTGGTAAATGCAGCTATTTTGATCTTGGCTGCAGCCACATTTTATAAAAATGGCATGTTTGAAGTGGCCGAAATTCAAGATGCCCACCGCTTTCTGGAGCCGCTTTTAGGAAGCAAATTTGCACCTATATTATTTGCAGTCGCCTTGATTGCTGCCGGACAAAGTTCTACTATTACGGGGACGCTTGCCGGTCAAATTGTAATGGAGGGGTATCTTAATTTACGTATTCAGCCGTGGGTTCGAAGAATCATAACCCGGTTAATTGCCATTATTCCTGCCGTTATTGTAATTACTATCTATGGAGAAAGTGTCACAGGAAAACTATTGATTTTGAGTCAGGTTATCTTGAGTTTACAATTGGGTTTTGCCATTATTCCGTTGATTCATTTTGTAAGTGATAAATCAAAAATGAAAGGATTTCATATCGGGAGAATTACCCAAATCGCTTCCTGGATTATAGCAACAATTATTGTTTCACTAAATGCCAAACTAGTTTTTGATGAAATAACTGGTTGGCTTGAAACTTCCGAAAATCCGCTATTGCTGTGGCTAACGGTGGTTCCCTTAGCCATAAGTTTCTTGATTTTGTTGCTTTATATTGTGTTCAAGCCTTTTATTTCCAAAGCAAAAATTGATATTCAAAATCATTCACCACATAGTTTAAAACTGCAATTTTCTAAAACGGGAAGTTATACTAAAAAGAATATTGCGGTCTCCGTAGATTTCTCCAGTGCAGATGAGGTGGCGTTAAATAACGCTTTTGAGTTAGGCGGAATAGAAGCAAAATACACCTTAATTCATGTGGTAGAAACGGTAGGAGCGATGGTTTATGGCGAAAATATTGATGATCATGAAACTTTGATAGACGAGAAATTACTGAATGAATACAGAGAAATGCTTTCGGAAAAAGGATTTAAAGTGGAAATAAAATTGGGATTTGGTAAACCAAATAAAGTGATTTCCAACATTATCAATGAAGGGAATTTCGACGTTTTGGTCATGGGAACGCACGGCCACACTGGATTCAAAGATTTGATTTTTGGAACTACTGTCGATAAATTGCGTCATAAAATTTCCATTCCGTTACTTATTGTGAAAAATTAAATTTCCTTATCCCAACCCTCTCCCAAGGCGAGGGAGTCGAGAATTGGATTATTTCTAACCAGCAATATTTTCCGTTTTCTCAATACTTAATTCAAAATACTTAATACTCTTCCCTATGACCTTTTCAGAAGAAAATTATCTTAAAACCATATATCATCTAACGATTATTTCAGATTCAGAAATAAGCACCAATGCCATTGCCGAAAAAATGGAAACCAAAGCTTCGTCAGTGACTGACATGCTTAAGAAACTTGCCGAGAAAGATTTGGTTCATTATAAAAAATATCAAGGTGTATCCCTAACCGAAAAAGGGAAACTATCTGCAAAAATGATTGTCAGAAAACACCGTCTCTGGGAGGTTTTTCTAGTTGAAAAGTTAGATTTTTCTTGGGATGAGGTTCATGATATCGCAGAACAATTAGAACACATAAAATCTGAAAAACTCATCAACAAACTGGATGATTTTCTGGGGAATCCAACCGAAGATCCGCACGGAGACCCCATTCCGGATGTTAACGGGCGAATTATTAAAATAGAAAAACAGCTGCTTTCGGAATTAGCGGAGAACCAATGCGGAATATGTGTTGGCGTAAAAGACACTTCGTCAGAATTTCTTAAATATTTAGACAAACAGGAAATTTCTTTGGGCTCTAAAATTGAAATTATTGGGAAAGAAAGTTTTGACTTGTCATTGAAGATAAAAGTGGACCATAAAGATTTGACAATATCCCACAAAATTGCAAGCAATCTTTTTGTGAAGTTAAATTAATAAATTTGGTCCTATCTTTGAAAGAACTATTATAAAAAATTATTAAATATGAAAAAGTCGTTTCTGTTATTTCTACTCGTTTTCAGTACTCTGACATTTGCACAAAGTCCAGTAAAGGAAAATATCAAATACCTAAAAATCATTCAGAAAAAGTGTGCAAATAAGAAAGGATACCAACTAGTTTTAAAGCAAGTGGTGAGTGATTCCCGCTGTCCCGAAGGACTAAATTGTATCTGGGCGGGTGAAGCTTCTGCGATTATATCGGTATATAAAGATTCAAAGTTAGTTGAGGATAATACGATGGTTTTTTCGATGAAAAATGAACAAGAAAATTTAAAATGGTTGGCCAATTATTTGCCAGAAAAACAAAAAAACTTAAAAAGCGTTAGTGTTTTTCCTTATCCAAAAAAAGGAGTTAAGATTAATGCAAAGGAGCCGTACCTAAAAATTGGGTTTGTCAAATAAGGAATGACTTAGAAATTATTGCGCTATTTTTTATCGCTTTTAAAGCCAATTAATTTTCGGTATTTCTGTTCACTTTCCTCTAATGCAACTTCCAGTTCTTTGTAATAAGTAATGTCTTTTATATTTGCCACTGCGGCGATAACATAGTTATTTTCATCTACTATTGGTCTACCACTAATTATGACCCTTTTTTTAGTTTTAGACTCAAAATCGGCTATTATAATTTCAACATCATCAGTTGATTCGCCTTTTAATGCTTTTTCCAGCGGGAGGTTTTGAGCTGGGAAAACGGTTTTTTCGTCGGGGTAATATAATTCGTATTTAGCGGACCAATCAAGGGTAGTGGGGTTTGCTGAATCTTGCTTTATTCCTATTATTTCTTCGGCCATGTGATTGGATAAAACAATTCTTTTTTGGTTATCAGTAACAATAATTCCTTCTCCAATATTTTCCAGAATTAATTTCAGTTTTAGTTCATTAAGGCGCACTACTTTTTCGGCTTCTATTTTTTCATTTTCCATTTTTTTTCTTAATGAAATGTCTTTGATAAAAGCAATGAAGATATACTTACCTAAAATAGTAGCTGGAGACACTGTTAACTCAATCTCGAACTCAACATTTTTTTTGTTAAGGGCTGTGATTTCTATTGTATTAAAAACCGATCTCTCGCCTGATACAAGGAAATTTTCTAGACCTTTTTTAAGATTTTCTCTAAACTGTTCAGAAATAATTAAAGTTTGCATAGGTTTTCCTGCAACCTCAGCGAATGTCCATCCAAATATTTTTTCGGCCTGAGGATTCCATCTCATGATGTTACCCTCCGTATTTATTACAATTAACGCATCTGGTGCTTCATTAAAAATGGTTTGCAATTGTTCCTCACTTTCTTTTAATTTCTGTTCGGCGGCTTTCCTCTCGGTAATATCTCTTATAATTGATTTATGTCCGGTTATTTTATTTCCTTCTCGTAATTGCATTACGGTTTGTTCTACCCATTTTTGTTCTCCTAATTTGGTAATAATAGGAAATGAAAAAAGTGTTTCATCTATTTTGTTTTTAAATTGATTTAAATAGAATTCAGCGACCCGGTCTTTCCACTCCGGAGCAACTAGCATTGAAAAATGTTTCCCCAATAACTCATCTTGGGTGTAACCGGTCAGTTTTTTGCAAGCAGGATTGATGTACGTAAAATAACCTTGAAAATCAGAAGTGTGGACTACATCACCAACATTTTCCACTATTTCGCGATATTTTTCTTCGCTTTTGCGAAGGGTTTCAATGGCTTCTGCTAATTGTGCTGTACGTTCTATTACTTTTTGTTCCAGTTCTTCATTTAGTTTTTGAATCACGTTTTCGGAATTTTTTCGTTCAGTAATATCATGAATAACAAGAACCCCACCGGCTATTCCTCCCGATGAATTTTTTAGTGGTCGTGCAGTTGCATTCACAAAAAGACCGTCGGGTTTTTTATAATTTCGAATAAACATTTCCAGATTATCTACGTCTTCACCGTTTAATGCTTTTACTAAAGGCAGCTCATTGGTATTAAAAATTGTTTTGGTATCAGGTAAAAAGAAGCCGTAGATTTCAGCCCATTTTTCATAAGGAATATCCATGGCACCGATTCCCATTATTTTTTCACCAGCTGCGTTCCAAAGAATGAATTTTTTGTTTTCATCAACAACAATTAATCCATCGCCCATATTTTGTATAACAGATTGCAAAAGGATGTTTTGTTTATTTAATTGTTCTTTGGATTGTGCGACTTCATTGTCTCTTTTTTCAATATTTTCCAACATATTATTCAGTCCCAATGAAAGTGTGCTGATTTCATCTTTACCTTCAACCGCGATACGGATTTTATAATCACCGCTATCCTTCACATTTTGCATCACCGATACCAAGTCCATCAACGGTTTTGAGATATATTTTTTAATCATTATGGCAATTAAAAACGCAAGTCCGGTTCCAACTAATAATAACACTATACCTAGACGTAAAACATCCATTTTAATTTTATTCAATTCCGATAGCTCGAAGCGGATACCAACGTATCCTATCGTTTCTTTATTCTTTTTAATTTTATTGTACACAAAAAGATTTTGATTAGTAAACAAGAAATTTTTTTGATCCATTGTTGGAATGCTAAACTGGAAATTTGAATCGGATCCTCGTCTTGCATAGGATGCAAAAACTTTTCCTTTGTTATCGAGTATGCTAGCATTTAGAATATCAGTTTGTACTGCTAATTCAGACAGAATTTTTTTTGCGGCATTATTATCCAAAAACTCAAGTGCAGAAACACTATTGAAACCCACTACTTGCGCAATTCCATTAGAACTCATCACTTTCCGGTCTTTGAATCCTTTAATATCGATTAACACAAAAGCGGTAATACAAAGTCCTAACACTAACGCAGAGGTAAAAACTTGCATTAGCACGAGTTTGTTTTTTATGGAGATGTTGCGGGGATTAATCATTTTGTTTATAATTAGATACTATTATTGGACAATAATTGCGTGTTGCAGTAAGAACGAGCTAACACCAATTCCAGCTTTATTTATTGCTTTTAGATTTACTTCGAATTTTAATTTGGTGTCGAGCATAACAAAATTCATATGTGCTCCTTTTTTCCCGTAGCCATTATGTTCCGTTACAATTAATATTGGCTTACCTGAAAATGTCGAAAGAATCGTTTCAATAGGAATACTACAGTTGTACGGAACAAATAGAATATTACAAAAACCTACTTCATTCAGGCTTTTATACTCCTTTACTTCAACCTTTTTGCTTTTAGCAATATCAAGCAATGAAGCAGTGATTGGACTCCCTTCCAGAATTGCAATCTTAAATATTTGGTTCTTAGTGCTGTTTTTCCAATATACATAATCTCTAAAACGATAAAGAAAATCAGCTTTCAGCGCATAATCTTTAGGGCCATCATTCTCTTGGGCTAATATTGGATTTGCCCCCGTAAGAATAATGATTACTGCCAAAAATAATATGATGTTTTTAATTGCCATTTATCTTATTTTTAAACAATGCTTTTGCTGTCTGGATTTTTGAATAACTTAAAAAAATAACGTGGTATTTGCCAAATAATCAATTCTTGGTATCCTAAAAAAATTATAGCGTTTGTACAATTTTACACCAGTCGACGGAAAGGTTTTAAGATGAAAAATCTGAAATTATTTTCAAAACACATCTTACATTAATGTCCAAATCCGAAGTTTTATTTTGAAAAAATTAAATTATAAATAATTGATTTTAAGTAAACTAACATTTTATTTGTTATGTAAATTTAGTTAATAAAAATTAATTTGTTCTCTGCAAAGGGAGCTATATTTTATTTTAAGAAAAGTTTAGTCTTATTCAATTTTTTTCAAAACCTTCTAATTTTTTATTTTAATACCTTCTAATTTTTGAATGCTTTAAAAAGAAAGAAGAATTTATTTTCTTTGACTATGAATCAAGTCAAAATTTATAGTTTAAAGATAAATTAAACATAGTTCCTAATTGACTGAAGTGAAATCCTGCATAGGTCATTTGCGAATAGCGACCATTGAATGTAACCAAGTTAAATTGTGATTTTACCTGCGTTGGATCATTCAAAATTGCAGTTCCGGCTGCGTTCTCTGCCTTGAATTTCCATTCTGGCAATACATTTAATAAATTGTTGATGTAAAGAGCTAGCGTTAATTTGTTTGTCGCGAGATAATTAATTCCTAAATCAGTAACTATTTTTGGGGTAAACTCAGTTCTTAAATTAGAATCTAAACCGCTTTGTTTGAATGTCGTTTTTCCAAAAAAAGTATTATTAAGGGATAAATCAAATTTTTTAATTTTGTAGTTTGTGCCCAAAATCCATTTTGTTTTAGGTCTTGATGTAAACATTAAAGCGTCAAATGTTGCTCCAAAATTGTCTCTTGCCACTGGTGAAATTCGCTTGTTTTCGAAAGTCACGTTTCCTGATAAATTGAATCCTAATTCCCCATTTCCTAATTTTATAATACCATAATTCATTACTAAATCTAAACCGGAAGTTCTTGAATCGAATGAGTTTTCAAACCAGGCAACGCTACCAAACTGTGTCTCGACCTTATCCCCCAAAATGATTCGATCCTTTACCTTAATGTTGTAATAATCTACAGTGAAATTAAATTTTTTTAAAGGTCTGGCTCCTATTCCTACAGTTATGTTAAGTGATTTTTCTGGGTCTAATTTGGGGACGCCTAAAATACGTGCCTGTGACGAAATATTATTAATTAACCCATCAACTTGAATTCCTTGGCCTGCCACGAAGGAATATTGTGATTTTTGAGTATAAATTTGGCGTAATGTTGGTGCTCTGAATCCTGTAGAAAGGGAACCTCTCAGAGTAATTTTGTCATTGTAAAATTTATATCTGGAACTTAATTTCCAAACCGTTGCTGGGCCAAAATCGCTGTAATATTCATAGCGAACCGTGCCATTTACTAAGAAATCTTTGTTGAAATCATAAGCTAAGTCGAAGTATCCGCCTAAATTATAACGATTCCATTGGCCTGAGTTTTCTGGTCTGTTGCCTGAAAATGAATCTGCACCTTCTCCGTCCCATGATGCTTTATCTCCTTCAATAATTTCAAATGTTTCTGTTCTCACCTCAGAACCAAAACCAACGCTTATTTTATCTGATAATACCTTAGAAATATCTAAGTTACCCACAATGTGGTTGAACGAAACTCCTCCAGGTTTGAAAAATAGCGGACTATTTTCTTGGTAAAGATTAACTCCATTAGAATCTTTAATGGCAGATCGATTTTGAGAGTTTTCTACCGTGTAGGTTTGTGAATTCCCCCCAACGGTTATACTTGCGTCGGTATTCCATCCATTTTTTATAAATTTAAAACCCCAGGTGGCATTATAATCGTTTAAATCGCCATTAAATGTTGGAAGATAACCTTTATAAGAAGCTGCTGTTCCGTCACCAAAGAAATCCTTTAAATACATAGGATAAACTGATGAGACGCTCCAATTTGGGATAGTGCTATTTTCAAAAGGGTTTTTTATTGACCTCCAATAAGGAGTTCTGTAATTTGCAAAAGAGTTCACTTTTTTGTACACATACATAGCATTGTAATACATTTGAGTTTCATCAGATAATATAAATCCTCCATTCACTAAGAATTTAGCAGCTACTGTTTCAGGAGAACCGTTGATGTTTCCTCCATCTGGTTTTTCCTTTAAAAATGCATCTACGGCTTGTCTTCCCAATATATTTCCTTGATTGATGGTAGCTAATTTTGCATTATAATCTGCGGAACCTTTGTATCCTTCAAAAACAGTATTAAGTTGAGTCTCATTCATTCCTGTTACACTAGTACCGCCAAGCGTATTGTCATTGTTCACGTAGCTTGATGGTTTAGTAGGGGATATGGAAACAAAATCATTGAAATCTCCTTCTGCATCTATTTTTCCAGGTCTGCTTGCCAAGTTTACTTTTGAGAAATCTAAAGTATAATTTACAAAGCCTTTGGTACCGACGGTAGATCCATTGTTCAAACTCAAGCTTAGCATTTCACCATCGCCTTTAGCCGTGATACCCGTCCTTAGAGTTGCTGCGCCATCGTCAGTGTTCGTTTTTAAAATAATATTCATTACACCTGCAATCGCATCCGAACCATATTGAGCCGATGCACCATCACGAAGTATTTCTACTCTTTCGATAGCATCAATTGGTATTGCAGAAATATCAACACCGGTTTCCCCGCGCCCCGGAGAAGTTTGAACATAAAGGAGGGCACTTAAGTTTTTCCGTTTTCCGTTAATAAGGATTAAAGTTCTACTGGGACCCATATTTCTAAATTCGTATGGGTCAAGTAATGAGGTAGCGTCACTTACTGGTGTTTGAACGGTGTTAAAAGAGGGGATTTTGTATTGTAATGCTTTATCAATAGTAGCTTGTCCAGTTGAAGTTAATTCTTTAGATGATAATATGTCAATAGGGAGTGTTGTTGTTGTGTTACTTCTGGGTGCAGCTCTTGTTCCTGTAACAATAAATTCATCATGGTTTTGTCCACTGCCTTCTTCAGATAAAAAAACATTTAGAATGGGATCAGTAGTAGTGTGTTCTTGTTTAGAAAGCCCTGAATAACTAAAGACTAAAATTGCCCCTTCTTTAATATTGATTATGTAAGCTCCATTGATATCAGTTGAAACACTGTTGGTTGTTCCTTTCTCAGTGATGTTGACCCCTGACAAAGGAGTGCCAGCATTATCAAATACAAAACCAGAGATTTCTTTTTGAGCAAAAAGAAGCGTGACGTTTAGCAGAAATAATATTAAGGTAAACTTTTTCATAATTAGTTGATATTGGTTCTTGATTGGTATAAAATCAATTGCAACATTATAATTGTATGAAGTTTCTATCTGATTACTTAGTACATGCTGTTCGTGAAAAAGTAGTCAATGAAATAAATAATTAAGTAGTCATAAGGGTAGTTGTCTTATTTTGCATTAAAAATTACGACGATTGTCCAATCTTATACCGATTACCAATACATAAAAGTCGCGTAATTTCAATTGTTTGCAAAGTAGTAAACGTGAAATTACTTTAAAAAGCCCTTAGATTGAAGTACAAATCGGAAGCCATTCTTTTGATATTTAAAAAAGTGCAAACGACTGATTGTAAGCCGAAAAAGCAATTTTTTTACTATGTAAATTTAGTTAATAAAAAGTAATTAACTTAAATTTAGGAATGATTTTTTTATTAGAAGAAAAATTTAGTCCGATTTTATTTAATGACAACCACAATCATCCTCTCCGCAGTTTTTATCAGATTTTTTCTTTTTGAAAAAGAATTTTCTAAGTAAAAAAGCAAGCGCAATTGCTAGTAAAACGAAGGCTATGATTTCTTGATACATAAACTGTTATTTTAGAATTTGGTACGCAATCAAAGCAACAACATAGGCGAAGCCGCTCATGAAAATTAATTGTCCTACAGGCCACTTCCAAGTATTAGTTTCTTTTTTGGTGATGGCAAGTGTACTGGCGCATTGCATAGCGAAAGCATAGAATAACAACAATGATATTCCAGAAGCAAAATTGAAGATTTTATTCCCTGTTTCGGGATTAATTTCGGCAGCCATTTTGTTTTTTATGGTGACTTCACTATCGCTTCCACCCACACTGTAAATCGTGGCTAATGTACCCACAAATACCTCTCTGGCGGCAAACGAACTGATAATGGCAATTCCTATTTTCCAGTCGTAACCCAATGGAGAAATAGCAGGTTCAATGGTTTTTCCCATTAAACCAATATAAGAGTTTTCCAGTTTTTGGGAAGCCACTGCATTTTGAAAATCAGTTTTAGATAATGGCTTTTCTTTTGTTTTTTCTACAACAATGGTTTCTGCCTTATTGAAGTTTTCGCCGGGACCGTAGGAGGCTAAAAACCACAAAACAATTGAAATAGCTAAAATGATCTTACCAGCTCCAAAAACAAATGCTTTGGTTTTTTCAATAACATTAATTCCTACGTTTTTGAAAAGCGGTAATTTGTAGTTGGGCATTTCAACAACGAAGTAGGTTTTTCCTTTTATTTTCAAGATTTTATTTAAAATATAAGCCGAAAATATTGCCATTCCAAAACCCAAAAGATACAAAAACATCAAGGTCATTCCTTGCATATTTATAATCCCCAAAAAACGTTCGTCAGGAATTACCAATCCAATAATAATTGCATAAACCGGTAACCTAGCAGAACAGGTTGTGAATGGGGTTACAAGAATGGTGATGAGCCTTTCTTTCCAGTTTTCTATATTTCTAGTTGCCATAATCGCAGGAATTGCGCAGGCTGTTCCCGAGATAAGGGGCACCACACTTTTACCGGATAAACCAAATTTTCGCATGATTTTGTCCATCAGGAAAACCACTCTACTCATATAACCGCTCTCTTCAAGAATGGAAATAAACATAAACAGAAAAGCAATTTGCGGAATAAAGATTAAAATTCCTCCAATACCTGGAATAATTCCCTGCGAGATTAAATTAGTTAATACTCCAGATGGTAATTTTTCGGCAGCTAAGGAACTTAATGAAGCGAACGTAGTGTCAATAAAATCCATTGGAATTTTTGACCATTCAAAAATAGATTGGAAAATGACAAATAAAATCAAAAAGAAAATTACATATCCCCAAACTTTGTGCGTCAGAACGCGGTCTAGTTTAGAACGAAAATCTTTGGCCACTGTACTGTCAATTTTCAAGCCTTCTTTGAGTACATCATTAATAAACTGATAGCGTTTTATGGTTTCTTTTTGTTGCAAACGCTTTAAGTCTGAATGGGATTTAGTAAATGAACTTCGAATTTCATTTCTATCTAAATTTAAGAAATTCACATCCTGAGTAATTACTAACCACAATTTATATAGCAATTGATTGGGAAATGTTTTGCGAAGTGTATTAAAATATTCAAAATCAATGCTTGATGCATTTAAACAAGGTTCCGTGGAAATTGTTTTATAGCTAACAATCAATTTTTTTAAGGCGTCGATTCCAAAACCTTTTCTGGAACTAATCAATGCGATTTTCGTTTTTAGATGTTCCTCCAGATAATGAATGTCTAATGTAATCCCTTTATAGGTCATTCTATCTGCCATATTGATAACTAATATGGTAGGAATTTCTAAATCTTTTATTTGGGTAAAAAGCAATAAGTTACGTTTCAAATTTTCTACATCGGTAACTACAAGAGCTACATCAGGATATAATTTGTCGTTTTTATTTAGTAAAAGTTCAATTACCACATTTTCGTCAATTGAACTGGCGTTGAGACTATAGGTACCTGGTAAATCTAAAATATTTGCTTTTACGTTATTTGGCAATTTGCAAAATCCAATCTTTTTTTCGACTGTAATTCCAGGGTAATTCCCCACTTGTTGATTTAGACCGGTCAACTGATTAAAAACGGAAGTTTTCCCAACATTAGGGTTTCCTATTAAAGCCACATTGATATTTTGATTCGTCATTATAAGCTATTTCTAATTATTTCAACTTCAATTTCACATGCTGTTTCGATACGTATAGCGACATGGGAACCATTGATGTCTAAATATAAGGGATCTCCAAAAGGAGCAATCTGAAGTAATTCCACCATATTTCCAGGCAAACAACCCATTTCCAAAAGTTTCAATGGGACGGCATCAATATCAAAATCCTTGATAATGGCTTTTTCACCTTTTTTGAGAGAATGTATCGTAGTGCGCAAATCTTATTTAGATTGAATTAAGATTGCAAAAGTACATATTTTAATACCATTACAAATGATAATTATCATTTTTGTAATTTTTTTATGTAAATTTTGAAATCGTTAATTAGTTTAGTTTGATGCTTTTCAACTGCAATTTCAGTTGGGTTTGCGCTGATTATTTATTCAGTACACAAAAAATTAATGTCTTCAATTAAGCGTTTCATGTCTTCTTTTTTAGTTCCGTCATAAAAACCACGAACCCGCCTTTTAGTATCAACCAAAACAAAATTCTCCGTGTGCACCATGTCATACAATTCTTCTGGTTTTCCTAATTTGACAGCCAGATACGATTTCCTTGCCATCGTGTAAATTTCTTTTTTATCTCCGGTAACCAAGTTCCATTTACTGTCTATCACTCCGTTTTTTATCGCATAGGCTTTCAAAACGGGAATACTATCAGTTTCAGGAAAAACGGTGTGTGACAACAACATTACTTTTGGATTGTTTACGATTGCTTTTTGAACCTCGGCTAAATTAGTGGTCATCTTAGGACATATGGAACCGCAAGTGGTGAAGAAAAAATCAGCTACATATACTTTTCCTTCATAATCTTTTTGGGTAATGGTTTTTCCGTTTTGGTTTACAAAAGAAAAATCAGCAATGGTGTGGTACTTGCTTATATATTGCACTGTGCTGTCCACCAACTCAGGATTTACATCAGAAGGATTGAAAATGGGTAGGGATTTACTAGGTTTCAATGCTACATAAAACAAGTAAATGGTTATGATTGAGAATACTAATAAAACACCAAAAAATTTTTGGTACTTAATGAAAATGCTTTTCATAAAAATGATTTGGTGCAAAAATACAAAAAGGAGGGCTTTTTTTTATTTATTTAACAAAATCACAATAGGACAAAAAATTAACTATAATTTAATTTATTATTAATTAAGTTTGTTATTCTATTATTAACAAATAAAAAATGAAAAAACACTTCACTAAACCACGACTTTTTGTGATTTCTACAATATTTGGTTTAACAATAAGTCATGCTCAAAATATTCCGGTAAAAATGCATCCAGGAATTGATATTTCTAATATGGATAAGAAAGTCAAATCAAGTGATAATTTTTTCCGATTCGTAAATGGAGCTTGGCTTGACAAAACGGAAATCCCAAGTGACAGAACTTCATGGGGAAGTTTTAATGAGTTGCTTAAAAAAACGGATAAAGATGCATTAGCCATCTTAAACGAAGCTTCTAAAAATCCTATGTACAAATCCAACACGGATCAAGGAAAAGCGATAAATCTTTTCAAATCTGTTTTGGATACTGTAGCTAGAGATAAAAAAGGAATCCAACCTTTAAAACCGTATTTGGCAAAAATTGATGCAGTAAAAAACATTCAAGATTTACAAAAACTTTTAGTTGAAATGGAACCAATCGGAGGTATTGGGTTTTTTGGTATCGGTGTTGGTGCCGATGAAAAAAACAGTGACAAGAACTCCGTTACCCTTGGTGTAGGAAGATTAGGTTTGCCGGATAAGGATTATTATTCTTCTGAGGATAAAGATTCTAAAGAGAAAAGAGCAAAATATCTGCTTCACGTGGAAAGAATGTTACAATTCATTGGTGAAAACCCAACAAAAGCAAAAGAAAGTGCCTCTAAAATTCTAGCATTGGAAACTGCATTGTCTAAACCAAGATTGGATAGAGTAGAACGCAGAGACGATAGATTGTCTTACAATCCAATGACGGTTGCTGATTTACAGAAAATGACTCCGGCAATCAATTGGCAAAATTATTTTTCTGGCATTGGTTTCACAAAATTAGATACAATAATAGTTAGTCAGCCAAGATACATGAAAGCGCTACAAACGGTTTTTACCGAAAACAAAGTGGCGGACTGGAAAGAATATCTGAAATGGTCTTTACTTAATAAGTCCAGCGGTCAGTTGTCGACTAAAATAGAATCGGCAAATTTTGACTTTTATGGTAAAACATTAACGGGCGCAATCAAACAAAGACCGCGTGAAGACCGCGCATTGCAAACGGTTAATAATACTATAGGTGAAGCCTTGGGGAAATTATACGTTGAGAAAATGTTTCCTGCTGAAGCAAAAGTAAAGGCAGAAAAAATGATTAAAAATGTAATTCGTGCGTACCAAAACAGAATTAACAATTTGACTTGGATGTCGGCAGAAACGAAAGTTAAAGCGATTGAAAAATTAAATAAGATTACGATTAAAATTGGTTATCCTGATAAATGGAAAGATTATTCAGCCTTAAAAATCACTAGTACTCAGGATGGCGGAAGTTTGTTTGAAAACCTACAAAATCTTTCTCGTTGGAATTTTCAAGAAGACTTAGAGAAGCTTAAACAACCGGTTGATAAAACCGAATGGGGAATGTCTCCACAAACCGTAAATGCATATTATAACCCTTCTTATAACGAAATTGTTTTCCCTGCAGCGATCTTGCAACCTCCATTTTATAATTACCAAGCGGATGAAGCTGTGAATTATGGTGGAATAGGAGCAGTAATCGGTCACGAAATTTCTCATGGATTTGATGATTCCGGTGCCCGATACAACGCAGATGGAAATCTAGTGGACTGGTGGACAGCAGAGGATTTGAAACAATTTACTGCCCTTGGAACTTCTTTGGCTAATCAATACAGCGCTTTAGAGCCTTTGCCTGGAATACACGTGGACGGGAAGTTTACTTTGGGGGAAAACATAGGCGATCTAGGTGGGGTAAATGCTGCTTTCGATGGATTGCAGATGTATCTGAAAGAAAACGGAAATCCAGGGTTAATCGACGGCTACACACCAGAACAACGTTTCTTTATTTCTTGGACTACAGTTTGGCGTACAAAAATGCGTGATGAAGCTTTGAAAAGTCAAGTAAAAACTGATCCGCATTCTCCAGGAATGTATCGTGCTTATGTGCCAATTCAAAATTTAGATGAGTTCTATAAAGCTTTTGGAATTAAAAAAGGAGACGGCATGTATGTGGAGCCGGAAAGCCGTGTGAAAATTTGGTAATCAAAATTTTAAATGTAAAATTAGATCCCATTCGATTAAACGAATGGGATTTTTTTTATAATAAAACGAATAGATTAGAAGCAACGAGAATACCAAATTACTAAAAAGCGGTCTAAATAGTTTTTATTCAGGCTTAAACAACTATTAAATCTAATATGATTTAACAAATTATAAAATTTTTATCGATAGATTTGTGACCCTAACTAATCAATTTAATAATAATGAAGAAAAATAATAATAAGCGACTGCTTTTTGTGATTCCCGCAATTATGGGATTTTCAATGAGTCAGGCCCAGAATTTACCCGTAGTGAAAGAGCCTGGAATCAATGTTAATTACATGGATAAAAACGTTAAACCAAGTAATGATTTTTTTCGCTACGTAAACGGAACGTGGTTAGATAATACTGCAATTCCAGGAGACAGAACCAGATGGGGAAGTTTTGATGAATTGCGCCAAAAAACAGATAATGATGCCTTGGCAATTTTAAAAGAGGCTGCAACAAATCCAGCCTATAAATCAAATACAGATCAAGGGAAAGCCATTAATTTATACAAGTCAATACTTGATACTGTTGGAAGGAATAAATTAGGAATAACGCCTTTAAAACCATACTTAAAAAAAATAAACGCGGTTAAAAATACTAAAGATTTACAAGCATTACTTATTGAAATGGAACCTATAGGCGGCATTGGATTTATGGGTGCAGGTGTAGGAACTGATGCCAAGAACAGTAGTAGAAACGTGATTAATTTAGGTCCGGGTGGCGTAGGTTTGCCAGACAGAGATTATTATGTTTCTGAGGATGCCGATTCCAAAGAGAAGCGTGCAAAATATGTTTTACACGTTGCCAAAATGTTGCAATATTTAGGCGATAAACCAGCAGTTGCGAAACTTAATGCGGAGAAAATCCTGGCTCTTGAAATTGCCATGTCCAAACCAAGATTGGACAGAGTAGAACGAAGAGATCGCCGTAAGTCATACAATCCAATGACATTGAGGGAATTGAGTAAATTGACTCCCTCAATCAATTGGGATAATTATTTCACAAAAATAGGATTGACAAAAGTAGACACCGTAATTGTATCGCAACCCAAATACATGACTGCTTTAGAAGCTATTTTTAAAGAGAACAAAGTAGAAGATTGGAAAGCGTACATGCGTTGGAGTTTATTGAACAGAGCTTCCAGTCAATTGTCAACAAATATTGAAAATGCAAATTGGGAATTTTACGGAAGAACCTTGACGGGTGCGATAAGTCAAAGACCCCGTGACGAAAGAGCGCTTCAAACCATAAACGGAGCCGTTGGAGAAGCTTTAGGAAAATTATATGTAGAGAAAAAATTTCCGGCTGAAGCCAAAGCCAAAGCGGAAAAAATGATTAAAAACATATTTTTGGCTTTCGAAAACAGAATCAATAATTTGGCATGGATGTCAGCGGAAACAAGAAAAAGTGCAGTTGAGAAACTTCATAAATCAAGAATTAAAATTGGTTATCCAGACAAGTGGAAAGATTATTCAGCCTTGACGATTAAAAGTCCACAAGAAGGCGGAACTTATTTTGAAAACTCAAAAAATATGGCTCAATGGCGTTTCAATGAAAATATCGCCGAATTAAAAAAGCCTGTTGATAAAGAAAAATGGGGAATGTCTCCACAAACTGTAAATGCCTATTACAACCCATCTAATAATGAAATTGTATTTCCAGCAGCTATTTTACAACCGCCTTTTTACAATTATCAAGCGGATGAAGCGGTAAACTATGGTGGAATAGGAGGAGTGATAGGTCACGAAATTTCTCATGGTTTTGATGATTCCGGAGCACGTTACAATGCCGACGGAAATCTAGTGGACTGGTGGACAGCAGAAGATTTAAAACAATTTTCCGCTCTAACCGGTGCGCTTGCAGCACAATATAGCGCCTTGCAGCCTATACCGGGAACATTTGTGGACGGGAAATTTACACTTGGAGAAAACATTGGAGATTTAGGAGGAGTGAATGCCGCTTATGATGGATTACAATTATACCTGAAAGAAAATGGAAATCCAGGATTAATTGATGGATATACACCGGAACAACGTTTCTTTATTTCTTGGTCAACAATTTGGCGTTCAAAAACACGCGATGAAGCGTTGAAAAACCAAGTAAAAACGGACCCACATTCGCCTGGAATGTACCGTGCTTATGTACCTTTGCAAAACGTGGATACGTTCTATCAGGCTTTCAACATTAAAGTAAATGACGGAATGTACATTGCACCGGAAAAGCGAGTAAGAATCTGGTAAAAATTATTATACTATCAAAAAGTCCCATTTGCCTGAGCAAATGTGACTTTTTTGTTTTTTACTTTATTAAATATTCCTGCATAAATCGGATTACCGCCAAACGTTGAAAATCGATATTGGGTTTCTTTTTAAATCCGTGACCTTCATCTTTTGCTTCCAGATACCAAACCGTATTTCCTTGTGTTTTTAGTTTATCACGCATCTGCATAGCTTCTGTCACAGGAACTCGTGGGTCATTAGTTCCTTGGATTATGAAAAGTGGTTTTTTTATTTTATCGGTATTATTTAGAGGAGCCATTTTCTCAAAAAAAGCGGCCATTTTCTCGTCTCTTTCATCACCATATTCCGCCCTTCTCAAATCACGTCTGTATTCCTCAGTGTTTTTCAAAAAGGTATTAAAATTTGAAATTCCTACAATATCGACAGAACATTTTATTTTGTCTGCATAATGAAAGGCTGTCGCCAAAGTCATATAACCACCATAACTTCCGCCCATAATCATAACTCTGTCTTTATCCAATTCTGGTTGTCGTGCAATCCAATCTAATAAAGCACCAATATCTTTTACAGAATTTTCTCTTAAAATGCCATCATCTTTAGCTAAGAAGGTTTTTCCAAAACCAGAAGAACCTCTTACATTTGGTAAAATAAGCGAAACCCCCATTTCACTGGTGTAAAAATTATTAGAACCTAAAAATGAAGCCAAAGATTGTGCTTCAGGACCACCGTGAATCATAATGATAACGGGTCTTTTTCCTTTAAATTTTGGAGAAGCAGGATAATAAAATCCGGAGATTTTTAAATCGTCAAAACTTTTCCAATCGATGAATTTGGGAATGGACATGTCCGATTGTTGCATTTCTCCCAATTCGCTCTCGGTCCAACGTTCTATTTTACCTGTTTTTAAATTCAATTGATAAACATCGGAGGCTGTTTGTGCGGTAGATTGATTGAAGAAGACACTTTCTTTATCCTTTGTAAAGCGGGCATCGCTAATTAACCCTACTGGAAGGTTTTTTACTTCTTTGTATGATTTATTGACAGCATTCATTAAATACATTTTATTCAATCCCGCTTCATTGCTAATAAAAACAATAGATTTTTTATCTTCAGACAAACTGTAATTCTCAATATTCCATGGAATATTTGTAGTGTAGTAAGTTTCTTTTTTAGTGCCTAGGTTCATCGTTGCCAATCGCTCAAATTCGTTATCCTTATCGGTTACAAACCAAATTTCATCAGCGATGTTAGAAAAACTTGCTCCAGATTGTGAAATTCCTTTGGTATTTCTATCAGTGACTTCGGTTAATTTACCGGTTTCAATATCTAGCACCCAGATATACGATTCGTTTATGGAAACATATTCTCCCAGTAATAATTTTTTATTGTCGGCTGAAATGTCTTGAATTCCCCATCCGCCGCCTTTTACTTGGAGAATTAACTTGTCTGACTTAGGATTGTTTGGATCCATATAGTAAATGTCGCGGTCTCCGCCGTTTCGTTTGGTTGACGAATAATAGAATGCTTTGCCATCTTTTCGCCAAATAATACCGCCGTTTTGTGATTTTCCTCCATCCGTTAATAGCCTAGATTGCAGGGTTTTTAAATCAAGTTTGAACAATTGACCAAATTCATTTCCTCCAATGTCTTTAGAATAAATTAGATATTCTCCTTTTACCGGTTCATAAGAGGCTGCGCTTACCGGTTCGTCAAAAAAAGTCACTTGTGTTCGAGCTCCCATGGACTGTGATACATGGTGTAATTGCGATGTTGAACCAAACCGTGTATTGATGATAATATCATTTTTAATTGGATGAATTTCAGCCAAAGAAGCACTTCTGGATTCCGAATATTTCTTTACCTCATTGGCGAGTTCTCTTGGGATTTCAGCAATATTCTCCGTGATTAAATTTTCATTTGGAATTACTGTACTTTTCTTTTGTTGTCCATGAACAACAAACAAAGTAAGGAAAGACGCGGCAGTCAAAAGAAAGTTTTTTAATTTCATATTTTTTGGTTTTATTTGGTTACGACACTATTTTTTCGCCCTTTTCTCAACGAGTAATTGACCATATAAAGTCCGCTTAAAATAACTCCGCCACCAATAGCTATAGCGGCATTGAGCGATTCGCTGAAAATTAGAGCACCTAAAATTACGGCTATTATTGGATTTATGTAGGCATAAATACTGCTTATTTGTGCCGGTAGATGTTGCAGCGCATAAATAAAAGCGATAAAGGTAAGAACAGAGCCGAAAACAACTAAATAAGAGATTGCCCACCAGGAAATAGCTGGAATTGAACTCAATGGTACGGAAGTTCCGGTAGCTCCGGTGAAGGCGAAAAGTAAAATGCTGGAAAGGAACATTTGTAATCCTAAACTAAAATATGGATTGAAACTTGCCGCTTTTTTCTTGGTATACAACGATCCAAACGCCCAAGTCAACGTTGAAATTATCGAAATAAAAATTCCAAATCTAAAATCCGGTTTTAAGAAATCATTTAAATGATCATAAAACACGACACAAACACCGCCAAAACTTACAATTAAACCAATTATGGCTAATCGCGCAAGTCGTTCTCCTCTAAAAATACTGATTATAACAATCCATAATGGTACAATAGCTCCAATTATGGCGCCTAATCCACTGCTGATGTATTTCACGCCCCATGTGCTTAATCCATTGCTTAAAACGAAATTAAGAACGCTTAGAATGAGGATGGTTTTCCATTGTTTTCCTTTCGGCCAAGGTGTTTTTTTAAACAAGAAAAAACAAATATAAAGTGCCCCTCCAATGAATTGTCTAATGGCGGCAAGTTGCAATGGTGGCATGTGTTTTACTCCTTCTTTTGAAGCAATCCAAGTGGTACCCCAAAAAAAACTCACCCAGCATAATGCTAAAATGGGTAATCCAATTAAATTTATCTTAGATGAAACGGCATTTTTAAGTTTGGTTCTCACTTTATAGACTGGGTTTAGTAAAAGTATATTTTAAAATGGTTGCAACTTTATCACTCAAAATGGTTTTTCCGATGGAAGCATTTTCATCATTAAATTTTGGCAACGGCAAATTCAAATCGGCAGCTTTTTGAGTATAATAAGTGGCGCGGGAAGGATGAAAAGGGGCGACTGCATTGAACGTTTCATTCCAACAATCGGTTTCAATAATTTTTAGAATTATGCCAATGCAATCTTCCTGATGAATCAAATTGATAGGAGCTTCTGGATTATCCAGATTTTCTCGTCCCGCTAAAAATTTAACAGGATGTCGGTCTTCGCCAATTAATCCACCAAAACGAATTACAGTAGTTTTAAAATTAGTGTTGCTTTGCAAAATTTGTTCTGCTTCAACTAACTGTTTGCCGCTTTCCGTATCTGGATTTAATGGTGTTTCTTCGGTTACAATATCATTTTCTTCTCCATAAACAGAAGTGGAACTGATAAAAAGGACGTTTTTCACAGCCGATTTTTCTATGAAGGGAACCAATGTTGCTATTTTCTCGACAAAACTTTCGCTATTGATTCCTCGTAATTTTGGTGGAATATCGATTAGTAAAGTGTCGCTTCCAAGCAAAAAAGATTCAATGGAACCTGAAACACTTTTGCTATGAAACGAAATTAAAAAAGGACTAATTCCTGCGTTTTCTAATATCGAAAGTTTCTCTGAAGAAGTCGTCGATCCATGTAATGAAAATCCTTTTTCTAACAGAGCTTTCGCCAAAGGCAAACCCAACCAACCGCAACCAAGAATACTGATTTTTGTCATTTTATTTATTGTAACCAATTTGTTTCAAAATCATCACAATTTGTGATGACATATTTTTAAGTGTTCAAGTTTCATTAAAATTACTTGACTTTTATAGTATCATTCTCAATTATTAAACTTTCTTTTATAAAAGGTTTTGCTTCCTTGGTTTTTAAATCCGTGTCAACTAAAACTGGCAGAGGGCTAGGATTTATCTTTTCCTTAATTACCACCGCATCATTCAAAACAAAAGGTGTTGGCATCATCCAATCTTCTCTTTTTGTCATGGTAAATAAGGGATTGGTCATTAAATCGAATGAACTTTCCATCATTTCCATATCTAAAATTGAAGTTGCATCAGTACTGAATTGCATTTCCAAAGGTAAATTATCCACCACATAATAACTCAAAATTTTCTTTCCGTTTCGTTGATATTTGGAACCTTTTTGACCTAAAGTGCTAGTTCCATTTGCTTTGAAGTTATGAATTATCATTTTTTCATTGGCAAAAATATCATAGCGATTTACTTTGCGATTGGGTGAAATTCGTAGTTTCAAATACCTTTGATTGCCAACAATTCTATCTTCAAGAAATTCGATTGTTGGTTTTTGGAGCTCTTTTTTTGGAGCTTCTTGTGCATAGGTAAATCTAGAATTATATTTACTGTATAAAGGCGTTTCATTTAAAGCGGTTGCATCTTTTGGGTTTTCACCCAAATAGCCTTTCACCCATGAATCAAGATTGGTGTCATACGTTGCCCAACTGGCTTTATTGGTGTCGGCATTATAGATATACAACAAACTGTTTGATTTGGCCTTTCCTTTTTCGTACCCGGATTCAGAATGTGCTTTCACACAAAAGCCGATGGCGAGTACAAAAAACACTAAGGACCAGATTCCCTTTTTGGCGAAAGCCCCAAACAACGGCAATAGTAATCCGAATGCTAAAACGGTAAGAATGGCACTTCCAAACAGCACTTTTAGTCCCAATCCTATCGGAAACATTTGAATAAATGGTGCTATAATTAATAATGCAGGAATGCTGAAAATCAGATTTAGTACTTTACTGGATTTCTGCGTGATAATAAATAAACCAAAAGAAAATAGACCAAAGTAAACAGGAATAATCAAAAATCCTGCTCCTTGTAAACTAAAAGCAAGAAATCCATTAATGATGATCCAAATAAATAATGGTGCCACATAATGATTCATGGTTATCTTATTGGCAGAAAAACGTTGGTAAAATGCAAAACTAATCGCTATCGCCAAGAGAACAAAAGCGCTAATATAGGCATGACCGTTATAGGTAAATCCGTTAAGTAAATCATTGTACTGCAGATATAATTTCAACAAAGCTTTCCATCCTAAAAAAGTGATTAATCCGGTAACGAGTATGGAACCCAAAAACGGAACAAATCCTTTGATAATTTCACGGAAAGATAAAATACGTTTTGCAATGCCTACGAAAATCAGGAGTATAAAGAAGACAAAAGCAATTACCGCCATAGGTAAAACCCAGTTAAAAGGGTAACTTATAAAAGTGTTGGGAATCGTAAAATAGACATAATCCTCCGTGGCTTTCGTGGTATTCAAATCAGCATTAGAAAAATAATTCAACAACGGCATCAAATACGTTCCCTGATGTGTTAAGGTGTTTTTGTTCAAATGATTGATGTCATCTTGCGCGGTGTGATAATTAAAATGGTCATCTATAAACGCAAAATTATAACCCTGAATATTGGCTTGTTCTCTAAAAACCGTCAAATCTGTATCATTGGGTAACATTTTATAAATGCTGTACATCAACGAATTGGAAACTGGATAAGTGGCGCCTGCGGAAGCAAATTCTTTTACCAATCCCGCGTTTCCTTTATTGGTTTCCATCAACATGTAACTTGGACCGGAAGAACCGCGTGCTTCAAAATTCAATACCAAACCCACTTCTTTTGCCCACGGATGTTGTGTTACAAATAATGCGGCACCATTTAAACCTAATTCTTCAGCATCCGAAAACAGAATAATAATATCGTTTTTGTGTTGTTTTTTAGTGTTCAAAAATGCCCGTACACTTTCCAAAATCGTCGCTACTCCCGATGCGTCATCACTGGCACCGTGAGAAAAGGAGTGTGGTGCGCTGTCGTAATGAGAAAGCAATAACAAGGCTTTGGAATTTCTTGTGCCTTTTATTCGAGCCAAGATATTTTTAGATTTTACCAGATTACCCCAATCACTCAACGTATATCCTTCTTGTACGGAACTTTCCAGTCCTAATTTGTTAAGCTCTTTTTGGAGATAATTGGCAACAAATTCGTGATTCTGGGAACCCACATAATGAGGTTGTTTTGCAATTGTTGCCACCTGAGTCAAAGCTCTTTGGGTTGAAAATTCCGAAAGAGATTGCGCGTCATCAGAAGGCCATTGCGGCATCATTGTAGCATAAATTAATCCAAGAACTCCGAGGACAAACAATGCGGATAAAATAGAGGAATAATCTTTTTTCATTTTGGTTAGTTGGTTGGTAGGTTGGGTCCTGGTATCAGATGTCTTTTTTTACAAGCACATAAAAATCATTGTCCAAAACCATATAGCCTTGGTCATACAGGAAATAGTAGGTATTTCCTGTTTTGGTCTGTAGAATATTGGTAAAAAATTCGAAGTCAAAACCTTTACTTAAAAGTTTTGCACGGGTGGTTTTTGATTTTCCTTCAATATTGAGTTCAGATAGAATGCGGTAATTTTTGCGCAACTTATTGTTGATGTTGCGCATAAAATTAGTGCTGTCTTTATTTATTTTATTGTTGTAGGCATTACGGCAACCGTCACTACAAAACTTTTTGTCTTCTCGTCCTACAATCTTTTCTCCACATTCTAAGCAGGTTTTATTCATGGATTGATTTTTCTAATTTCATATAAATCAGTTCGACGGTCTTTTAGGATTCTGGCGCTTCCGTGTTCATGTAGCTCTTTGAGCAAATTTAAATCGACATCTACAATTAAAGTCATTTCAGTATTTGGAGTCGTTTCTGCTTTTATTCCGGTGCTGGGAAATGCAAAATCCGAAGGTGTAAAAACAGCGGTTTGAGCATATTGAATATCCATGTTGTTTACTTTTGGGAGATTCCCAACACATCCGGCAATCGCGACATAACATTCGTTTTCTATCGCTCGTGCTTGTGCACAGTGTTTTACTCGTGTATAGCCACTTTGCGTATCGGTTAAAAATGGGACAAATAAAATATTCATTTCTTCATCGGCCAATAATCTCGACATTTCCGGAAATTCAACATCATAGCAAATCATAATGCCTATTTTCCCACAATCTGTGTCAAAAGTTTTAAATTGTGAACCACCCTTCATTCCCCAATGCAGCACTTCATTTGGAGTGATATGAATCTTATAATACATTTCAGAGGTTCCATCTCTTTTACAAAGAAATCCCACATTATACAAAGTGCCATTTTCTAAATAAGGCATGCTTCCTGAAATGATATTTATGTTATAAGAAATGGCAAGTTCCTGAAATTTTTTGCGAATGGGGTCTGCATATTTGGCTAGTTCTCGAATGGCGTCAGGCTCGGATAGATGATTGTAATCTGCCATTAAAGGAGCAATAAACAACTCAGGAAAAAGGGCAAAATCACTTTTGTAACCTGATATGGCATCAATAAAAAATTCAGCCTGTTCAAATAAGGCTTCAAGATTTATTAACGGACGCATTTGCCATTGAATTAATCCAAGTCTGATGATGCTTTTTTGAGTATTTATTAGTTGGGGACTTTCATCATAATAAATATTGTTCCATTCCAGTAACACAGCAAATTCCTTAGAATCGGTGTCTCCTGGCAAATAGTTTTTCATAATTCTCATTACGTGAAAATCATTACTTAGCTGAAAGGAAAGCACAGTGTCATGCAATTCTTTTAATTTTACTTTTTCGATATACTTTTTCGGAGTCAGTTTTTCAGCATATTTGCTGTAATTTGGAATCCTTCCTGCAAAAACGATTGCCTTTAGGTTTAATTTTTCGCACAATTCTTTTCGGGCATCATACAATCTTCTACCAAGTCTCAAACCTCGATAGTCAGGATGAATAAAAACATCAATTCCGTATAGTATTTCTCCTTTTGGATTGTGTGTTGAAAAGGAAGAGTTCCCTGTTATTTGAGAATAATTCGGATTTTTATCAACTAAAACTTCATCTACAATTAATGATAGTGCAGCACCCACTACTTTTCCGTCTGCTAAAATCACTAATTGTCCTTCAGAAAATAGACCAAGTAACTTCTCGATGTCTTGTTCTTTCCAGTACGAATCTGCCATTTCTGGATAGGACTCTACCATAGATTTTTTTAATTGTTTGTAGTCCTCAAATTCTAGATTTCGTAATTCTACTTTTTTTATTTTGGCTTGCATAACAAATTGATTTCTACCAAATGTAACAATTTAATTCCATTTACAAACGTTTACAAATAGTTACAACCGAAAGTAAGTAGTTATCTACCGAATAATTTTTTGAACTCACCGCATCTTTGCCCTGTTGATTTGAAAGAAGGATTCAACAAATAACTTATATACACTAACATTTAAATTTTACACGCCATGAATGCATTAAGAAACAAAGTACAGTTAATTGGACACGTAGGGAATGATCCAGAAATCAAAAATTTTGACGGAGGAAAAAAATTAGCCAATTTTACAATTGCTACAAACGAAAGCTACAAAAACGATAAAGGAGAAAAAGTTGAAGAAACCCAATGGCACAAATTAGTAGCTTGGGGTAAAACTGCCGAAATCATTGAAAAATATGTTACTAAAGGAAAAGAAATAGCCATTGAAGGGAAATTAACCCATAGAAGTTACGATGATAAAAATGGTGAAAAACGGTATATTACGGAAGTAGTGGTTAACGATGTTCTTCTTTTAGGGAAATAATAGTCCGTAAACATTCTCCGTTTTGGTCTCCTTTTATCATATGGTCATTTTGACTAATGACACCTCTTTAATTAGCTTGTAGTTGTTATGATGTTGCAAACTATTACTGGAAACAAAGCAAAAACCACCGATAATCATCGGTGGTTTTTTTATGTAAAATAAACTAGCGAAAAGCAATCAATTTTCTTTTTTTTATAAATCAAAGCAGGGACATCGTTTGCATCGTTTGTCTTCGCCTTTTTTATATTTTTCGCAACATTCTTTCTTTAAGCCTTTATCAGCTTTATCGCTTTTAGGGCCTACTTTTTTATCCTTTTTCTTTTCCTTATTTTTATTCTTTTTACTCAATTTGTAGAGAATTAAAATTATGAGATAATACTCCTTTTGTGTTAAATAGAGTGACTATTTATTGTCTTTTTAAACCGTGGATTTTTCAGACAGTTGTTGGATATCTCTATCAAATAAATACAAACC
Organism: Flavobacterium sp. CG_23.5; assembly: GCF_017875765.1. Lineage (NCBI taxonomy): Bacteria > Pseudomonadati > Bacteroidota > Flavobacteriia > Flavobacteriales > Flavobacteriaceae > Flavobacterium > Flavobacterium sp. CG_23.5. The sequence continues at coordinate 2,133,527 of NZ_JAGGNA010000001.1, read as the reverse complement.
GCCTTTATCATCGCCAATTAAGTTTATTTTATCTAAAATAAGTTTAGCCTGAGCTTCTTCTTCAATTTGTTCGGATACGTACCACTGCAAGAAGTTGTGCGTAGCATAATCTTTCTCAGACAGTGAAATATCGACCAATTCGTTGATAGCGGCTGAAACAAAAATTTCGTGTTTATAAAGCTCTTCAAACATTTCTTTGAATGTTTCATAGGTTGTCTTTGGTGCTTTTAATTCTGTAACTCGGGCATGACCGCCACGTTCGTTGATGAATTTTACCAACTTAAGCATGTGCGCGCGTTCCTCATCCGATTGTACATACATAAATTTTGAAATACCTTCCAAACCATGAGTTTCAGACCAAGAAGCCATAGAAAGGTAAATTTGTGAAGATTCAGCTTCGATACGAACCTGATGGTTTAGTGCGGTTTCAATGGTTTTTGATAACATGGCTAAGTTTTTAAAGTTTCCTTCGTAAAGTTACAAAAAATACTTAGTTTACTGATTCATAATTTCTTGGAAATAATCAACAAATTGTCCCAGATGAAGACCATCCATTAATCCGTGATGCACATGAATTGACATTGACATGGTTCTTTTGCCGTTTTCAGTAACCATCATTTTTCCAAAGGAAATCTTCGGGCAACTGTCCGGA